>NZ_JBQEOF010000022.1:0-104939 GCF_052044995.1 Roseateles sp. 22389
CCCTACACCGGCAGCGCGCTGCCGGGCGGCGGCGTGGCCTGCGAGGTCACCCGCGCCGCGCTGCGGCAGGCGGGCCGCGAGATGGAACTCAGCTTCCGGCCCTGGGCGCGCGCGCTGCTCGAGTTCCAGCGCGGCGACCACGACGGTGTCATCGGCACCTGGCGCTCCGAGGAGCGCGAGCGCACCATGCACTTTCCGGCTCCGCTGGGCATCGTGAACCAGGTCGGCTTCATGGCGCGGTCTGATCGCAGGCGCCGCATCGATGACCTGGGCGCTCTGGCCGGGCTGCGCATCGGCGTCGTCCACGGCTACGTGAATCCGCCCCGCTTCGACGCGGCGAACCTGTCCGTCGAAGGCGCGGTGGACGACCTGGCCAACCTGCGCAAGCTGCTGGCCGGGCGCGTCGACCTGGTGCTGATCGACAAGGGCGTCGGCGCCCACCTGTTGGAGACGCAGCTGCGCGAGGCGGCCGGCAGGCTGAGCTGGCTCGATCCGGCGGTTTCGGAGATCCCGCTGTACACGGTGTTCTCCAAGGTCCGGCCCGAGGGCGAGCGCTTCGCCGCCGCGCTCTCCCGCGGCGTCGGCGAGCTGCAGGGCACTGGCCGGCTGGCGGCGCTGCTGCACCAGGGCGCGCGCTGGCAGTGAGGCCCCGCGGCCCGGCCGCGCCGGGCGCCCATGGGAGAATCGCCGCTTCCGTTCCCCCTCCGATTCCCTTCCAATTCCCCCTCCGATTGGCACGGGTCCGTCCGGCCCTCAACGCGCATGTCCCGTCACTTCACGGTGAGCGATTTCGACTTCGCTCTGCCCCCCGAACTCATCGCCCAGCATCCCGCCGCCGAGCGCAGCGCCTCACGGCTGCTCGACGGCCGCGCCGACCCGCCGGTCGACCGCGTGTTCCGCGAGCTGCCCGAGCTGCTCCATCCCGGCGACCTGCTGGTGTTCAACGACACCAAGGTCATCAAGGCGCGCCTGTACGGCGCGAAGGCCAGCGGCGGGGCGGTCGAGGCCCTGGTGGAGCGCGTGTTGCCCGGCACGCGCGAGGTCTGGGCCCACATGCGCGCCAGCAAGAGTCCCAAGCCGGGCGCGGTGGTGCGCTTCGCCGAGGCCTTCGATGCCGAGGTGCTGGGCCGCTGCGGGCCGGACGACGGCCTGTTCCACCTGCGCCTGTCCGGCGATCCGTTCGAGCTGCTGGAGCGGCACGGCCATGTGCCGCTGCCGCCGTACATCGCCCACGACGACTCCGCCGACGACGTGCGGCGCTACCAGACCGTGTTCGCGCGCGAGCCCGGAGCCGTCGCCGCGCCGACCGCCGCGCTGCACTTCGACGAGGCGCTGTTGGCGCGCCTGGCCGAGCGCGGCATCGGCACGGCGCATGTGACGCTGCACGTCGGCGCCGGCACCTTCCAGCCGGTGCGCGTCGAGTCGCTGGCCGAGCACAAGATGCACAGCGAGTGGTTCCAGGTCACGCCCGAGACCGTCGACGCGATCGCGCGCTGCCGCGCCGCCGGCGGCAAGGTCACCGCGGTCGGCACCACGACGCTGCGGGCGCTGGAGTCGGCCGCGCTCGGCGGCGGCCTGAAGGCCGGCGCGCGCGAGACCGACATCTTCATCACGCCCGGCTTCGACTTCCAGGTCGTGGACCGGCTGGTGACGAATTTCCATCTACCCAAGAGCACGCTGATGATGCTGGTCTCGGCCTTCGCCGGTTACGAGCCGGTCATGGCGCTGTACCGCCATGCGATCGCCCAGCGCTACCGCTTCTTCAGCTACGGCGACGCGATGCTGCTGGAGCGCGCCCGCGGCTGAGCCCCCGCCGGTGTCACAACCGGGTAGGCTGCGTCGTCTTGTGAGCAAGACGACACCGGACGACGCGCCATGCCCGACATCGATTCCTCCTCTGCTGCTTCCGATGGCGGCCACGCCGCGCCGGCGGCGGCCGACCAGTCCCCGGCGGCCCGCGCGCTGCGCTTCGACCGCGAGCACGCACGTCCGCTGCGCGCGCTGGCCTACCGGATGCTGGGCTCCCGCGCCGAGGCCGAGGACATGGTCCAGGAAGCCTGGCTGCGCTGGGCCGATGTCGACGAGACCACGGTGCGGCACGTGGGCGCCTTCCTGTCGCGCCTGGTGACCAACCTCTGCCTGGACCGCCTGCAGTCGGCGGCGGCGCGGCGCGAGCAGTACGTCGGTGTCTGGCTGCCGGAGCCGCTGGTCGACGAGGCCGGCGACTGGTCGCCCAGTCCCGAGGCGCAGGCCGAGTTCGCGCAGGACGTGTCGGTGGCCTTCCTGCTGACGCTGGAGCGGCTGTCGCCGCTGGAGCGGGCCGCCTTCCTGCTGCATGAGGTCTTCGAGCTGGACTTCGACGAGATCGCGCGCCGCCTGGGTCGCAGTGCCGCGGCCTGCCGTCAGCTGGCGAGCCGGGCGCGGCAGCACGTCAAGGCGGACTACGCGCGCCACGAGGTCGAGGACGAGGAGCGCCAGCGCCTGTTCCAGGCCTTCATGGGGGCGCTGCAGTCCTTCGACGTCGAGGGCCTGGCCCGCGTGCTGACCGACGACGCGGTGCTGCTGGCCGACGGCGGCGGCAAGGCGTCCGCGGTGCCGCGGATGCTCGAGGGCGGCGCGCTGGTGGCGCGGACCTTCGTCGGCTTCGTCCGGATGCGCACCAGCCGGGACTGGCGCGTGCGGCCGGCGCAGGTCAACGGGCTGCCGGGCTACATCGTCTACGACACCGCCGGCGAGCCGATCCAGACGGTGGCGCTGCGACCCGCGGCGGCGCCCGGCCGCATCAGCGCGATCTACGTCCAGCGCAATCCGGACAAGCTGCGCCACCTGCCCCGCATGGAGCCCTTGGCGACCCCCGCACCGGATCGGCCCGCGATGCCCGATCCGGGTGCGGATACGCCCCCCTGAAGCGCGGGATGCGCCCATCCGGGGCGTGACGCAAGTCCCGACCCCCGATGCGGACTGTGGTGTCCCCCCGCGCCCACGGGGGGTTGTGAATCCCTACCTTTAGGGACAATCGCCGCCACAAGACCTCTTCACTGCTCGGGACCTCTCATGACGCCGTTGGTTCGTACTTCCATCGCCGTGGCCGCCACGCTGTTCAGCGGCCTGGCCGCCGCCACCACCATCGGCGGACTGGTGAACACCGGCGCCGGCCTGGCTGCCGGCAGCAAGGACAGCAACTACTCGTTCTCCGCGATCGGCAACGCGGCCGGCCTGACCGGCAACGGCATCGTCAGCAACGGCAGCCTGGATCCGTTCCCGAGCTGGCTGGCCAACACGGCCAGCTCCTCGTGGCTGATCCCCGGCGCCAACCAGAACACGAACTACAGCCCGACCTCGAACTCGGTCTTCACCTGGTCGCTGAGCTTCGACCTGACCGGCTTCGACGCCAGCAGCGCGTCGTTCACCGGCCAGTGGGCGGCGGACAACAAGGGCGTGCTGCTGCTCAATGGCAACGTGATCTCGACGATCTCCAGCCAGCGCGGTTACGCCGGTTGGACCTCGTTCGCCGCGTCGACCGGTTTCCTGGCGGGCGTGAACACGCTGCAGTTCGTCGTCACCGACAACGTCGACCGCACCTACAACTTCACCGGCCTGCGCGCGGAGTTCCTGAGCTCCAACGTCAACGCGACGATCGCGCCGTCGGTGCCGGAACCGCACAGCTATGCGCTGATGCTGGCCGGCCTGGGCGCGCTGGGCTTCGTGGCGCGTCGCCGCCGCGGCTGAACACCCCGCGCCCGATGAGCAGAAGCCGCTGAGTGATCAGCGGCTTTTTTCATTGCACTGACCGCCGGTCGCCCCAACGAAAAAGCCGCCGATGAACGGCGGCTTTCGAGCCAGAGGCGCGGGGGGCTTTTATTCGTCGCCGCCGGTCAGCAGCGGGATCGAACCTTCCGAGTTCTTGCCCAGCAGGCCCGCGCGGCTGTACACGCCGAGCTTCTCGCGCGTGTCGGCGATGTCCAGGTTGCGCATCGTCAGCTGGCCGATGCGGTCGGCCGGCGAGAACGCCGCGTCTTCCACCTTCTCCATCGACAGGCGCTCCGGCGCGTAGGTCAGGTTGGGGCTGACGGTGTCCATGATCGAGTAGTCGTTGCCGCGGCGCAGCTCCAGCGTCACCTCGCCGGTGATCGCGCGGGCGACCCAGCGCTGGGCGGTCTCGCGCAACATCAGGCACTGCGGGTCGAACCAACGGCCCTGGTACAGCAGGCGGCCGAGCTTCATGCCGTTCATGCGGTACTGCTCGATCGTGTCCTCGTTGTGGATGCCGGTGACCAGGCGCTCGTAGGCGATGTGCAGCAGCGCCATGCCGGGGGCCTCGTAGATGCCGCGCGACTTGGCTTCGATGATGCGGTTCTCGATCTGGTCGCACATGCCCAGGCCGTGGCGGCCGCCGATGCGGTTGGCTTCCATGAACAGCTCGACCGCGTTCGCGAACTGCTGGCCGTTGAGCGCGACGGGCACGCCTTCCTCGAAGCGCACGGTCACCGTCTCGGCCTTGATCGCGACGTCGTCCTTCCAGAAGGCCACGCCCATGATCGGGTTGACGATGTTCATGCCCTTGTTCAGGAACTCCAGGTCCTTGGCCTCGTGGGTGGCGCCCAGCATGTTGGAGTCGGTCGAGTAGGCCTTCTCCACGCTCATCTTGTAGTCGAAGCCGTTGGCGATGAGGTATTCGCTCATCTCCTTGCGGCCGCCGAGTTCATCGATGAAGGTCTGGTCCAGCCAGGGCTTGTAGATCTTGAGCGCCGGGTTGGCCAGCAGGCCGTAGCGGTAGAAGCGCTCAATGTCGTTGCCCTTGAAGGTCGAGCCGTCGCCCCAGATGTTGACGCCGTCCTCGCGCATCGCCACGACCAGGGCGGTGCCGGTGACGGCGCGGCCCAGCGGCGTGGTGTTGAAGTAGGTGGCGCCGCCGCTCTTGATGTGGAAGGCGCCGCACTGGATGGCGGCGATGCCTTCGGCCACGAGCTGCGCGCGGCAGTCGATCAGGCGGGCGATGTCGGCGCCATAGGCCTTGGCCTTGCGGGGAATCTCGTCGTAGTCGGACTCGTCGGGCTGGCCGAGGTTGGCGGTGTAGGCGCAGGGGATCGCGCCCTTGCCGCGCATCCAGTGCACCGCGGCGCTGGTGTCCAGGCCGCCCGAGAAGGCGATGCCGACGCGCTCGCCGGCGGGAATCTTTTGGAGGATGGTTGCGGCCACGGGCAGTCTCGCGCGGAAGTGGGAAAACAGCCGGCGATTCTAGGGCGCGCCCGGCGAGCAGGCTTCGCGGATGGGCGATGGAGAGGTGGCGCCGATAGCAGCCCTTTTAAGGGCCGCTAACCCAGGATTCAGGGGTTAATGGCCCTTAAAAGGGCTGTTATCGCGCTGGAGCCAGTGGATCTTCCGGGCCTGAGAGCCACCCGATCCGACCCTGCCCCGACTCGCTGAGCGAGGCCATGAAGCCCTCGGCCGCCGACTCCGGCAGCCGCAGCGTGACCTCGACGAGCGCGCCATGCGCCACCTCGACCAGTTCGGCGCCCGCCTTCTCCGCCTCACGCCGCAGCAGGCCTTCCTGCGCGTAGGGCAGCGTGCAGCGCAGCGTCCGCAGCCGCACCATCGGCACCTTCTCCGCCTTCAGCAGCGCCTGGGCCACCGCGTCGGTGTAGGCCCGCACGAGGCCACCCGCGCCCAGCTTCACGCCGCCGAAGTAGCGCACCACCGTCGCCAGCACGCCGTCCAGGTCCTGGTGCCGCAGCACCTCCAGCATCGGCCGGCCGGCGGTGCCGCCGGGCTCACCATCGTCGTTGGCGGCGGACTGGCCCCCCGCCATCAGCGCCCAGCAGACATGCGCGGCGCCGGGGTGCTCGGCGCGGAGCTGCGCGACGCGCGCCAGCGCGGCGGCCCGGTCGGGCACGGCCTCGACACAGCCGAGGAAACGGCTCTTCTTGATGATCAGTTCGGCGTGGACCGGCGCGGCAAGGCTCGAGGGCATGGGCGCGATTGTCGCGGCGCGCCGGTCATGCGGTCGTGCTCACGGCATGTCGGAGAGATCGCCGAGATGCCGCCGCTTGATCGACTCCACCGTGCCGTCGCGCAGCATCTCGTCCATGGCGTGGCGCATGCGGTCGCGGTCCTGCTGCGGCACGCGCTGGCGGGAAAGCGCCAGCGCGCCGATGCTGCGTTCGTGGGGCGCGTAGGACATCGCCACGAAGGACGCGAACGTGGGGTCGGCCCGCCGGGCGCTCGCCAGGCTGTGGGCGCCCAGCACGACGGCATCGCCCCGGCCGGCCTTGAAGATGCGCACCGCGGTCGGCTGGTCGGGGGCGTCGTCGATGCGGCCCTGGGTGCGCAGCGTCGCGATCCAGGACTCCAGCGTCGGCGTGAAGGCATAACCGCGCACGACGATCAGGCGCCGCTTCGAATCGGCGAGGAAGGCCGCCGGCGTCGTGAGCGCGCTCGCCAGCGCCGGTCGCAGGACCACGTACTGCCGGGACTCGATGTAGGGGATGAACTCGACGAGCAGTTCGCGCTCGGGCGTCATCAGCGCGGAGACCGTCATGTCCATCTGGCCGGCGCCGATCTGCGCCCAGATGCGCACGCGGGATTCGGTGCGCGCTACCAGCTTGCAGCCGCTGCGGCGGGCCAGTTCGTCGATGACGTCCTTGTCGATGCCGGTCCAGCGGCCCTGGGCGTCGCGGTAGTAGAGGGCGCTGTACTCGTACAGGCCCACCGTGTACGGCCCGCAGGCGTGCGCGGTCGTGGCGACCAGACAGGCGGCCGTCGCGGCCAGGGCGGCGATCCAGGACCTCAAGATGCTTCTCCCAGGAGTCTGCGCCCCCAATTGGGACGGGAGTCTACGTCGCCCCTGGGGGAGCCGGTCGGGCGAAACCCCATCGAAGGGGGGCCGATAATCGCGGCCATCATGCTGAAGTTCGAACTGCTCAAGACCGAGGGCCGCGCGCGACGCGGCGTCATGACGCTCAACCACGGCGTCGTGCAGACGCCCATCTTCATGCCGGTGGGCACCTACGGCACCGTCAAGGGGGTGATGCCGCGTTCGCTCGAGGAGATGGGCGCGCAGATCATCCTGGGCAACACCTTTCACCTGTGGATGCGGCCAGGCCTGGACATCATGAAGCAGTTCGGCGGCCTTCATCGGTTCGAGAGCTGGAACAAGCCCATCCTGACGGACTCGGGCGGCTTCCAGGTCTGGTCGCTCGGCGAGATGCGCAAGATCAGCGAGGAGGGCGTGAAGTTCGCGTCCCCGGTCAATGGCGACAAGCTGTTCCTGACGCCCGAGATCTCGATGCAGATCCAGACGATCCTCAACAGCGACATCGTCATGCAATTCGACGAGTGCACGCCGTATGAGACCAAGGGCCAACTGACGACCGAGAAGGAGGCGCGCCTCTCGATGGAGATGAGCCTGCGCTGGGCCAGGCGCTGCCAGGACGAGTTCGCGCGGCTGCAGAACCCGAACGCGCTGTTCGGCATCGTGCAGGGCGGCATGTTCGAGCAGCTGCGCGACGTGTCGCTGGCGGGGCTCAAGGACCTGGACCTGCCGGGCTACGCGATCGGCGGGCTGTCGGTCGGCGAGCCCAAGGCGGACATGCTGCGCATCCTGGACCACATCGCGTACCAGCTGCCCGACAACAAGCCGCGCTACCTGATGGGCGTGGGCACGCCGGAAGACCTGGTCGAGGGCGTGCGCCAGGGCGTGGACATGTTCGACTGCGTCATGCCCACCCGCAACGCGCGCAACGGCCACCTGTTCACGCGCTTCGGCGACCTGCGGCTGCGCAATGCGCGCTACAAGGCCGATGAGAAGCCGGTGGACGAGACCTGCAGCTGCTACTGCTGCCAGAACTTCAGCCGCGCCTACCTGCATCACCTGGACCGCTGCGGCGAGATGCTGGGTCCGATGCTGACCAGCGTGCACAACCTGCACTACTACCTCAACCTGATGAAGGAAGTGCGCGAGTCGCTGGACGCCGGCGACTTCGAGGGCTTCCGCACCCGCTTCCTGGCGGATCGGGCGCGCGGGATCTGACGACCGGTCCGATGACAGCGCCGTTGCCCCTCGCCCCGCGACTGCAGGTGGACCTTGCTGCCCGCAGCATGCTCAAGGGGCACCGTCCGGCGGTCGTCTGGCTCACCGGCTTATCTGGCGCTGGCAAGTCGACGGTTGCGGACCGGCTCGAGCAACGCCTGCATGCGCGCGGCCTGCACACCTACCTCCTCGACGGCGACTTGATGCGTGGCGGTCTCAACCGCGACCTCGGCTTCGCCACTGCGGACCGTATCGAGAACATTCGCCGTGTCGGCGAAGTTGCGCGGCTCATGGTCGATGCAGGCCTGGTCGTGATCGTGGCGCTGATCTCGCCGTTCCGGATGGAACGCCAAGCTGTGCGGGAGCGCTTCCCACCGGGCGCATTCTTTGAAGTGCATGTCGACGTGCCTCTGGCAGTGGCAGAACAGCGCGACCCGAAGGGCCTCTATCGCAGGGCCCGAGCGGGCCTGCTCAAGGACTTCACGGGGATCGACTCCCCATATGAGCCGCCTGTGGCGCCAGAGCTGCTTCTGCAAACCGAGATGCTTTCGCCGGACGAGGCTGCGGACGCCGTGTTCGAGCTATTGCGCGAGGCGCGCGTCTTCGCTGTATGAGCGCCTCTCATTCACCGACGAATTCTCCCAGTGCGGTGCGCAATGCGCCGAGGTGACGTTCGTAGTTCCGCCACCGACCTGACGACCGCTGGTACAGCGGCTGCCGAACCTGCCAATTGCTCGGTGTGGCGACGGTCGACCTGCTCGCGTGGAAGTCCAGGCAGGAGTCGTTCCAGCCGAGACCGGCGTGCGCTAGCGCGGCCTCGATCTGAGGACGGGGATCGGTGACTAGCGCGTCGTAGTCCACGTCGTGGATGTCTTCGCCGTAAAGGGAGTGCCAGTGCGCCATCAACCGGCGGTACTGGCCGTACCAATGCGCGATGTCCTCAAGGTCCAGCGCGTATGGCATGGAGGGCCCCAAGTGGAGGAAGAACACTGACAAGCAGTTGTCCAGAGCGGCGCGGCGCGTGTGCAGGATCTTCGCGTTGGGGAACAACTGCTTGATCAGCCCGACGAACAGGAAATTGTCCGGCCGCTTGTCGGTGAGCAGAGCCGCACCGGGGAAGCGTAGTGCGACGCCGTTGCGGTACTCGCGACGCATCAGTTCCGCTAGCTCCGCGGGCAGCGGTCGGTCCGGTTGCGACAGCCGTGGAAGAAAGTGGCGCTGGGCGAGCTCCGGCAACAGGTCGATCTCTCCACCGGCGGTGGCACCGGGATGGCTGCCGAGAATCTGCTCGATCAGCGTTGAGCCCGATCGAAACATGCCGCAGATGAAGACCGCTGGCGACGGTACTTCGTCCACGGCTGCTTGGGCCGGCTGGCGTGACTGGCTGATCAGCGCGTCGACAAGCCGCGCATGTGCCTCGCGGTCATAGCTCAGTGGCGTTCGGCCATAGCTGTAACGCGCAGCTTGGTTGGCGATGCCATAGACGGCGAACGCTTCATCGTACGCGCCAGCGTCATCGAGGCCTTTGCCCAACGCGTAGGCGAGGTCGGCTTGCTCCGCTGGGTGCCTGCCCCGAACGCTGAGCGCATGTCGCAGGCGATGGATCAGCGGGTCGGCGGTCGAGTCGATACGGCGCAGGTTGGCCAGACGGGACAGCGCGAGCGCGTGGCCGGGCTCGACGGTCAGCGCTTCCTCGTAGCGGCGATGGGCGGCGGCGCGTTCACCGCGCTGCTCATGCAGGTTGCCGAGGTTGACCAGTGCAGGCAAGAAGCGCGGAGCGATCGCAAGCGCTCGTTCGAGCTCCGTCATCGCCTCGTCCGGGCGGCGCAAATCCTCGGCCAGGATCACGGCGCGGTTCAGATAGATCTCTTCCGGCCCGACGGCGCCGAGCAGTCGGGCGCGGTCGTAGGACACCAACGCGGCCTCGAAGTTGCGCTGAAGCCGCTGCAGATATGCGAGGTTGAACCAGTCGTCCGGCTCTCCGGGAGTGACGCGCAACAAGGCCTCGTAGGCGGCGATCGCTTGCGACGGGCGGCCGGCCGCCAGATGGTCGACAGCAGCGTCGCGCAAGGATGAAACGGGGTCTTGCATGGAAATGGAGGGCCGTCGGAGGGCGGGCGGCGATTCTGGCACGCGGGTCGAGGCGGCGGCCCTGGCATGATCCCGGCCATGCTCAAGTCGTTGCTCGCGCCGTTGCGCTGGCTGATCCGCGTCGTCCTTGCCGTCGTCATCCTCTTCGAGGAATGGGGCTGGGAGCCGCTGCAGCGGGTGATGGCAGCCATCGGCCGGCTGCCGGTGCTGCGGCAGCTGGAAGCCGTGGTGCGACGGCTGCCGCCGTACCTGGCGCTGGTCGTGTTCCTGCTGCCGGGCCTGATGCTGCTGCCGATCAAGCTGCTGGCGCTGTGGCTCATCGGCATCGGCCGCCCGGGGCTCGGGCTCGCCGTCATCGTACTGGCGAAGGTCATCGGCACCGCGATCGTCGCGCGGATCTTCGCGCTCACGCATCCCGCGCTGATGACCCTGCCATGGTTCGCGCGGCTCTACGGCCGCTGGACCGTCTGGAAGGAAGCGCTGCTCGCCTGGGTCCGGGCGAGCGCGGTGTGGCGATCGGCGCGGGCGCTCCGGCTGCGGATCCGTCGGGTGTTTCGGCGCGGCGCCAGTGGCGCCTGAGCCTGGAGTCGGCAACGTGAATCTCACGCCGAAGCTGGTGGCGGGTTTGGCCATCGGCCCCCCGGGCCTCGACCACGTGACCATCCCATGGTGATCCTCATGCGAATCCCGCTTCAGCTCCGTCAAGTCGTCGCGGCGGCCACGCTGCTTTTCGGGATGGTCGCCGCGATCACCGCCCCCGAGCCCTTCAGCTGCCCGATGCAGATTCCCCTGACCCAGCAGTCGCTGGCGGCAGCGCCTTCGGGCTGGGAGGCGACCACCGCGGGCAGCGAGCGCACCCAGCACGACCTCACCAACTTCGCCGTCAACGGCGGCCCGGTCGGCTCTCCCAATGGCGAGATCTACGACAAGGAAGAAGAGCGCAAGGACGGCAAGGGCGGTGCGACCCGCACGCAGCGCTGGAACCTTCAGGGCATGTCTGGCGGTTTCGCCGTCTGTAGCTACTTCCGCACGCGCGTCGAGCTGGCTCGCTCGCTGGACGGCTATTCCAGCTGCGAAGTGGTCTACAAGCGCTCGAGGAACAGCGACTTCAAGATGGCATCAGCGACGTGCCGCTGACGCTGGGCGGGGATCACTCCGCCCGCGCCTGAACCTTCGCGCGAAGTCAGCGCGGTGTGGCGCTTGGCGCCGACGCCCAAACTCAGGATCCATTGGCCGGCGCAGCGTGGCCTGCGCGACATCTGATCCCCTGCACCCATGCAGGAACATGTGAGAAGCCGGCGCAACACCTGACCCCGGAAAGCGGAAGGCCTCCTTTCGGAGGCCTTCACACTCTTTACACTGGGTCGCGCCCTTTCGGGTTGTCTAGCCAGCGCGTCGGAGGCGACTGTATGCCGCCGATGACCGCCTGGTCAACCACTCCAGCATGTTGCCTCCCGCAGTCGCCTTCGAGCAGATCGTCTCCAAGCCACGCCTCGACAGCTATCGAGGCTATTGGAAGGTGGGCCGCGATGCGGCTGTCGGTCTGTACATGTGGAACGGCGAGGTGTGCGGCGAGATGTCGAAGCTGCTCTCCTATCTGGAGATTTGCCTCCGCAACGGCATTCATCGAGAAATGAGTTTTCACGTCTCGGGCGGGGCCGACCGGAGCGTCCATTGGTGGGACGGTGTCTCGAGCCAACTGAAGCCCGAGGCGCGAAGCCAGATCCAGAAGGTCCGTGACAAGTCACCTCACGTGCTCCTGAGTCCGGATGAGATCGTCTCCCGCATGAGCTTCGGGTTCTGGCCCAACCTACTGGCCTGGATCGCCAAGCAGCGGCCAAAGGTGGCGTCGAAGATCCTTCCAGCGCATCCGCTGAGCCAGCCTGGCGCCAAGCTGAACTGGTTCAACGCACCTGCTCGGCAGCGCGCGGTCCGGCAGTTTCTCGAGTTCAGCGAAATCAGGAACCGCATTGCCCATCACGAGCCGCTCTGGAAATTCGCTGCCGTGCTGGACACGGCACCCAACCCGGCCACACAGCTGTTCCCCGCGTCGACGGACGAGGCAACGACCCTGGTCCGATTCGAGCGTCTGATGAAGCAATATGACGAGGCCATCGCGTCGCTGTCCCCGCTGCTCCACGCAAGCATCCGGACGTCGAGTTGGCGCATGAGGCTGGATTTCCTGTTGTCTCCGCGTGGCGTGCGGCGATTCAAGGACTGCCGCCATGTGACCCATCCCACGGTCCTGGACGCGACCGCTTTCAGCGACGAGTTCGCGGCCGTCGTCCAGCGCGACATGCCAGTGAAGCTGAGGGATGAACGGGGCGAAGGGATCTTCGTCCCGACCTGATCACCCCGTCCTTGAGCCCTTGCAGCCTCTCCTCAGACGGGACCACTCAGCCCCGCGCCTCCGACGGCTGCGGCCGGCTCGCCGCCGCAACCGGGTCGAGCAGGCCTTGCACCTTGGCGCGAAGCTCCTCGACGCTCACGTCGTGCGGCAACGGCGCCCCGACCTTCACCTCCAGCCGCCGTCCCGGGCGCAAGCTCCCCAGCCGCGCGGCGGTCGATTTGCCGTTCCTCGCGAACGCGGTCTCCCACAAGCCGCTCAGGCCCACCGGGATGACCGGCACCGGGTTGGCGTCGAGCATCCGGCGGATGCCGGGCTTGAACTCCGCCAGCTGACCATCGCGGGTCAGCGCGCCCTCGGGGAAGACGCACACCAGCTCACCGTTGCGCAGGGCCGCATCCACCGCGGCCAGCGCCCGCTCGAGCGTCTCGGGTTCCTTCTTCGCCGACGCGATGGGAATGGCGTTGACCTGGCGGAACAACCACGACAGCACCGGCACCCGGAAGATGCTCGCGTCCATCACGAAGCGGATCGGCCGCGGGCAGAGCGCGCTCAGGACCAGCGCGTCCACGTAGGAGACGTGGTTGGGCGCGAGGAGGGCCGGTCCTTCCTCCGGAATGTGGTGGGCGCCCGTGGTGCGGAGCCGGTAGATCGTGTGGACCACGAACCAGCTCAGGAAGCGCCACAGGAACTCGGGGACGGTCCGGTAGATGTAGATCGCCACCAGTGCGTTCAGGCCGGCGCAGATCAGGATGATGCTCGTCACCGAGACGCCGTAGGCGAGCAGGCCGGCCGACATGCCGGCGGCGATGACCATCGCGACGGCGTTCAGGATGTTGTTCGCGCTGATGATGCGCGACTGCCGCTCCGGCGCGGTGCGCAGCTGGACGAAGGCGTACAGCGGGACGATGAAGAGGCCGCCGAACAGGCCCAGCAGCGCGACGTCGCCGAGGACGCGGAGGCTGCCGCTGGTGGCGAGGAATTGAGTCCAGGTCAGCGGCAGCTTGGCCGAGGAGGCATGCAGCGCCGCGGCGAAGCTGTCGCAGGACCAGGCCAGGTCGGCGGTGAACAGCGACAGGCCGATGGAGCCGATGGGCACCAGGCCGATCTCCACCTTGTGGCCCGACAGGCGCTCGCACAGCAGCGAGCCCGCCGCGATGCCGATGGAGAAGGTGGCCAGCAGGACCGTCACCACCGTGGTGTCCCCCTGCAGCACTTCCTTGCCGAGCCCCGGGATGTGCGAGAGGACCACGGCGCCCACGAACCAGAACCAAGAGATGGCGAGCAGGCTGTTCCAGACGCCTTCGCCCTCCCGCTTGCCCATCTTCACCGTCGCGAGGGTCTCGGACACCACGCTGAAACGGAGCTTCAGGTCGGGCGCCGCCTCGCCGGTGGCGGGGATGAACAGGCTGGAGGCCAGGCCCAGGATGGCGAAGGCCAGCAGCGCGATGGACAGCCAGAGCGGGTTGGTCGTCATCGCGGCCATGACGCCGGCCACCAGCGTGCCCAGCAGGATGCTGAGGAAGGTGCCCATTTCCAGCAGGCCGTTGCCGCCGGTGAGTTCCTCCTTGGCCAGGACCCGCGGCAGCAGCGAGTACTTGACCGGGCCGAAGAACGCCGAGTGGCAGCCCATCGCGAAGATGGACGTGAGCAGCACCGGCAGGCTCTTCATGTAGAAGCCCGCGCTGGCCACGACCATGATCGCGACCTCGGCGGCCTTCACCGCGCGGATGACGCGGGCCTTGTCGAACCGGTCGGCCAACTGCCCGGCGTAGGCCGAGAACAGCACGAACGGCAGGATGAAGAGACCCGCTGCCATGTTCGCGACCAGCCCCGCGGACAGCGTCGTGTACTCGGTGGCGTGGAAGGTGACCAGCAGGATGACCAACTGCTTCAGGAACGAGTCGTTGAACGCGCCGGCCAGCTGCGTGGCGAAGAACGGTCCGAACCTGCGCTGCCCCAGCAGGGCGAATTGACTGGTGTGGGAAGAGTCGCTCATGGGAGGGCTCGCTGAGGGAGTCAGGGGGGAGGGTGGGGGCGTCGGGGGGAGGGCCCGGTCAGGGGCCGGCCGTGACGCGCTGCGTCGCCTGGCCGCGGCCGGTGCGGCTCAGCCAGCTGAAGATCGTGTCGGCCGTCGTGGTCTCGATGTGGCCGGAGAAGCGGCGCGCCGACGGATGGTCGTCGAAGGCGACGTTGGCCATGCCGATGCGCGCGCCCAGCCGCTTCGCGGTCGACAGGCGCAGGTCCGACGGCGTGTAGCCCTGGCGCTTGAGCCAGTCCTGCGCCTGGGCGCGGTTGAAGACCTCGCGCGGCGCGGCGGCCGCGGCCAGGGTCTCCAGCGCCCACTGGTTGCTCTGTTGGTACTCGCGCGACCAGGGGTAGGCCACCATGCTGTAGGCCGGCGTGTGCATGGCCGCGGCCCGCGCGTTCTCGCGCAGCAGCGGCAGCAGCGCCTGCTGCAGTTCGGGCTGCAGCACCGAGAAGGCGGCCTCGTAGCGGGCCGGGTTGTCCATGAAGAACTCGCCCAGGCCCTGCCGGTACAGGTCGGCCAGCGCCGTGCCGCACTGGTTGAGCTTGTGCATCACGCGCCAGACCGGCTTGGCGCTCGCGCCGCTGCCCGCCGTGTCGCGGTAGACGAAACCCACATGCGACCAGCGCAGGCCGTACTCGGTCAGGTCCTGGCCGGCGCGCGCGAGCAGCACCACCTCGGCGCCGCTGCGGTCCAGCGCCGCGGCGGTGGCCTGGGCGAGGTCCATGCCGCGGCGGATCTGGTCGGGCGAGGGCGGCTTGTCCTCGCACGGCCGGCCGGCCTGCGCCGGACCGGCCGCCAGCAGCGCGCCCAGCGCGGCGGCGACCAGCAAGCCCCTGGGGTGCGCGCCGCTCATGGCGTGACGCGGTCCCGGTGGGTGACGCGTTCGTTGTGGAGCAGCGAGGCGCCGATCTCGTTGGGGATGAAGGCGATGGCCTCCCCGGCGGCGGACAGCACGTAGCCGGTGCTGATCGCGGTCACGACGACGGCCGTGCCGATCGAGGTCGCGGCGCCGGCGACCACCTTGCCGGAGAACTCGACGCTGAGGCGCGCGCCGTCGGACGCGCGCTCCAGCACCCAGACGGTGCCGCGGGCGGTGCTCTCGATGGCGACGACCACGAAAGCCGCGCCGGCGGACAGCACCACCGACGGCGCGACCACCGAGATGGCGACCGGCACCGCGGACAGCGCCGCGCTGGCGTCGCTCGGTCCGCCGTGGGCGCGGGCCGCGCCGCTGGCGCCCAGCAGGGCGAGGGTGGTGGCGGTCAGGACGCTGATCAGGGACAGGCGGGCACGCATGGCGGAGCTCCTGGAAGGCGGGCGAGCGGGGCTGGGACGGGGCGGCGAGGCGGGCGGGCGCATCACTCGGCGGCCGCGACGGCTTCGCGGTGGGCCTCGCGGCGGCCTTGCAGGCGGGCCTCGGCGAGGTCGGCCTCATGTGCATCGCGCAGCATCTTCGCCAGCGTGAACACGTTGGAGATCAGGTAGAGCCAGCACACCAGCAGGTAGGCCTTCCAGACGGGCTGGATCTCCATGCGCCACAGGCCCCAGCCGGTGAGCGCCATGGCCAGGCCGAAGCCGCTCCACACCACCAGGCCCCACATCGGGGTGTCGGTGCGGGTGGCCTGGTTGTCGCGGATGTACTTGGACAGCGCGAAGGCCGTGGACAGGCAGAACACATAGCCCATGACCATGAAGGCCCGGTCCAGGTCGGCGCCCGGCAGCCAGGCCAGGCCGATGGCGCACAGCGCCACGCTGATGCCGAAGGAGATCCACACCTGGTAGCGCCAGGCCTGGGTGTCGCGCTGGACGCGGATGTGCGGGGTGTTCATGTCGTCGTTCCTCCTCGATGAAAGGTCCCTCGGGACCGATGGGTTGCCGGTGGCGATGGCGCGACTGTCGCTGTCCTCGCCCTGGTCCCCCTGATGTTTGGCGGCGAGTATCGCGCGCCGCCCGTCCCGGTATCGATCCGTGCTACCGCGCGGGACGACCCGGTTCAGGGGGGGCGGTCAGGCGGGCCCCGGGCCGAAATGCCGGGCGGTCGCGTAGACCGACGCCCCCAGCGCTTGCCCTTGCCAGCGAGCCAGCCGCTTGAGGGCGAGATCAAACATCAGCGGGTGGTGGTCCCGCAACGCCCCCAAAGGAGCGACGTGGTTTTCATCGAGCACCCCCGCCCGGACGAGTTGCGGCAGGCGCACCAGCGGCAGCACGCCCGGCAGCGGGTAGTCGGAGCCATGCAGCAGCCGGTCGTGCCAGTCCTGGCGGCGCAGCACGGTCCGCCAGACCTCCGGCCGCCGGTTGAACTGGAAGATCGCCGAGACATCGCCAAGCAGCTGTCCCCGCCAGGCCGGTTCGTCCATCAGGCGGGCGAAGAGCTCGAAGGCCGGGGCGGGACGGGGTCGCGGCAGGTCCAGGTCCATCGCCAGCCCCAGCGAGGCGCAGTGCGCCGCGATCACGCGCACGCCGTGACGTAGCGGCTCGCGCAGCAGCAGCGGATTGCCCAGGTCCTGCCGGTTGGCGCCGGGGACGGCGTGCTCCTCGCCGCAATGGACGATCAGCGGAAGCCGCGCGGCGGCAAGGCGGTCGTAGAACGGCCGCAGCCGCGGGTCGCGCAGGTCGATCGCCATGCTGCTGGGCAGCCATTTCAGGGCCAGCGCACCGCCGGCGATCGCACGGTCCAGGCGGGCGAGGGCGTCCTCGCGCCGCGGATGGATGCTCGCCACCCAGCCGAAGCGGTCGGGTCGCGCCTCGGCGACCGAGCGGGCGTAGGCGTCGGGCACATGGAAGGTGGTCCAGTCCGGCCGTCGCTGACCGTCGCCGTCGACCGCCTCGTCGAAGGCGAACAGCAGCCAGCGCGCGCCGACCGGGAACGCGTCCGCCAGCGCGGTGAGGCGGCGAACGTAGGCCCGGTCGATCTCGCCGTCCGCCACCGATCGGGCGTCCACGCAGGCGCCGTTGAGGATCGCGTGCTTGCGGACGAACTCGACCGGATGCCACCACTGCGACAGCGAGGGCGCGATCCAGCAGCCTGAGCCGGAGTCGCCGGTGCCGATCAGGTGGGCATGCACGTCCCACAGCTGGGCGAGGTCCAGGCCCTCCCAGATCCGGGCGAGCCAGTCGGGATCGACGCCGGCGATGGGCGCCTCGGGCGAGCCGCAGGGATTGCGCAACGGCCCTGCATCGGCCGCGAGCGCGGAGAAGAGGCCGGCAGCGGCGGCGGCGCCGCAGCACAGGAGATGACGTCGTCGGAGCATGGTCGCGTCCGCAGGAGTGAACACGGCCGCGATCGTCGGCAGGACCGTGCGGCGTCACACGATCGGCTTGCGGCGGTATCGCGAGGCGGCCCCCGCGGGGTCGATCGGCGCTACCGAACTGCGCTAACGTCCGCCGCCATGGCGAGCACGCAATCCCTCATCGACCTCATCAAGACCGAGCTCAAACAGGCCGGCATCAGCTACGCGCAGCTGGCGACGGCGCTGGACCTGTCCGAGTCCAGCGTCAAGCGCATGTTCGCCGCGGGCGGCGAGATGCCGCTGTCGCGGATCGACGAGCTGTGCCGCGTCCTCAAGACCGACTTCGCCGAGCTGTCGCAGCGCCTGGCGCAATCCCAGCCGCTGCGCCGCGAGCTGACGCTGCAGCAGGAGCGCGAGGTCGTCGCCGACGAGAAGCTGCTGCTGACCGCCCTGTGCTGCCTGAGCCAATGGAGCTTCGAGCAGATCGTGGCGACCTACCGGATGAGCGAGGCCGACGTGACGCGCGCGCTGGTGCAGCTGGACCGGCTCGGCATCATCGAGCTGCGGCCGCTGAACCGCTATCGGCTGCAGGTCGCCAAGACCTTCCGCTGGCGACCGCAGGGGCCGGTGATGGGCTTCTTCCGCGAGCACGTCATGCAGGACTTCTTCGCCGGCGGTTTCGACAACGACGCCGAACTGCTGATGCTGGTCCATGGCCAGCTCAGCCCCGGCATGGCGCGCGAACTGCGCGACCGGCTGCAGCGTGTCGCCGAGGACTTCGCCCGCCAGCATCTGCTCGACCAGAAGCTGCCCGACCACGAAAAGCGCCAGTTCACGCTGATGATGGGCATGCGCTGCTGGCTGTTCGAGCGCTTCAGGCACCTGCAGCGGCCGGCCGGCGTCACGAAGGCGATGAGCCGCTGATCGCGCCTGTCACCAGAATTCCCAGCGCCCGCTGTACACGACCCAGAGCCCGAGCACGCCGTTCGTCACCGCGTGCGCGATGACGGCCGTCCACAGCTTGCCGGTGCGGACGTAGAGCCACGCATAGGCCGCGCCGGCGACGATCGCCGCCAGCCACAGCGTGTGCGCGAGCATGAAGACGAAGGTCGAGAGCACCAGCGCCCGCAGGCCCGCCGCTCTGGGATCGACGCTCTCGAACCGCGGGCTGGCGATCCAGCGCATCAGGAAGCTGCGCCAGAAGAGCTCCTCCATCACCGGCACGATCAGCGCCGCGCCGATCCAGCGCACCGTGATCAGCGGCCAGTCGGGCGTGCCCGCCGCGGTCGTCGGCACGAAGGGGGCGGTCGCATCGCCGAGCCGCATCCACGGCGCATCCAGCGAGATCCAGAGCCCGAAGACGATCAGGCCGACGACGACGCTCAGCCCCGCCTCGCCGGCCGTGGGGCGGTTCTGGCGGGCGAACTCGCCGTAAGTGCGCCAGAACCAGGCCAGCGCGCCACCGACGACGACGAGGTTCAGCGCATAGATCCAGCGCGGATCGAGGCCCCAGGCGTTCTCCTCGGGCAGGGCGCCCCGCAGCGCCAGCAGCGCCATGAACAGGGCGAACGGGACGATGCGGGCCCAGGCGGCGTGACTCAATGGCATCCGGCGAATGTAGCGGCCCGGGGCGACGGGATCATGCGGGCGGGGCCTGGATGTCGCTTCGGGATCCCGCGAACGCATGGCGCAGCGCCTCGATCGCGTGCCGGACCTTCGCCGGCTGCGCATCGCGCTGCGGCGTCATCACGTACACCGGCAGGGTCGGCAGCGACCAGCCCGGCAGCAGCGGCAGCAGGCGACCCTGCGCCTGCGACTCGTCGACGTCCTCGGCGCCCAGCATGGCCAGGCCCATGCCGGCCTCGCAGAACTGCTGCAGGCTGAGCTGGTTGTTGCTGCTGGCGCGCGGGCTGATGCGCAGCATCTCCTCGCGGCCCTCCGGGCCCACCAGCGAGAAGCTCCGGATCGCCCCCGTGTCCGAGCGCAGCAGCAGCCAGTCGTGCCGCGTCAGGTCCGACATCGATACCGGCACGCCGCGGCGCGCCAGGTAGGCCGGCGCCGCGTACAGGCCGACCGTCTTCTGTCCGATCCGCTGCGCCGCCCAGCTGCTGTCGGGCAAGCGGCCGAAGCGCACCGCCAGGTCGATGCGCTTGGCGACGAGGTCGGTGAAGCCGTCATCGACCTCCAGGTGCAGGCTCAGGCCCGGATGCGCCGCCAGCAGCGGTGCCAGCGCCGGTCCGATCTGCCGCGCCGCGCCGACCGGCGCGCTGATCCGCAGCTCGCCTTCCGGTGCGTCGCGCAGGTGGTTCAGCTGCGACTGCGCTTCCCGCGCGGCCGCCAGCATGGCCTGGCAGCCCTGCACGAAGCGCTCGCCGGCCGGCGTCAGGCTGATGCGGCGCGTGGAACGGTGCAGCAGCGTGACGCCCATGTCGCGCTCCAGCGCGCGCAGCTGCTGGCTGACGGCGGAGGTGGTCGTCTGCAGCTGCCGGGCCGCCGCCACCAGGCTGCCCTGCTCGACGACCGTGGCCAGCACGGCCATGCGGCGGAGTTGATCCAGCATCGGGGGATTATGTAGATGGTCTAAAGAATGAAGGCGGATTCTGAGGACTTCATCGGCGATTGTGAAGTTCCTACAGTGGATCCCGTCGCGACGCTCCTGTCGCATCCCCCCGAATTCCTCGGAACCACCCTCGGAATCTCCCTCGAAAGGACCCCCTCATGAAAGTCGCCCTGATCGGACCCACCGGCTTTGTCGGCAGCGAAGTGCTCAAGGAGCTGCTGGCCCGCGGCCACGAGGTGATCGCGCTCGCGCGTGATCCGTCGAAGCTCGAAGCGCGCAGCGGCCTGACCGTGGTCCGGGCCGATGCCAAGCAGGCGGACCAGGTGGCCGCGGCCGTCGAGGGCGCGGACGCGGTCGTCAACGCCTTCAACCCGGGCTGGTCGGTGCCGGACATCCACACCGAGTTCCTGGAAGGCACCCGCGCCATCTATGCCGGCGTGAAGCGCGCCGGCGTGAAGCGCCTGCTGGTGGTCGGCGGCGCGGGCAGCCTGTATGTGGCGCCGGGCGTGCAGCTGGTCGACACGCCGGAATTCCCGGACCAGTGGAAGCAGGGCGCGCTGGCCGCGCGCGAGGCGCTCAAGCTGATCCGCGACGAGTCCTCGCTGGACTGGACCTTCCTGTCGCCGGCCGTGCACCTGGAGCCGGGCGAGCGCCGCGGCAGCTACCGCGTCAGCCTGGACACGCCGGTGATGGATGCCCAGGGGCCGGCCCACGTGTCGACCGCCGACCTGGCCGTCGCCATCGTCGACGAGCTGGAGCGCCCGCAGCACATCCGCCGGCGCTTCACCGTCGGGTACTGATCGCGTCGTCCGCGCCCGCGGACGCGGGCGCTCAGGCGCTCTGCTGCTCGAGCAGGTAGTTGGCGTCGTCGTACTGGCCGAGCGTGTCCACCAGCGTGGGCAGGCATTCGGCCAGCTTGTCGTGCAGCACGAAGGGCGGATTCACGACGAACATGCCGCTGCCCATCATCCCGAAGCCGCGTTCGTCCGCCTGCGCGACGGTCAGGCGCACATGCAGCCAGCCCTTCTTCGCAACGGGCTCGGCCGCGGCCTTCAGGCGCTGCACCAGCTGCACCGACTCGACCGTCTGCAGCTGCGGATACCAGATCGCGACCGTGCCGTCGGCGAAGCGCTGCAGCGACTCGCGCAGCGCGGCGACGACCTTGCCGTAGTCGGCCTTGATCTCGTAGGGCGGGTCGATCAGCACGACGCCGCGGCGCGACGGCGGCGGCAGCTCGGCCTTCAGCGACGCGAAGCCGTCCTGCTGCAGCACCTGGGTGTTGGGCCGGTCCTCCAGGTAGCTCGCGAGGATGCGGTGGTCGGTGGGATGCAGCTCGTAGCAGCGCAGCCGGTCGTCGAAGCGCATCAGCATGCGCGCGATCGCCGGCGAGCCGGGGTATTGCTCGAGCTTCTTGCCGGGGTTGAAGTCGTGCACCAGCTGCACGTACTGCTGCAGCGGCCCGGGCAGGTCCTTGCGCGCGTAGAGGGCGGCGATGCCGCCCAGGTGCTCGGCGTTCTTCTGGGCGTAGCGGCCGTCGAGCGCGTAGCCGCCGGCGCCGGCATGGGTGTCCACCACGGTGTAGGCCTTGTCCTTCTCCGCCATGTAGCGGAGCACCTCGGCCAGCACCAGGTGTTTGAGCACGTCGGCATGGTTGCCGGCGTGGAAAGCGTGTCGGTAAGCGAGCATGGGCAGGACTGTAGCGTGCCGGCCCGGGCCTCACAGCTGGAAGGCGCCCGGCGAATACGGCGTTCCCGCCGGCACTTCCTGGAGCGCGCACGGATGCAGGTACTGCATCACCGGCTTGAGCCGCTGTCCGTCGACCGTGCCCGCGTCCACCGCGCGGCCGATCAGCGGCGAGGTGGGCCGCAGCCGGAAATCGAAACGGTCCGGATCGACGAAGCTGTCCAGCTCGACGAAGTAGTTGTGGTGCTGTTCCCGGTCGGGCCCGGCCGGCAGCTCCTGCTTGCCGCACAGCAGGTTGTTGATCAGCCGCAGCTGCTGCGCGCGCTGCGCCATCCGCAGGTAGACGCCGCCGGCCTGCCGCCGGTCGACCAGCGTGTTGTTGATCAGGTGCAGCTCATGGCGCCGGTGCGTTAGCCCTTCGCTGCCGTAGGCGATCAGGTGGTAGTTCTCGGTCGACGGACTCTGCTGGATCAGGTTGCCCATCACCAGCGCGACGCCGCCGTTGGGGAATTCGAGCTCGAAGCTTGCGCGGCCGGTTTCGTCGGTCAGCCGGTTGTAGAAGATGTGGTTCACCGCCGCCCGCGACTTCAGCAGATGGCCCGAGGCGCCGTGGTGGAAGTAGCTCGCCAGCACCGTCAGACGGCCGATCGCGCCGACGTAGCAGTTGTGGGTGCGGCCCTCGCCGGGCGCGATGGGCCCGAAGTCGCAGGACTCGATGCGCAGCTCCATCGTCGGATCGTTCCCGGCGAGCAGGCCGTTCTCGTTGTCCTGGAAGCGGCAGTCGCGCAGCGTCAGCGATCCGCGCTCCAGCCGCACGCCAGCGCCGTTGCGATCCGGCACGCGGGCGCCGATGAAGTCCAGGCCCTCGATCGTCATCCGTCGGCCGGTGGTGACGAAGATGCCCTTGCCCTGCGCATGCGCCCCGTTGGCCAGCAGCCGCACCCGCCCGCCGACGGCCCGCAGGGTCAGGTCGTCCTGCGGCCAGACGGCCACGTCGCCGGGGTAGTCACCGGCCTGCACCTCGACCGTCATGCCGGGCCGCGCCTGGGCGGCGGCCGCGGCGAGCGTCTTCACCGGATGGTCGGGACCGACGCGCAGCACCGCCGTCGCGCCGGTCGGGGCCTGGGCTCGCGCCCCGATGAGCCAGGGCGGCAGTGCCAGCAGGGCACCCGTGCGCAGCCACTGGCGACGGTCGACGCCGAAGACGGCACGACGGGGATCGAACGGGGAACCGGATGTCATCGGGGCCTCCCAGGTGATGGCGGGATCAGCATCGCGGGACATGCGCCGGGCCGGCAGGGCGCGTGGGCGCGCGTCATGCACACGTCAAAGCCCGGTCAGGCGCGCCAGGCGGGACCGCGCGCGATGGACGTGGCGCCCCCGCGCGGACGGGCGAGTGTAGCCAAGCGACCTGGCGCGTCCGCGGCCCGCTGCCAAGCCCCCAGCGAGCGTCCGGACTGTCGCCAAGGCGCTGCGCCGGCCGGGTTCGCTCGCTAAGCTGCGGCCCATCCTGAACCGGCGCCCCGCGTGGGCGCCTTCGCATTCCCTTCCGCATTCCAGAGTCACCATGCCCAGTCTCTTCGACCCCCTGCAAGTCGGCGCCGTCTCCCTGTCCAACCGCGTCGTGATGGCGCCGCTGACGCGCAACCGCTCCGTCGGCCTGGTGCCTGGGCCGCTGGCCGTCGAGTACTACCGCCAGCGCGCCTCGGCCGGCCTGATCATCAGCGAGGGCGCCCAGATCGTTCCCGAGGGCCAGGGTTATCTGGACACGCCGGGGATCCACTTGCCCGAGCAGATCGCCGCCTGGAAGCAGGTCACCGACGCGGTGCATGAAGCCGGCGGCAAGATCGCCGTGCAGCTGTGGCACGTCGGCCGCATCTCCCATGCGGATTTCCAACCCGCGGGTGCCCAGCCGCAATCGGCGACCGACCGTCAAGCCAAGAGCAAGACCTTCACCAAGGACGGCTTCGTCGACGTGGCCGCGCCGCGGGCGCTGACGACCGAAGAATTGCCCGGCATCGTGCAGGCCTACGTCCACGCGGCCCATGCGGCGATGGCCGCGGGCTTCGATGCGGTCGAGGTGCATGGTGCCAACGGCTACCTGCTGGACCAGTTCCTGCGCGACAGCATCAACGACCGCGCCGACGCCTACGGTGGCTCGATCGAGAACCGCGCGCGGCTGCTGCTCGAGGTGATGCAGGCCATCGCCGAGGCGATCGGCGCCGACCGCACCGGGCTGCGCCTGTCGCCGGTCACGCCGGTCAACGACGCGGGCCAGGACAGCGATGCCCAGGCGCTGTTCAACCATGTCGTCGAGCAGCTGTCGCCGATGAAGCTCGCCTTCCTGCATGTGATCGAAGGCCACACCGGCGGTCCGCGCGATGTCGCGCCGTTCGACTACGGCGCGCTGCGCGAGCGCTTCAAGGGCGTGTACATCGCCAACAACGGCTACACCCGCGAGATGGCGATCGAGGCCGTGTCCACCGGCCACGCGGACGCGGTGGCCTTCGGCCGCAGCTTCATCTCCAATCCGGACCTGGTGCGCCGGCTGCGGCTCAATGCGCCGCTGCAGAAGGCCCATTCGGCCACGATGTACGGCGGCGGCGCCGAGGGCTACACCGACTATCCGGCGCTGGCGGACTGAGCGGGGCACAGGCCCTCACCCCTACCCTCTCCCGCAAGCGGGAGAGGGAGCAAGAGGCGAGAGCCCGGCCGGTGTTACTCCCTCTTCCGCTTGCAGCGAAGGGAAAGAAGGGTGAGCGCGGCTAGTGTTGCTCCCTCCCCGCTTGCAGGGAAGGGAGTAAGAAGCGTGAGCCCGGCCGGTATTACTCCCTCTCCCGCTTGCGGGAGAGGGCAGGGGTGAGGGCCAGCGACCGCCGCAGGACGAGGGTCAATCCTTGCCCTTCGTCTTCGACCGGAAGAGCTCGGCGATCGAGACCTCGCGCGGCCCGGGCCGGACGGTGAACGCCTGTCCCGCCGCGATCGTGCCGGGCTGCCGCACCGCGAGGTAGAACCCGCACCAGCCGCTCTGGGTCATCATCTTCGCGGCCTTGTTGAAGCCCATGACCGCGTTGAACTTGAAGCAGGGATAACGCGGCTCGCTGATCGCGAGCTCGCAGTCGGGGAAGACCAGCACGTCGCCGATCCACGCGTCGCCTTCGAGCAGACCGGTGATCGACAGGTTCTCGCCCACCGCGCCCCAGGGCAGCGGCGCCTCCCAGCCCGCGACCTGCGCCTGGGCGCGCACCGTGCGCCAGAAGTCGTAATGCTCGGCGGGATACGCGTAGACGGCCTTGGACAGGCCGCCGTGGACGCTGGGATCGGCTTGCTCGTCGCCCTCCACGCCGAGGGGGCGCACCTCGCGCGCCTCGGCCACGGGCTGCTTGCGGATGCCGGTCATCACCGGCCGGCCGTCGATGAGCAGCGGTTCAGCGCGGGCCGTGTTCAGACTGATCAGTTGCATCCGGCGATTCTGCCGCAGGCGTGGTCTCGACCAGGCCGGGCTCGCGCTGGCGCAGCGCCTCGCGCAGGGCATCGAGCTCGCGCGCCTGATGGCGCTCGCGCCGCAGGTGCTCGAGCGCGAAGGACAGGTCGCCGGCCATCTCGTCCAGCAGTCCCATCACCTGGGGATCGAAGAAGTCCGGCTCGCCCGCGAGCAGGCTGAGCGCGCCCACCACCTCGCCGCCGCGGCGCAGCGGAAAGGCCGCCATCGACTCGACGCCCGGTGGGATCAGCGGCGCCCCGGGCGCCGTCAGGCTCGGATCCTCGAGCGCGCGGTTGCTGACCTGATGCCTGCCCTCCACGATGGCGCGGGTCGCCATCGAGCTCCGCGCGAACGGCGCATCGGCACGCCAGCGCTGCGGCGCGCCGGGCATCAGCCGGTCGGCGGGGCCGTGGTCGGCGACGCGCTCGAAATGATCGCCATCGACCAGCACCACCGCGGCGAAGCGCGCATGACCGGTCTCGACGCAGATGCGGCACAGGTCCTCGAACAGGTGCTGCTCCGCGCGGGGATCGTGGAGCGCCTCGGCCTCGCGGCGCACGATGCGCTGGTTGGTCTGCGACAGCGCCTGGTAGAGCCGCTGCAGCCGTTGGCGCGACTCCTGGCCGGCGCGGCGCTCCTCGTCGTAGCGGGTCCAGACGGTGCAGACGACAACGCCGCACAGGCCCGCGGTGAGCAGCACCAGCAGCAGGCCGAGGTGGGCGGCGTCGGTGGCGCCCTGCCGGGCGCGTTCGGTGTCGACGCGCGCCTGGCTGAGCTGGAAGGCGATCAGCTCGTCGAGCATCCGCATCGTGGCCAGGCGACGCTGGTTGAGCTCGCGCAGGGCTTCGGGGGTCGGCGGCAGGTTGGCGGTCAGCGCGGCCCAGAGCTGGTCCAGCTGCGGCTGGGTGCGGGCGATCAGGGCCGTCTCGGCCGGCGCCATGCGGGTGGCCAGGTAGCGGCGCCAGAGCGCGCGGGTGGCATCGGCCAGGCGGCGGCCGGCGCTGTCCAGCTGCGCGGCGTCGGGCTGCTGCGCCTGCGCGATCAGCAGCGCGCCCAGGTGCTGCGCGCCGAGCGTGTGCTCGATCTCCCGCAGCAGGTCCACCGGCACGAGGCGGTCTTCGTAGAGGGATTGCGCGATGCCGGCCAGCCGGCTCGACTGCCACCACCCCAGCAGCGCCGACGCGGCCACCAGCGCGAGCGCGAGGCCGAGGACCAGGTACAGGCGGGCGCGGAGCGAGAGACCGGTGGGAGCAGACATGGGCGTCAGCGCGTTCGTCGGGCAGCGCAGGCGAGCATAGAGGGTTCACCGCCTTCGGCGGACCCCTGAAGCGCTGGGTGTCGGCAGGGGCGCGGCTCCGTGCCGCCTCGAACCATCGCCTCGTCGGTCCGGAGTTCTCTCCCGCCAATCTCAGCAGCCATCCGATTTCCGGGACGACCGGCGGGCGCTAGCTTGGGTCCGATCGTGCCCACGGTGCTAGTGCCGACGGCTCCGTCCGGCCCGAGCAGGTCCTGGTCCTTTCCGGGCCGCTGCCGGGCCGGATATTGAAACTGGTGGAGAAACTGAAACATGAAATCCAGAACCGACCGGCCCGCCAATACGGAAAGTCGCGCGGCGGCGCACCAGCGGCAACGGCCCGCCGCCCACGAGTCCGGGCAACACGCCCCCGCAGCATCTTCCGTCCAGCGCTTTCAGCGGATGGCCGATCAATTCGCGGAGAAGCGTGGCGCCACCGTCCAGCGCGTGATCACCATTCCCACGGAGCCGAGGAGTCCGATGTCCTGGGGCGAGGCTTATCTGGCCCATGTTTATCCCCGCAGGCGGGAAATCATGGAGAACACCGGCGCCTCGGAGTCCGCCATTCTGGATGCCTTGCAACGCTACGACAGAGGCGGCGTGAGCTTCAGTTCAATAGAGAAAATGTTGGAAATACTGCGGCAGGAACTTGTGATCGAACGCCTCGAGAGGACACGTGCGGGAATTGAGGAAGGATCGGACGATGATGGCTCGACCCATTCGCAGGGATTTGACGAGGATGACGCGTCAAGCTCGAGCGGCGAGGAGCCCTACGAGAGCAAGGAGCCGATCGAGAGCAAGGAGGCTGAGCCTGAGCCGCGCGACCCGGTCGACGTGCTGGAGGACACGGTGATCTTTGGCGCGCGCCATGAGGTCATCGATCGGGGCGCGCATTTTGTGCTCTACCGCTCGATCGAGGATGGGGAACTGGCGAAATTGAAGGAAACCATCGGCAAGACGGGACTTCCGCTTTTCACTTTCAAGGAAGGGAAGAAGGGGAAAGCAGAAAAGATGTTCGCCCCGAACAAGGCTTATGTGGTCGAGAGCATGGGCGAGAAGGGCAAGCGCGCCAATCTGCTGGAGATCATTGTGGACCGGAAGGCCATCGACGCATTGATCTACAACCCGAAGTACGCGACCTACCAGAATGACGAGAATGATTTCGTGGGAAGAATGGATCTGAAACGAGGGAGTCCTTCGAAGCCCTCATCCATTACTTTGAAGAGAGAATCTCCGAAGAAGAAAAAGACCCTCAGCTACACCTCCATCAATATCGGATTCCGACTTCACGACAATTCGCTTGGGGAACTCGCCAAATACATCGTTGCGATCAACCTGATCGAGAAGAAATACAACGTCAAGGAGGCGACGGACACCTTGAGATATATCGCCTGAGCCGGCCCAACGCATAACCCAGACAAGCGCTGGAGTGACGGCGTGATTACATTGGAACCAGTGTTCGGCGAGGCACCAGCCATGCCGCCTTTCATCTATGCCGCGGCTCAGTTGCCTCGGGCGATGCTTCCTCAACACCCTCGAGCGGCTCGGGCCGGAAGGTGGCGAGGGATGGCTCGTGCAAGCCGGCGTCGGTGGAACGGGACGCCAGGGCGGCGTCCGCCATGCGCCGGGCGTCGACCTGCGCGCACCATTCCTTCGCCATCTGCCGACGGCTGCGCGGATAGGTGTCTTCCAGGAACTCGACCTTGGAGATCCGGTCCGCCCTGAACAACCGGAAGTCCTGCCGCAACTCGCACCAGCCGGCGATGAAGCGCTGGGACTGGACGAAGCCCAGCACGACCGGCCAGATGATGCTGATGCGCTCGGTCCGGCTGCCGTCCTGGTCCATGTAGGCGATGCGCATCTTGCGCTGCTCGCGCATGGCCTGCCGCACTCTTGCCAGATCGAGCCCCGACTCGTCCTCGCGCTCGCGGGCGACGTACATGGAGTCGTCGTCCAGTACGCGCAGCGCGTCGGGCGGCAGCACGCCGCCGATCTTGGCCAGCGCGTTCTGGGCCGCGAGCGCGAGCGCATCGTCCGTCTGGCGGCTCACCCATTGCGCGCCGACCACCAAGGCCTGGATTTCCTCGGTGGTGAACGACATGGGGGGCAGCAGGAAGCCGGGACGGAGGATGTAGCCGATACCGGCCTCGCCCTGGATGTCCGCGCCCATGGTCTGCAGGGTCGCGATGTCACGCCGGATCGTGCGCAGCGACACGCCGGTTTCCTGAGCGAGCGTCTGGCCTGACACCGTTCCGCGGTGCCGGCGCAAGACCTGCATGAGATCGAACAATCGGTGGCTGCGGGTCACGTCTACTCCATGGCAACGAGGCCCTTTCCGTTGAGCTTCTTGCCTGCCTCCAGGTCGGTGAGCAGGCGGATGGCATCGCTCAAGGGCACGATCTGCGCGACGGGCAGGCGCAGTGTGCCTTCTCCGGCGGCCCGGGCCAGGCCATCGAGGACCTCGGCCCGGGGCGAACAAACAATGGGCTTGAGCCGCCGGTTCAGGATTGCGCGCAGGAACTTGGCCGGGGTCGGGTCGATGTCGAGGAACACGCCGTTCTTGCGCAGCAGGCCCAGGCCTTCGGCCACCGTCATGGTGCCCGCCGTGTCGTAGACGACGTCGTAGCGCTCCTCGAGGTCGGCGACCCGGGTGGTGCGGTAGTCGTGGACCGCGATCACGCCCAGGGCGCGGGCGCGCTCCATGGCGTCCGCGCCGCAGATGCCGGACACCGTCGCCCCCCATCGGCGTGCGAGCTGCACGGAGGCCTCGCCCACGGCGCCGGTGCAGCCGTTGATGAGCACGTGCATGCCGGGCTTCAGCCGGGCCTTGTCGACCAGGCCGTTCCAGGCCGTCACGCCCGGTGTGCCCACGCACGCCGCCTCCTCGAACGTCACATTGCGAGGCTTCTTTGCCAGGAAGGCGTCGCTCGTGATGACGGCTGGCGCGAGCGCGCCGCTTTCCTTGATGCGGGCGGAACCGAAGACGGCGTCGCCGCGCTTGAATCGGGTGACGCCGGGCCCGACCGCGGTCACCACGCCGGAGAAGTCACTGCCCATGGCGCGCGGAAAGGCCTTTCCGGTCACCAGCTTCAAGTGGCCATTGCGGATCTTCCAGTCAACGGGGTTGATCGCTGCGAACTTCACGTCGACGGCGACTTCGCCCTTGGCGGGCGCAGCAAGCCGGAAGTCCGCGAGCCTCATGCCGCCTGAGCCGCCGTACTGGTCGTATTGGATGCGCTTCATTGCGGGCCGGTCCTTCGCGGCGACGCTTCGACAGGGGACTGATGGACCGCCTGGACGGCGGCGGGGACGGGGTGCATGGTGGGCTCCGGTCAGGTGGGGGAAGCCCAATGTAGGAAAACATGGTGCCAGTTCCCGGCACCATCCGCCCCGCCTCGGGCGGCTTGGCGCGCCAGCGGCGCCCGAGCATCGATCCATTCCAGAAACGCATAACCCCGCCGAGCACGCGAGTTACGGCGTGATTACATTGGAACCAGTGTTCGGCGAGGCACCAGCCATGGCGTGCGGCATTGGGTCAGCTCCGCGGTCTTCTCCTCTGTCAGGCAGAGCGGGAAGCCACCGGATCGGAGCTGACCCAATTCCGCTTTTCATATCCTCAAATTGGGAATCGCCATGAACCGACCTGTAATGGAAGGCTTGCGCCTGAACGTGCCGGCTTACGTGAAACACCAGCGCCTGATCGCCTGGGTCGCCGAGATCGCCGCGCTCACCGAAGCCAAGGACGTCTACTGGTGCGACGGCAGCCAGGCCGAGTACGACCGCCTGTGCCAGCAGCTCGTCGACGCCGGCACCTTCCAGAAGCTGAACCCGGCCAAGCGCCCGGGCAGCTACCTCGCCTGGAGCGACCCCAGCGACGTCGCCCGCGTCGAGGACCGCACCTTCATCTGCACGAAGAACAAGCTCGACGCCGGCCCGACCAACAACTGGATGGAACCGGCCGAGATGCGCGCGCTGCTGCAGACCGGTGACCAGGCGCTGTTCAAGGGCGCGATGCGCGGCCGCACGCTGTACGTGGTGCCGTTCTCGATGGGCCCGATCGGCTCCCCGATCGCCCACATCGGCGTCGAGCTGTCTGACAGCCCCTATGTCGCCGCGAACATGCGCATCATGACCCGCATGGGTCGCGCGGTCCTGGACACGCTGGGCGACAACGGCGAGTTCGTGCCTTGCGTCCACACCGTCGGCGCGCCGCTCGAACCAGGACAGGCCGACGTCAAGTGGCCCTGCAACAAGACCAAGTACATCGTCCATTACCCCGAGACGCGCGAGATCTGGTCCTACGGCTCCGGCTACGGCGGCAACGCGCTGCTGGGCAAGAAGTGCTTCGCGCTGCGCATCGCCTCGACCATGGGCCGCGACCAGGGCTGGCTGGCCGAGCACATGCTGGTGCTGGGCGTCACCTCGCCCGAAGGCAAGAAGCATCACGTCGCGGCCGCCTTCCCGAGCGCCTGCGGCAAGACCAACTTCGCGATGCTGATCCCGCCGGCCGGCTTCGAGGGCTGGAAGGTCACCACCATCGGCGACGACATCGCCTGGATCAAGCCCGGCAAGGACGGCCGCCTGTACGCGATCAACCCGGAAGCGGGCTACTTCGGCGTCGCCCCGGGCACGAACTCGCTGACCAACCCGAACTGCATGGCCAGCCTGGACAAGGACGTCATCTTCACCAACGTCGCGCTGACCGACGATGGCGACGTCTGGTGGGAAGGCATGACCGACACGCCGCCCGCGCACCTGATCGACTGGCAAGGCAAGGACTGGACGCCCGCGATCGCCAAGGAAACCGGCGCCAAGGCCGCGCATCCGAACGCGCGCTTCACCGTCGCGGCGACCAACAACCCGGCGCTGGACGCCGAGTGGGACAACCCCGCCGGCGTGCCGATCGACGCCTTCATCTTCGGCGGGCGCCGCTCGACCACCGTGCCGCTGGTGACCCAGGCGCGCGACTGGACCGAAGGCGTCTACATGGCCGCCACCATGGGGTCGGAAACCACCGCCGCGGCCGCCGGCCAGCAGGGCGTCGTGCGCCGCGACCCGTTCGCGATGCTGCCCTTCATGGGCTACAACATGGCCGACTACTTCCAGCACTGGCTGACGCTGGGCGCCAAGCTCGCCCAGTCCGGCGCGAAGCTGCCGGCGATCTTCTGCGTCAACTGGTTCCGCAAGGGCGCCGACGGCAAGTTCGTCTGGCCCGGCTACGGCGAGAACATGCGCGTGCTGAAGTGGATGCTCGAACGCGTGGACGGCCAGGGCCAAGGCGTCGAACACGCCTTCGGCACCAGCCCGCGCTACGAGGACCTGAACTGGCAGGGCTTGGCCTTCACCCCGGAACAGTTCAAGACCGTCACCCAGATCTCGAACGAGGACTGGGCGACCGAGCTCAAGCTGCACGACGAGCTCTTCACCCAGCTGGCCCAGGGCCTGCCGGCCGAGTTGCCGGCCACCAAGGCCAGAATCGAACAGCGCCTGGCCCAGGCCTGATCGACGGCGGGCCACCCGGCCCGCTGCCCCGCAAAAGGGGCGGTGCCTTCATCGGCACCGCAAAAGGCGAAGCCCGCTCGAAGCGATTCGAAGCGGGCTCTTGTTTTGCTCGGCCTGGAGCGCCTTTCGAGGAGAGCCTGCGCTCACCTTACGAGGGTTCCTGGCTTCGCGACCGGGCCTGTACGGCGCCCGGTGGGACGGCGTGTCAGCCGTTGCGACGGGCGTTGGCGGCGCGCAGTTCAGCGGCGAAGGAGGGCATGCTCTCTTCGTACTGGGCGGCGAGGGCCAGCAACTCGCGCTCGGCGCGGGCCATCTTGGCGGACTCGATGCGGGCCTTCACGTTAGTGATGGTGCGGGCCCAGACGCGGGCACCGATGGTGGCGAACGTGCCGCCGCGACGCACCGTGCGGCTCAGCGGCAGACCGAAGGTTTGGGTAGCGACGCTCATGGCGATTTCCTTTGATTGGCTTGGTTGTGCGGCTCTGTAGAACCGACGGAACGAACTATAGGGTTTCCCCTAGACATGACGCCAATGAAAGATGGGCATCGAATGTATAAACGCCGTGCATATCATTGCGCGGCCCGCGTTCCGACCGTGACCGGCATCACGGTGTGCACCGCCAAGCGCGAAGGAATGCGCAATTCGCGCCGGGGCTCACCCGTTGGAGTGCCGTCGTAGGCGGGCATCGCCGCAGCGATGTGCGCGCGTTTCCCGTGAAGAAGTGCCTGCTTTGGAGGGGCCCCCCGTGAGCTTCCGCAACCTGGATCTCAACCTGCTGAAGGTCTTCGACGCCGTGATGGCGGAGCGCTCGATGACCCGGGCCGCGGAGCGGCTGTCGATGACCCAGCCCGCGGTCAGCCATGCGCTCAAGCGCCTGCGCGAGGCGCTGGGCGAGGACCTGTTCGTGCGCCAGGCCTTCGGGATGAAGCCCACGTCCCGCGCCGAGGGCCTGTGGCCCGAGGTCCGGTCGGCCCTGACGCGGCTGCGGGTGGCGCTCGATCCGGGCGACTATCAGCCGGGCTCGGAGGAATACACCTTCCGGCTGGCCATGGCCGACGCCACCGCGGCGCTGATCCTGCCGCCGCTGATGCAGCAGCTGGAGCGGCTGCGCGCGCTGGCCAATGTCCATGTGCTGCCGCTGACGACCCGCGATCCCCGCTCGCTGCTGGAGCAGGGCGAGGCCGACTTCGCGCTGGGCTACTTTCCGACCGCCGTCGCCGCGCTCAAGGGGCAGGGCGACATGGCGGCCATCCGCCAGCAGCGGCTGTATGACTCGTACTACGTCTGCGTGATGCGGCGGGGTCATCCGCTGGCGGACCAGGAACTGACGCTGGACGCCTTCTGCCAGGCGCATCACCTGCTGGTGAGCTTCTCCGGCCGGCCTTACGGTTTCGTCGACGAAGCGCTGGCGGCGCTCAAGCGCAGCCGCCGAATCGCGCTGACGGTCAACCAGTTCTTCACCGCCGGACGGGTGGTCGCGCATTCCGACCTGCTGACGGTGCTCCCCCAATCCTTCATCACCGCCACCGGTTACCAGGACGCGCTGATCTACCGGCCGCTGCCGATGCAGCTCTCGCCGGTGCACGTGGACCTGCTCTGGCACCTGCGCAATGAAGACCGCAGCGCCCAGCGCTGGATGCGCGAACGGCTGATCGAATCGGTCGCGCCCGGCGACAATCGCGCCCCATGAGCATTGCCCACGACCTTTCCGACGCCGAGTTCGACGAACTCGACGACCTTCTCGCCGCCACGCCCGCGCCGCTCGAGCCGCTCGATGCCTCGATGCTGGACGGCTACCTGGCCGGCGTGCTGGTGCAGCCGCGCCTGATCCCGATCGAGGAGTGGCTGCCACCGGTCTTCGACTACGAAGGCCGCCCGCTACCTGACGATGTCGACCCCGCCTGGCTCGCCCGCATCCGCTCGCTGGTGGAGCGCCGCTTCGCCTCGCTGAACCACAGCATGCTGGAGCAGGGCTGGTTCTATCCGCTGGTGCTGGATCTGGACGCCGAGGAGGCGACCGAAGGCGAGGGCGGCGAGAGGAGCGGTGAGGCCGAGGAGCAGGCCGAGGAGCAGGCGCAAGACGCCGTCGAGGCCGCCGCGGAGATCGCGGCCGCCGAAGGCATCGATCCCGACGCGGTGACGTTGCCAGAGGATCCGATCACCCGCGCGCTGCTGCCGTGGGTCGGTGGCTTCGAATACGCCGCGGTGACCTTCCCTGAGCTGCACGAGCAGGCCGACGACAACGTCAACGCGCTGCTGGCCCGTCTGTACCGCCACCTGCCGGCCGAGACGCCGGAGGAGCGGGAGGTCGTCGAGCTGCTGGATCGCGAGCATCCGCTGAAGAACATCGACGAGGCGATCGAGGACCTGATCCTGACCGTGGTCGACCTGCAGGAAGCGACCGAGTCGCAGCGGTATCACGTCGAGCAGGTCCGCCGCGACGCCCCCAAGCTGGGTCGCAATGATCCCTGCCACTGCGGCTCGGGCAAGAAGTTCAAGAACTGCCACGGCGCGGCCTGATCGCCTCGCGCGGGGCCGCGGTCGCTGACGCGCGCGGCGCTCAGGCGCCGCCGCTGAACTGGTCGAGGCTGAGCGCGCGCGACGCGGCCTCGAGCCGTGCGACGTCGCCTCCAAGCAGGCGTGTCGCTTCCCGGGCGGCGCCCAGCACCGCCTCACAAGCCGCCAGCATCGTCGTCGGAGGCGACAGGCGGATCCGCGGTCCGGAAACCGCGATCGCCCCGTGTGCCCGTCCGTCGGCCGCCAGCACCGGTGCGGCGACCGAGGCGGTGTCCGGCTCGCGCTCGCCGTAGGAATCGGCCCAGGCCCGCGCCCGGATCGCCTCAAAGCCGGCGCTCCGGTCCTCCGAGAACGCGCACAGCACCTTGCCCGAGGCGCCTTGGCGCAAGGCGTACTGCTGGCCCACCGCCACCGCGGCGCGCACCGAACGCGCGGGCTCCCAGCGGTAGAGCGCGATGCGGGCGTCGCCGTGCCGGACGTAGAAGGACGCCGTCTCGCCGGTGTCGGCGCTCAGCTGCTTGAGCAGCGGCTCCACCGCCGGCCCGACCTGGAACGAGCGCTGGTAGATCGTCGCCAGCCGCAGGGGCGCCGGGCCGATGGCGTACTGGCCATCCGACAGCCGGCGCACGAAGCCGCCGTGTTCCAGCGCACCGAGCAGCCGCAGCACCGTGCTCTTGTAGAGATCGGTCCGGCGCGCCAGCTCTGCCAGCGACAGGCTGTCGTCGTCCTGACCGAAGGCCCCCAGAAGAGCGAAGGCGCGGTCGAGCACCGCCACCCCGCTGGAGTCGGCGTCCGCTGACGAGCCCCCTCCATCGGCGGGTTCCGGGGGGCGGGCGGGGGCGGTCTTGCGGTCAGCCATGGGTATTCCCTCGTAATTCCCTTGTCCCAGGCCCTGTTCGGGCGGATCAAGTCGTCCTAAAGTTCTATCAGACAAATCAACGTTCTGTCAGATAGAACTTTCACCAACGCATGCGGACACAACGCAGGCATGCGCGACGGAGCCCACCATGAGCCTTTCCCCGCTGCGCGGCGTGCGCGTGCTGGACCTGACGAACGTCCTCGCGGGCCCATTCGCCTGCCACCAACTGGCCCACCTGGGCGCCGATGTCATCAAGGTCGAGGCGCGCGAAACCGGCGACCTGGCCAGGCAACTCGGTGCCGACGCGGCGCTCAACCGGGCGCGGATGGGCGCGTCCTTCCTGGCCCAGAACCCGGGCAAGCGCTCAATCACCATCGACCTCAAGCGCCCGGCCGGCCAGGCGGTGTTCCGCAAGCTGGTCGCGACTGCCGACGTGCTGGTCGAGAACTTCCGGCCCGGCGTGATGCAGCGGCTGGGCGTCGGTTTCGAGGCGCTTCGTCTGATCCAGCCGCGGCTCGTCTACTGCGCGATCTCCGGTTTCGGCCAGGACGGCCCGCTGCGCGACCTGCCGGCCTACGACCAGATCATCCAGGGCATGTCCGGGATGATGAGCATCACCGGCGACGCGGCGACGGCGCCGCTGCGCGTCGGCCATCCGGTCGCCGACACGATCGGCGGCCTGACCGCCGCGATGGCGATCGCCGCGGCGCTGGCGGACCGTGACCGCGATGAGGCCGTCTTCATCGACGTCTCCATGCTCGAGGCCGCGATGGCGACGATGGGCTGGGCGGTGTCGAACCTGCTGGTCGCGGGCCAGGAGCCGCGCCCGATGGGCAACGACAACGTGACGGCCAGTCCGTCCGGCGCCTTCCGCACCGGCGACGGGCTGCTGAACATCGCGGCCAACAAGCAGGAGCAGTTCGAGGCCGTCTGCGACGTGGCCGGCCATCCCGAGTGGAAGACCGATCCGCGCTTCGTCGATCGCCAGGCGCGGCTGCAGCATCGGGCCGAACTCAAGCAGCGGCTCGAGGCCGCATTGGCCGCCCGGCCGGCCAGCGACTGGTGGCAGCGCCTCAACGAGGCCGGCGTGCCGGCGGGGCCGGTGCTGTCGGTGAAGGCGGCGCTCGAGCAGCCGCAGATCGCGCAGCGCGGCCTGGTCGAGCGCTTCGAGGACGTGCCCGGCGTCGGCCGCGACATCCACGTGCTGCGCACCGGCTTCAAGCTCAATGGCGAGGCGCCGTCGGTGGACCGGCCGCCGCCGCGGCTCGGCGAGCACACCGGCGCCATCCTGGAGGAACTCGGCTACGGCGCCGCCGAGCGGGCGGCATTGATCGAGGAGAAGGCGGTATGAGCGGGCAGGAATTTCCGGCGGCGGATGGCGACGCGCAGGCGCCCGCTCGCGATCCGCGCGTGGCGGACTGGTGGCGGACGTCGATCATCGAGATGTCGCCCGGCGTGATCCGTTACCGCGGCCATGCGATCGAGGACCTGATCGGGCAGGTCAGCTTCGCGCAGATGATCTGGCTGATGACGCGCGGCGAGCTGCCCGGCGCGGAGCAGGCCCAGTTGCTGGACATGGCGCTGATGGCGGCGGTCGACCACGGGCCGCAAGCGCCGAGCATCGCGATCGCGCGCATGGCGGCCACCTGCGGCGTGGGCCTGAACAACGCGATGGCGTCGGCGATGAATGTGCTGGGCGACGTGCATGGCGGCGCGGGCGAGCAATGCGTGGAGATGCTGCAGTCGATCGCGGCGCGGATGGACGCCGGCGCGACGCTGGAGGCCGCCGTCGCCGCGGGCCTGGACGAGGCCATCGCGCTGCGGGGCAAGTTCGTCTCGGGCTTCGGCCACCGCTTCCACCCGGTGGATCCGCGCGCGCCGCGGCTGCTGGCGCTGGTGGACGAAGCCGCGCAGCTCGGCGTGGTGTCGGGCCGTTTCGCGTCGATCGGGCGCGCGGTCGAGGCCGAGCTGCAATGGCGCAAGGACGGCCGGCGCATCCCGATGAACATCGACGGCGCGACAGCCGTGATCTACGCCGAACTCGGCTTCCCGGCGCCGCTGGCGCGCGGCCTGTTCTGCCTGTCGCGCTCGGTCGGCATCCTGGCTCACGCGTGGGAGCAGACGCAGCAGGGCGGCCGCAACAAGGGTCCGATGCCGCGCGACTACCTCTGGACCTACGACGGCCCGCCGCCCGTCAGACCTCGATGACGAGCTCGGGCCGGTAGTCTTCCTGCTCGCCCTTGCTCGCGTAACCCAGCGGGTTCGCGACGACCCGGCAGCGGTGCGGCAGCTCGCCGCGCGGGCCGGAGGGCGACTCGACGACATAGTCGTGGGCGCAGTGCAGGTGACCGTGCAGCCACAGGTCGGCGAAGGGGAGCAGCTCGTCGAGCGAGTTGCAGAAACCCGCGGTGCCCGGCGTCAGCCCATAGCGCGGATCGGCGCTGCGCAGGCTCGGCGCGTAGTGGGTGACGGCCACCGTCTTGCCGTCGAACGGGACGGCCAGCGCCGCACGCAGCCAGGCCTGGCAGTCCAGCGCGAGTTCCCGCTGCCCCTCGGCCAGCAGGTGCCGACTGTCGACCAGCGTCGAGTAGCGGCGCAGGTAGAAATTCGCGGCGCGGAAGGCCTTCTCGCGCGCCGCCAGCTGTTTCGTCACGGTGGCTTCGCGCGCGGCCAGCGCGTCGAAGTCGGCCCACAGCGTGGTGCCGATGAAGCGCACGTCGCCGATGACGATCTGCTCGCGGTCCAGCCACTCGATGCCGAGGTCGGCACAGGTCTGGCGCAGCCGCGCCTGGGCGGTGGCGAACTCGAGGCCGTCGTACTCGTGGTTGCCCGGGACGTAGAGCACGCGCCGCCATGGCGCGTCCGCGCGCCGCGGCGAGAAGCGGCCCAGGCCGAAGTCGTCGGTCACCAGCCGCGAGCCCGCCTGGTACGAGCCGACGTCGCCTGCCAGCACCAGCAGATCGACATCGGGCGCGGCGACGGTCTGGAAGTCGGTCTGGCGCTCGAGGTGGAGGTCGGAGATCAGTTGCAGGCGCACGGCGGAGGGGCGGTTGGGCGGATGGCGGAGGAAGGGTCCGGGAACGCGGCCCGGGCGGCTCGCGACCGGCCGGGGAGCCCGCATTGTCCAACGTCAATTCAGCCGCGGCCTGCGCCCAGGGTGCGGCTTTCCAGAGAGCGCTCTGTGCCACACTGCCCCGCGGCCGGTCGTCGGCCGACAGAGAGGGACACCGCCATGAAGATCCTGGTCGCCGTCGATGGCAGCACTTATTCCAAGCGCATGCTGGCTTATCTCTCCGCCCACGACGAATGGCTGGGCGGAGCCCACGACTACACGGTGGTGCACGTGGTGGCCGGCGTGCCGCCCCGCGCGGCCGCGGTGCTCGACAAGGCCGTGCTGGCCGATTACTACCAGGAAGAGGCGGAGAAGGTGCTCAAGCCGATCCGTGCCTTCATGGACAAGCGCGGCATCAAGGCCCAGTACGTCGTCAAGACCGGTCACGCGTCGGATGCGATCACCGCTGTGGCGGAAAAGGGCCGCTTCGACCTGCTGATGATGGGCTCGCACGGCCACACGGCGCTGGGCAAGCTGGTGCTGGGCTCGGTCGCCACCAAGGTGATGGCCCACAGCGACGTGCCGGTGCTGCTGATCCGCTGACACCGCCCGGCCCAACGAAAAAGGCGCCCGACGGGGCGCCTTGTCGATTCATCCGCGGCGGGCCGCCATCCAGGACAGCGGCGAGCTGACCGTCGCCGGCGGTGCGGCTTCGGACTCCAGGCCGTAGTCGCTGCGCCGGAAGTCCTCGTACTCGCTGTCGTCGCCGAAGCTCGCTTCCATGCCGAACGCGGTCCCCATGTCGGCCGGTTCCGGCTCTCGCGCGGCACTGGGGCGACGGAAAAGGCTCAGGGCGGAGGTGATGCGCATGATGGACCTCGTCGAAAAGCACGGGGTGGTTCCGCCGCCCGGTGCCGATGCGGAGCGCCGCGCGGTGAGCCCCAGTTTGCGCGCCTTCGTCTTCGGGAGAATCCCCAGATCGCGGGTGCTCCGGAATCGTGTTCACAAATACACACAGATTGGGGTGACCCCGCCACAGCTGAGGCGGAATAACCACGCACCCCACTTAGGTGTGATCCCCCCCTCAATCGGGGGTGACTATGCTCCGGGCCTTCCCTAATACCTCCGCCGCCTGGCCCCCCTCATGTCCCCGCTGATCCACAAGTCGATGACCTGGGCCATCGTCAGCAGCGTCGTGCTGACCTCGGCGTGGCTGGCGAGCTCCGTCCAGGACAAGCACGAGCGTGGCGGTTTCCGCCTGCACCTGGCCCAGCAAGGCGCCGCGCCGGCATCGGCCGTCCCGGCCGCCCAGCTCCAGCCCCAGACCAAGATCCAGCTGGCCGCGGTCAAGCGCTGACGCGCTGCGTCAACGCATCGACCCGCCGACCTCAGGCCGGCATCAACGCCTCCCGCGCGCCCCGCGCCAAGGCCTCGCCAATCTGATCCAGCAAGGCCGGCGGTGTCCCTCCTTCAGGGGCCGCGCGCCGGGGTTCTCCCCCGACGGCCGTCTCGCCGCCCAGCTTCCACTGGTGCCAGTACAGGGCGACCGCCACCTGCACCTCCGGCCGCAGCGCCACCAGCTCGCCGCTCGCGAGCAGCGGCCGCACCTGCAGCTCCGGCGCCACGCCCACCCCCCAGCCCATCCGCACCGCGTTCACGTAGCCCTCGCTGGACGGCACATAGCGCGCGTTCAGCCGCGCCGAGCGCAGGCCCATCGCTTGGCGGACCCACTGCTGCTGCGCGTCGTCCTTGCGGTTGAAGACCAGGAAGGGCACCTGCGCGAAGTTGGCCTCGCCCAGCCCATGGGGCAGCATCCGCGCGGCGAAGTCCGGGCTGGCGATGGCGATGTAGCGCATCACGCCCAGCGGCTGCGCGATGCAGCCGCGCAGCGCCTGCGGCACGGTGGTGACGCAGCCCAGCACCTCGCCCTGCCGCAGCCAGTCGTGGGTGAAGTCCTGGTCGTCGACGACCAGCTCCAGCCCGAAGCCCTCCCGCAGGCCGCGCTGCACCAGCGGGTCAAGCGCCGGCAGCACCCACGTCGCGAGGCTGTCGGCGTTCACCGCGATCGGCAGGCGCTCTGCCTGGGCCGACTGCACGCCCAGTTCCCGCACCACGTCCGAGCGCAGCGCCGCCAGTTGGCGGGCATAGCGCAGCAGGCGCTTGCCGGGCTCGGTCAGCCGCAGCGGCCGGGATCGCACGACCAGCAACTGGCCCACCTGCGCTTCCAGGTTGCGCAGGCGCTGCGAGACGGCGCTCTGCGTGATCGCCAGCGTCTCCGCGGCGCGCTCGAAGCTGCGCTCGTCGGCTAGCGCGGCCAGGCAGTCCAGCCCCGCGGCGTCCAGATCCTTCATCGAGATCTCCAAGGCTCTATTAGCAGCCCTAATGTATGCGCTGAGATATTAATCCTGCTTCATGGAATGACGGCGCCTAACCACAATCCGCTGCTCCACCCGCCCGCCCAAACACCCCCGATGTCGTCCCCCAGCGCAGCCCTGTTGCAAGGCTGGCTCACCGGAGCCGGCCTGATCGTCGCCATCGGCGCGCAGAACGCGCTGGTGCTGCGCCAGGGCCTGATGCGCCAGCACGTGGCGCCGGTGGTGCTGGTGTGCGCGCTGTCGGACATGCTGCTGATCTGGCTGGGCGTGTTCGGGCTGGGACGGCTGATCGCCGCGAGCCCGCTGCTGATGGAGGTCTTCCGCTGGGGCGGCGCGGCCTTCCTGCTGGCTTACGGCCTCAAGGCGGCGCTGCGGGCGATGTCGCCCCAGGCCGGCCTGCAGGCGCAGGCGGGCAGTGGCTCGCTGGGCGCGGTGCTAGGCAGCACGCTGGCGATGACCTACCTGAATCCCCACGTCTACCTGGACACCGTGGTGCTGCTGGGCACCGTCGGCGCGCAGCAGCCGGCCGGCATGCAGCTGCCCTTCGCGGCCGGCGCCTCGGTGGCGTCGTGGATGTGGTTCTCGCTGCTGGGCTTCGGCGCGGCGGCGGTGGCGGTGCCGTTGCGCCGCCCGGCGGTCTGGCGCAGCATCGATGCCTTGATCGCCCTCGTGATGGCCATCCTGGGACTGCAGCTGATCCTGCGCCCGCTGGCCTGAAGCCCGCCCCACGCTGCATCGAAGCGGAACCACAAGTTCACCTGGAGCTCTCCCATGAAGGTCATCGTCCTCGGCGCCGGCATCATCGGCATCCACACCGCCTGGTACCTGCTGGACCAGGGTCACGATGTCGTCGTCGTCGACCGCCAGCCCGATGCGGCGCTGGAAACCAGCTTCGCCAACGGCGCGCAGATCTCGGTCTGCTTCTGCGAGCCCTGGGCCAATGCCGGCGCGCCGTTCAAGGTCGCCAAGTGGCTGCTGAAGGACGATGCGCCGCTGCTGTTCCGCCCGCGGCTGGATCCGGCGCAATGGCGCTGGGGCCTGTCCTTCCTGGGCCAGTGCACGACGGCCGCGTTCGAGCGCAACGTCGAGCAGCTGGTGCGCCTGGGCCGCTACAGCCACGAGTCGCTGCAGGCGCTCGTCGCCGAGACCGGCATCCAGTACAACCGCCTGCAGAAGGGCATCCTGCACTTCTTCGGCAGCGAGACCGACTTCGAGGCCGGCGCGCAGGGCGCCGAGATCATGCGCCGTCACGGCGTCGACCGCCGGGTGCTGAGCCGCGACGAGGTCCTGGCGATCGAGCCGGCGCTGCGCTCGGCCCAGCACGCGGTCTTCGGCGGCACCTACACGCCCAGCGACGAATCCGGCGACGCGCGCGTCTTCACCCAGGCGCTGGCCAAGCTGGCCGAACGCCGCGGCGCGCAGTTCCTGTGGAACCACGACATCGTGACGCTGCAGCCGCAGGGCAACGAAGTCGCCGGCGTGCAGGTCCAGTCCCGCGAGACCGGCCAGACGCAATGGCTCAAGGGCGACGCCTACGTCGTGGCGCTGGCCTCCTACGCGCCCGGCCTGACCAAGCCGCTGGGCGAGCACCTCAACATCTATCCGGCCAAGGGCTACTCGGCCACGCTGCGGCTGAAGCGGCCGGAGCAGGCCAGCACCGTCAGCCTGCTGGACGACGCGCGCAAGATCGCGATCTCGCGCCTGGGCGACTTCGTCCGCATCGCCGGCACGGCCGAGCTGGTGGGCCTGGACACCAGCCTGGACAGCCCGACCTCCAAGGTGCGCTGCGAGTCGCTGGTGCGCCGCTACGAGGAGCTGTTCCCCGGCGTCGCCGACCTGTCCGAGCCGAACTACTGGACCGGCCTGCGGCCCAGCACGCCGACCAACGTGCCCTACATCGGGCGCAGCCAGAAGGCCTCGAACCTGTGGATCAACGCCGGTCACGGCACGCTGGGCTGGACGCACGGCGCGGGCTCCGGCCGCGCGCTGGCCGAGCTGATGAGCGGCAAGCGTCCGGACCTGGACTTCGGTTTCTACGGCGACGCGCTGCCGGCGCGCGCGGTGCGCAGCCTCCAGGCCGCCTGAGCGCCGGCCCGCCCGACCGGTGGAGCCCCTGCCGGCGTCATCGGCACGCCGGGACGCCGAAAAAAGGGCGCGGCTAGAATCCGCGCCCTTTTCGCATTTCCGACCGCCGCGCCATGTCCTCCCCGTCCACCGACCTGCCGCGCGACTTCTGCGCCATCGACTTCGGCACCTCCAACTCGGCCGTCGCCGTGCCGGACGCCGCGCGCCCCGGCGCGATGCGCCTGGTGCCGCTGGAGGACGACAAGGTCACGATGCCGACCGCGGTCTTCTATTACGCCGAGGGCCGCCACGATGCCGACGGCCCGCCGCGCGCCTTCGGCCGCGCGGCGATGGCCGCCTACGAGGAAGGCGTCGACGGGCGCCTGATGCGCTCGATGAAGAGCATCCTCGGCTCCAGCCTGATCGATCAGGTCACCGACGTCGGCGGCGGACGGGGCGTGAAGTACGCCGACATGCTCGCCGGCTACCTGAAGCGCCTGCGCCGGCAGGCCGCGCGCGACGGGCACGAGCCGCGCCGCGTGGTGCTGGGCCGCCCGGTCTACTTCGTCGACGGCGAGCCCGAGCGCGATGCGGCCGCGCAGGCCTCGCTGGCCGCGGCGGCGCGGGCGGCGGGCTTCGAGGACGTGCACTTCCAGTTCGAGCCGATCGCCGCGGCCTTCGACTTCGAGCAGCAGGCCGATCGCGAGCAGCTGGTCCTGGTGGCCGACATCGGCGGCGGCACCTCCGACTTCTCGCTGGTGCGCGTCGGGCCGGAGCGCATCCGGCGCCTGGACCGCCGCGACGACATCCTCGCCAACCACGGCGTCCACATCGCCGGCACCGACTTCGACCGTCACATCGAGCTGACCGGCATCCTGCGCGAATTCGGCTATCGCGCCCTCGGTCCCGCCAAGCCGGACCAGACGCCGCGCGAGGTGCCCAGCGGCGTCTACTTCGACCTGGCGACCTGGCACCTGATCAACACCTGCTACAGCCCGCAGCGGGTGATCGAGCTGCGCAACATGAAGGGCTTCTACGGCGACCCGCGCCATCACCAGCGCCTGATGACGGTGCTGGAGGAGCGCCTGGGCCATGAGCTCGCCCATCGCGCCGAGGAGGCCAAGATCGCCGTCGCGGCCGGCGGCGACTGCACGATCGACCTGGGGCTGATCGAATCGGGCCTGTCGGTCGCCTTGTCCGAGACGGCCGCGATGGGCGCGCTGCGCGACGACATCGAGCGCATCGCGCAGGCGGGCCGCGAGACCGTCGAGCGGGCGGGGCTCCAGCCCTCGGACGTCGACGCGCTGTACTTCACCGGCGGCTCGACCGGCCTGACGGTGCTGGCCGACCGCATCGCCGCCGATTTCCCCGCGGCGCGGCCCGTGCGCGGCGACCGCTTCGCCTCCGTCGCCACCGGGCTCGGGCTGCACGCCGCGCGTCTGTTCGCTGCGTGATCCGGACGTGAGCGAGCGGGCCTGAAACCTCGGGATCACCCCGAGCGACATGCCCCGTCGGCGGCGGAGGGCGCTGCTAGATTGCCGCCTTCCTTCGCTTCACGGTGTCCATCCATGCCCCAAGCGCGCGTCCCGTCGCTGATCCCGCTCACCCTGTCCCTGGCTGCCGTGTTCGGCGGACTCGTCGCCAGCGCCGCCCGCGCCGCGTCGGCGGACGAGCCGGCCGCCACCTCGGCGCTGACCTCGGCCGCGACGCTCGCGCAGATCTACCAGCAGCCGTCGCCGGCGATCCGCGCGGTGCTCGATGCCAAGGCGCTGCCGAGCTACCTGGTCTCCCCCGACCAGCGCACGCTGGCCATCGTGGTGCCGCGCAAGCTCCGCACCGTCGCCGAGCTGGCCCGGCCGGTGTTGCGCCACGCCGGCCTGCGCTACGACCCGGCGACCGACAGCCCGCAGCTGATCACCGCGATCGAATCGCTGTCGCTGCGCCCGCTGCAAGGCGGTGCCGAGGGGACCGAGCGCCCCGTCGCGCTGCCGGCCGGCGGCGCCTTCCATCAGCTGCGCTTCTCGCCCGACGGCAAGCGCTTCCTGCTGAACCGCCGCACCGACACCGCGGTCGAGCTGTGGGTGGGCGAGGTCGCGACCGGCAAGCTGAAGGCGGTGCCCCGGCTCAAGCTGCACACGATGCTGGAGAACGACGTCGTGTGGCTCAACGACCATGAGCTGGTCACGCTGACGGTGCCCGCCAAGCGCGGGCCGGCGCCGGTGTTCAACGCGCCGTCGGGGCCGTCGATCCAGGAATCCATCGGCCGCAACTCGCCGGAGCGCACGCAGCAGGACCTGCTGGGCAACGCGCAGGAGGCGGCCGTCTTCGCGCATCACGCGAGCTCGCAGCTGGCGCGCGTCGACCTGAACACTGGCGCGGTGCGGCCGATCGGGGAGCCGGGCCTGTTCAGCCACCTCGAGGCGCTGGGCACGCCGGGCCAGCTGCTGACGATGCGGCTGCTGGAGCCGTTCAGCTACCAGGTCGGCTGGGACGACTTCGCGGCCCAGGCCGAGGTGCGCGGTGTCGACGGCAAGGTCGTGCCCGTCGGCCGCACGCGGCTGAAGGAAGGCGTGCCGGTCGAGGGCGTCATCACCGGGCCGCGCCACTTCTTCGCCTCGCCGGGCGCGGACGGCGCCGTCTACTGGGTCGAGGCGCTCGACGGCGGCGACACCCGCGTGCCCGCGCCGCATCGCGACCGCCTGATGCGGCTGGACCCGCCCTACACCGGCGAGGCGCGCGAGGTGCACCGCGTCGCGCAGCGGCTGAGCCGGCTCGATTTCCTCGAGGGCGGTCGCCAGGCGCTGGTGCAGGACTTCGACCTGGCGAAGATGCGCACCTCGACCGAGCTGGTCACGATGGACGGCGGCGCGGCCGCGCAGCGGCTGATCGAGCGCTCGGTGCGCGACCGCTATCGCGATCCCGGCACGCCGCTGCAGCGGATGTTGTCCACCGGCCGCGCGGTCGTGCGGGTCGACGAGGGCGCGCTCTGGTACTTCGGCACCGGCGCCAGCCCCGAGGGCGACAAGCCCTTCATCGACCGCCTGGGGCTCGCCGACAACAAGAAGTCGCGGGTGTTCCAGTCCGGCGCGCCGGTCAACGGCGGCGACGCCGCGCACCATGAGCGTCCGCTGGCGGTGCTCGATGGCGAGGGCCGCCGCGTGCTGACGGTGCGCGAGAGCGTCAGCGAGCCAGGCAACGTGGTGCTGCGCAGCGGTCCGTCACTGGCCGAGCTGACGCCGCTGACGGACGTCAAGGACCCGGCGCCGCAGCTGCGCGAGATCCAGCGCGAGTTCGTGCGCTTCAAGCGCGAGGACGGCGTGGCGCTGTCGTTCTGGCTGTACAAGCCGCCCGGCTACCAGCCCGGCGAGCGCCGGCCGACCGTCGTCTGGGCCTATCCGCTGGAGTACACCGACGCCTCCACCGCGGGCCAGGTCAGCGGCTCCAGCAACCGCTTCAACGTCTTCCCGGGCACCAGCCCGCTGATGCTGCTGCTGGACGGCTACGTCGTGCTGATGGACGCGACGATGCCGGTGGTGGGCGATCCCAAGACGGTGAACGACAGCTTCATCGCGCAGATCACCGCCAACGCGCAGGCCATCATCGACAAGGCGGTGGACCTGGGCGTCAGCGACCGCGACCACATGGTGGTGGGCGGCCACAGCTACGGCGCCTTCATGACGGCCAACCTGCTGGCGCACACCCGGCTGTTCAAGGCGGGCATCGCGCGCAGCGGCGCCTACAACCGCAGCCTCACGCCCTTCGGTTTCCAGAGCGAGCGCCGGACCTACTGGGAGGCGCAGGAGGTCTACCAGAAGCTCTCGCCGTTCAACTACGCCGACCGGCTCAAGGAGCCGCTGCTGCTGATCCACGGCGAGCTGGACAACAACCCCGGCACCTTTCCGATGCAGAGCGCGCGGCTGTACCAGGCGCTCGCGGGCACCGGCGGCTCGGTGCGCTACGTCACGCTGCCCTTCGAGTCGCACGGCTACTCGGCGCGCGAGTCGGTGGGGCACACGCTGTGGGAGATGAGCGAGTGGATGAAGCGCCAGGTGGGGCCCGGCGCGCCGATTGCGTCCATCGCACCGAGCGCGACGCCGTCCGCCGCGGAGGACGCCGAGCCCAAGCCGCCCGCCGCGCGCTGAGCCTCAGCGGGGCCGGCGGGGCGGCGGTCCGCCGCGGCGCGGACCGGCGGGGCCGCCCGGACCCCTCGGTCCGCCGGGACCGCCCGACCGCTGCGGCTTCGGCGCGGGGCGCGGCCGCGAGATGTCCGCCAGCAGCAGGCTGGCGCGCACCAGGCTCTCGACGGCCTCGTCCAGTTCCTCGGGCGGCTCCAGGCTTTCGATCTCCTCGAGCAGCGCGTCCGCGTCCTCGAGGTCCTCGGGATCCAGATGCATGTAGAGCTGGGCGAGCGGCTCGTTGAGTTCGGACTCGTCCAGGTTCATCAGCGCCGGGAACAGGTCGGCGGCCAGCGCGAAACCGGCGACCCAGGGCAGCACGGTCTCCGACGGGGACGCGTCCTCGTCGAGCTCGAAGACCCAGGGGTCGAACCACTGCCGATCGGCGATGGCCTGTTTGAGCTGATGCTCGCGGCGCTGGACCAGCTGCAGCAGCGGCTGGGCGTCGTAGCGCGCCGGGGCGGGCCGGCCCTCCTCGGCGTCGAGCACCCAGCGCCACCAGTCGGACAGCGGCACCGGCTTGGGCTGCAGGATCACCGCGACCAGGAAGCCGTCGAGCATCGAGGCATCGAGTGGCTCCAGCGGCGCCGGGACTTCGTCGAGCAGCGACTGCAGCTCGTCGAGGTCGTCGTCGCTCCACGGCTCCGGCGGCGCGCTGGGCGTGTCGATCGCGGGGCGGTGAGGCTGCGGACGCGGCCCGTGCGACGGCGTGCCGGCCCTCGCGGGCGAGCCCGAGGTCTTGCTTGCAGGCGGCCGGGGCGCGGACTTCTTGGGAGGCTTGGGCGCGGTCATGGGGCGGGATTATCCGGCGCGCGTGTACGCCGCCTGAAGCGACCCCCGGCGCAACCGCGTTGTCCACGACACCGGCGACAGGATCCGCGCCTGGGCACGTCGACCGGGATGCCTTGTGTGCGCCGGCGAACGGAAGTCATGGGTCGCGGCGTGAGATCCGCCGCGGTTTTCCGTAATGCGGAGTGCTCCTTACACCTGCTGACCAATTTCCCCGGGTATCCCACCTTGAGGGGATGCCGCGTCCTCAGGGTTCGCCCTAGAGTCCACCTCACGCCTTCCAACGGCGCGGCCTTCGGCCCCGATGGACGGCACCGATCCCAACGACGTCCTTTCTAGGACTTGCAACGCCCGGTCAGCTCCGCTGGTCGGGCGTCCTTTTTTGTGGGTCCGAATCGATCGGCACCGCGCTTACGATGCGCGCCATGCCGACCGTGCCAAGCCCCGCCGTTCTCCGGTTCGACGCCGCCGTCCTGGACGACGCCGAAGCCCTTGTCGCGCTGCGCATCGCCGCGATGCGCGAGAGCCTCGAACGCATCGGCCGCTTCGATCCGCAGCGGGCGCGCGAGCGCTTCCTCTCCAGCTTCGATCCCGAGCGCACGCGCCACATCGTCGTCGACGGGCAGCGCCTTGGCTTCGTCGTCACGACGCAGCAGCCCGGCTGGCTGGCGCTCGATCATCTCTATATCGATCCGGCCTGGCAGGGACGCGGCATCGGCGCCGGCGTGCTCGCCGAAGTCTTCCGCGAAGCGCGAGCACTCCGCCTGCCGGTGCGTGTCGGTGCGCTGAAGCAGAGCGACTCCAACCGCTTCTATCAGCGGCACGGATTCGAGTTGGTGGAAGAGGGCGAGTTCGATCTCTACTACCTCAGGCCCGCGGACTGAGGTCCGCCCTCAACCCTGTCCGCGCCGCTCCGGCTGATCCTGATGCAGGAACACCGCGAAGGTGTCCCACGGCAGCGGTGACTGGATCTGCTTGAGCATCCGTCCCACCTCGCCGCGGTGGTACCCGTCATGGGTGACCACATGGAACAGCATCTCCTCGCGCGTCATCGCGCCGCGGCCGCCGTCGGTGAAGGTGAACGCGATGCGCTCGGCCAGTTGCTCGGGCGTGATGGCCGCGACGTACTCCAGCAGCCAACGGTCTGACGCCGCATGCGCCGCGCGCAGCGCCTGCGGCGTGGGCGTGTCGACGGTGTTGTTGGCCTCGTAGCCGTGCGGCTGCCCGGTCAGGTGGCCGGTGAAGATCTGGTTGACGACGAACACGTGGTTCAGCACGCGCAGCGCCAGGTGGCGCTCCTCCCCGAACCGCTCGGCATCGAGGTCCTCGATCGCCCGCAGGAACCCGTCGTGGGCCCAGGCCTGGTAGCGGAACAGGGTCGACAGCATCGATGCGGTGCTCATGGGCGCTCCTTGGCAATCGGCCCGGGATGGGCCTCGGCTGGGCGACATCATGACAGCGCCGCTTCCGCCTCGCCGAAGGTCAGCTCGGGGGCACGGCCTCGTCCGGCTGGACGCCGATCACCTCGCAGCTCGCGAGCACCGCTCGCAGCTGCGCGGCGGTGAGTTCGGCGACCAGCAGCGGCCGGCCGCCGATCGGCTCGACCGCGGCCTTCGCCGCGTCGAGCGCGCGCCGTGCGCCGGCCATCGCGGCCGGCCCCGGCTTGAGCCGCAGCAGCACCCGGACCGTGCGGTTCGGGCTTCGGTCCAGCGACGCGAGCAGCGCCGCGGCGCCTTCGATGGCCTCCATGGCAGGGCACTCCACGGTGGAAGAAAACAGCGGCGCGCCCGGCGAGCCGGCCACCGCGCCGTCGCCGCCCATCAGCGCGCAGGCCGTGCCCATCAGGGCGGCGGCGATGCCCGCCGGCATGCGCAGGCGCGACAGACGCGGTGACCGGGACCTCATGGCTGGGCCGTCACGATGGTGCTGGTCGCCGGATTGTTGTCCAGCATCACCCAGCCCGGGCAGCTGTTGCCCGAGCAGGCCGCGCCCGTCGAGCGCCAGATGCGGCCATTGCCATGGCGCTGGTAGAGCCCGCTGGTAGCCGCCTCGATCTGCACGGTCGCGCCGTTGTTGTCGAGCATCGTCCAGCCCGGGCAGCTGTTGCCGGAACACACCTGGCCGGTGAAGCGCCAGATCTTGCCGTCCGCATGGCGCTGGAACAGCCCGCCGACATTGGCCGCGATCTCGCGCGCCGCCGGGTTGTTGTCCAGCATCGTCCAGCCGGGGCAGCTGTTGCCGGTGCAGGCCACGCCGGTCGAGCGCCAGATCGCGCCGGTGTCATGCCGCTGGTACAGCTGGCCGCCCGCCGCGGCCAGCGCCTTGGCATGCGGGTTGTTGTCCAGCTGGGTCCAGCCGGGGCAGCTGTTGCCGGAGCAGGCCGCGCCGGTCGAGCGCCAGATCGCGCCGGTGTTGTGCAGCTGGTAGAGCCGCGTGCCGTCCGCGACGATGTCGATCGTGGCCGGGTTGTTGTCCAGCATCGTCCAGCCCGGGCAGCTGTTGCCCGAGCAGGCCGCGCCGGTCGAGCGCCAGATCTTCCCGTCCGCATGCCGCTGGTAGAGCGAGGTGCCGCCCGCCGCGATCTGCTTCGTCGCCGGGTTGTTGTCCAGCATCTGCCAGCCCGGGCAAGCATTGCCGCCGCAGCGGATGCCGGTGTAGCGCCAGACCTTCCCGTCCGCGTGCAGCTGGTACAGCGCGTTGCCGCCGGCCGCGATCGCGCGCGTCGCCGGGTTGGCGTCGAGCAGCACCCAGCCCGGGCAGCCGGCGCCGTTGCAGGCCACGCCGGTGTGGGCCCAGATGCGGCCGTCGGCATGCATCTGGAACAGCATGCCGCTGGACAGCGCGAAGGGCTGCGGCGCGAGCTGGTTCACCGCCGCTTCCAGGTTGATGCGCCGGCGCGTGAGGTTGTTGCGCGTGTCGGTGATCGCCACGCCGGTGGCCTGCAGCGCGCCGAGGATGTCGCCGACGTTGGCGCCCGGCACGACCGAGCGGATCGCCGCGAAGGCGCCCGCCACATGGGGCGTCGCCATCGAGGTGCCGTTCTTCGCGCCGAAGCCGCTGCCGGTCACCGACGAGGTGATGCCCGATCCCGGCGCCAGCAGGTCGACCAGCGCCGCGCTGTTGGAGAAGCTGGAGACGAGGTCGCTCTTGGTCGTCGAGCCCACCGTCACCGCGGTCGAGATGCAGCCTGGCGCGCTGACGCCGGTGGCCGAGCCGTTGTTGCCCGACGCGATCACCGTGGCCACGCGCACGGCCAGTAGGTCGTCGATGACGTCCTTGCGGGCATCGGCATCGCAGGCCGCGGCATTGACGCCGCCGCCCAGGCTCATGTTGGCCGAGACGATGTTGCGCGCCGCGCGCCGCTCCAGCACCCGTTGCAAGCCGCGGATCTGGTCCGAGGTGAAGCTCAGGATGCAGGGCGAGGCCTTGTTCGAGTTCGCGCAGGGCGTGTTCCCCGGTGAGTCGGTGAAGCGCGAGAACACCTGCACGGCCATGAGGTTGGCGTCGGGCGCCATGCCGTTGAAGGTGGTGGCGCCGGTGGCGCGGCCGGCGGCGATGCCGGCCACGTGGGTGCCATGGTCGCAGCCGCTGATCGCGCAGGCCGCGCCGGAGCCGACCGCCGTGCTGCTGGACGCGCCGCCCGGGCAGACCGAGGTCGAGTTGTTGGCCGCCGAGGTCGTCGAGAAGCAGGCCTCCTCGACGACGCGCCCGTTCAGGAACGGATGGTTGGCCTGCACGCCGGTGTCGAGGATGGCCACCGTCGTGCCGGCGCCGCGCGCGCCCAGTGCATGGGCCTGCGGCGCCCGCACCAGCGGGCCGGACTCGGCCAGCGTTGCGGGCACCGGCACGTCCTCGGTCAGCTCGGCGATCTCGCCGTTGGCGACCAGCGCATCGAGCTGGGCCGCATCGACCTCCATCACCACCAGCGCGGTGTCGGGCAGGCCTTCCACCGCGTCGGCGCCGCGGGCTCGCAGGCGCAGCACCAGCTGGTCACGCGCGCCGCGGATCGCGGGCGTCTCGCCGATCGCGCGCAAGGGCTCGCCGGCGGGACCGGCCCCGGTCGCGTAGGCCGACAGCCGCGCGATCACCCGCAGCTTGCGCGGCGATTGCAGCGCCTTCGCGCGCAGCGCCGAGTAGCCGCCCACGCGCAGCGCCTCGCCGGTGCGCAGGGTCACGCCCTGGACCACGTCGGTCTCGGGCTTGAGGGTTTGTGCCGCGGCGGGCGTCATGCCCAGCAGCGCGGCGGTCGCGCCGCACAGGGCCGCCCAGGCGGCCATGCGACGACGCATCACAGTCAACGAAGTCATACCTGTCTCCTGACGGCCAACATCGACCGCCCGGGGCGACTTTCGGCGGCGGCGCCTCAGGAAAAAACCAATGGACTAGGGAGGCCGACCCCCATGGGAGGGAAGGCGAGGCCCCTCGGATCAGGGATGTTTCCCCACAGCGGGGGAGGCGGCAGGGGTCAAACGGCGGCCTGCCCCGGTGCGAGCAGCGGTCGATAAATCGTGCATGAACGTGCATAAACGAGATTGATCATGCATACTGCGGCGCTTTAACCGAGGCGCGACATGACGCAACCCGACCTTCCCCAAGCCCGCCGGCAGCTCATCGCCGAGCGCCTGTCGGCCGGCCACTCCGTGGTGGCGGCGGATCTCGCCGCCGAGTTCAAGCTGTCCGAGGACGCGATCCGCCGCGACCTGCGCGCGCTCGCGGCCGATGGTCTGTGCCGCCGCGTTTATGGCGGCGCGGTGCCGGTGCAGGACAGCGACCGTCCGCTGGCGGCGCGGCTGCGCGAGGCGCCGGGGCGCAAGTCGGCGCTCGCGCGGGCGGGGGCGGCCACGGTCCGGCCGGACGAACTGGTGTTCATCGACACCGGCAGCACCAACCTCGCGCTGGTCGAGTTCCTGCCCGAGGACTCCGGGCTGACCATCGCCACCAACGCGGTCGACGTGGCCGCGGCCGTGCTGCGCCGGCAGGACCTGCGGCTGCTGATGCTGGGCGGCGAGGTCGACCGCCACCTGGGCGGCTGCGTGGACGCGGCCGCGGTCGATGCGCTGTCGCGGATGCGCATCGACCGGTGCTTCGTCGGCGTCTGTTCGCTGTCGGTGGCGGAGGGCGTCATGACGACGCAGTTCAGCGAGGCGGCGTTCAAGCGCACGCTGATCCAGAACAGCCGCCAGGTCGTGGCGCTGCTGACCAGCGACAAGGCACGTGCTTCCGCTCCGCATCACATCGCCGACTTCGCGATGCTCAAGACGGCGGTGATCGAGCAGGACCTCGATGCCGGCGTGGTGCGCGGCCTGCGCGAAGCCGGGGTCGACGTGATCGCCGTGGAGACCGCGGCATGAGCGCCGCGCCGCAGAGCCTCACGGGCGCCGAGCCCGTGGTCGAGAAACCCGAGCATCGCCTCGCCGTGCGCCTGGCCTTCCTGGTGGCGGGCTTCGGCGTCGCGTGCTGGGCGCCGCTGGTGCCTTTCGCGCGGCAGCGGCTGGGCGTCGATGAAGGCGCGCTGGGCGTGCTGCTGCTGTGCCTGGGCCTGGGCTCGGTCGTGGCGATGGTCGTGGCCGGCATGCTGAGCACGCGCTTCGGCACGCGGTTGGTGATGGTCTGCAGCGGCTTCGGCATGGCGGCGCTGCTGCCCTTGCTGGCCTTCGCGGGCTCGCCCTGGACTTTGGGCCTGGCGCTGGCGGCCTTCGGCGCATGCCTGGGATCGCTGGACGTGGCGATGAACATCAACGCGCTGGAGGTCGAGCGCGCGGCGGGCAAGCCGCTGATGTCCGGATTCCATGGGCTCTACAGCGTGGGCGGCTTCATCGGCGCGGCCTTCATGACGCTGCTGCTGTCGATGGACTTCGAGCCGCTGCACGCGACGCTGCTGGGCGCCGCGCTGATGGCGCTGGCGGTCGTCGTCGCCTGGCCCTACGTGCTGGAGACGGCGCGCTCGTCCAGCGGGCCGCTGTTCGTGATGCCGCGCGGCCTCGTGTGGCTGATGGCGCTGCTCGCCGCGGTGACCTTCCTCGCGGAAGGCGCGGTGCTGGACTGGAGCGCGCTGCTGCTGACCGAGGCCAAGCTGGTCGCGCCGGCGCAGGGCGGCATCGGCTTCATGCTGTTCTCGATCGCGATGACGGCGGGACGGCTCACCGGCGACGCGGTGGTCGCGCGCCTGGGCGATCGCCGGACGCTGGTGGTGGGCGGCGTGGTCGCGGTGCTGGGCGTGGCGGCCTTGCTGCTCGCGCCGGTCCGCGCGGTGGCCTTCGCGGGCTTCGTGTTGATCGGGCTGGGCGCGTCCAACCTCGTGCCGGTGCTGTTCCGGCGCGCCGGCCAGCAGACGGTGATGCCCGCCGCGTTCGCCGTCTCGGCGGTGACGACGGCGGGTTATGCGGGCGTGCTGCTCGGGCCGGCGTTGATCGGCTTCCTCGCGGCGGGCGTCGGACTGTCGACCGCGTTCTGGCTGCTGGCCGCGCTGCTCGCGCTGGTGCCCTTGAGCGCGGTGAAGGTCACGCGCTGAGCCCTCAGTAGCCGCCGCCCATCACGCCCTTGAGGTGGTCCACCAGCAGCCGCACGCCCTGCGGCGTGTGGCTGCTCCACGGGTGGATGGCGTAGATCGCGTCGCCGAAGAAGCCGACGGCGCGCCAGTCCGGCAGCACCTCGACCAGACGGCCGTCGCGCATCGCGTCGCGGGCGCTGAAGTCCGGCAGCAGCGCGATGCCCAGCCCCGACAGCGCCGCGTCGCGCAGCACCTCGCTGTTGCTCGCGCGGAAGAGGCCCTGCACCGGCACGCGCAGGCGCTCGGGCGCCGGCGCGCTGGCGGCGCGCTCGAAGAACCATTGCGCCGGACCCGGGCGCAGGTAGGGCAGGCAGTGATGCTGCGCCAGTTCCGCCGGATGCTGCGGCCGACCCGCGCGCGCGAGGTAGGCCGGGCTGGCCGTCAGCAGCGCCCGCGACGGGCAGAGCTTGAAGGCGACATGGGTGTCCGGCGGCGCGCTGGTGTGCCGGATCGCCAGGTCGAAGCCCTCCTGCGCCAGCGGCACCAGGCGGTCGGACAGGTCGAGCTCGATGCGCAGTTCCGGATACCGCTCGAAGAAGGCCGGCAGCGCGGGCGCCACATGCTGCCGCCCGAGCGCCACCGGCGCGGTTACGCGCAGCAGGCCGCGCGGCGCGCCAGCGGACTCGCGGGCCTCGCCCAGGCTGCGGCTGAGCAGGGCCAGGCCGGGCTCGGCCTGCTCGACCAGGCGCGAGCCCGCTTCGCTCAGCCGCACCGAGCGCGTCGTGCGCTGCACCAGCTGCTGGTCCAGGTGGCGTTCCAGGTCGGCGATCCGCTGGCTCACCGCCGCCTTGGACAGGTTGAGCCGCTGCGCCGCCTTCGTGAAGCTGCCCAGCCGTGCGACCGCGATCAACGCCTGCAGCTGTGACCACAGCAGTTCGTCCCGGACTTCGGCACGGACGGGGGAGGGGGCGGGGGAGCGCGGGGCCATTTGTTCAGTCTATCGAACAATGTGATCGGCGATCTGGCCTAGGCGGGGCAGGGCGCGCTGCCTAGACTCACGGCGATCCCCCCAAGAAGCAGGAGACCGCCATGAGCCAGAGCGCCCCCGTCGCCCCCGTCGCTTTCACCGACAACGCCGACATCACCCACTTCATCGCCGGCGAGCGCCGCCCGGCGAGCTCGGGACGCAGCCAGGCGGTCTTCAACCCGGCGACCGGCCAGGTGGCGCGGCAACTGCAGCTGGGCAGCGCGGCGGACGTCGATGCCGCCGTCGCCGCCGCGCAGGCCGCCTTCCCGGCCTGGGCCGACGCGCCGCCGCTGCGCCGCGCGCGGGTGATGTTCAAGTTCCTCGAGCTGCTGAACCAGCACCGCGACCGCCTCGCCGCGATGATCACCGCCGAGCACGGCAAGGTCTTCACCGACGCCCAGGGCGAGGTCTCGCGCGGCATCGACGTCGTCGAGTTCGCTTGTGGCGTGCCGCAGCTGCTCAAGGGCGACTTCACCGAGCAGGTCTCCACCGGCATCGACAACTGGACCACCCGCCAGCCGCTGGGCGTGGTCGCGGGCATCACGCCCTTCAACTTCCCCTTCATGGTCCCTATGTGGATGGCGCCGATCGCCATCGCCACCGGCAACGCCTTCATCCTCAAGCCCAGCGAGCGCGACCCGTCGCCCAGCCTGGCCATCGCCGAGCTGTTCCAGCAGGCCGGCCTGCCGGACGGCATCTTCCAGGTCGTGCAGGGCGACAAGCAGGTCGTCGACGCGCTGCTGCACCACCCCGACGTGCGCGCGCTCAGCTTCGTCGGCTCCACGCCGATCGCGCAGTACATCTACGAGACCGGCGCCCGCCACGGCAAGCGCGTGCAGGCGCTGGGCGGCGCGAAGAACCACATGGTCGTCATGCCCGACGCGGACATCGACCAGGCCGTCGACGCGCTGATCGGCGCCGCCTACGGCTCGGCAGGCGAGCGCTGCATGGCGATCTCGGTGGCGGTGCTGGTCGGCGATGTCGCGGACCGCATCGTGCCCAAGCTGGCCGAGCGGGCGAAGGCGCTCAAGATCAAGAACGGCATGTCGCTGGACGCCGAGATGGGACCGATCGTCACGCGCGAGGCGCGCGACCGCATCGAGGGGGCGATCGCCCACGGGGTCGAGGAAGGCGCGACGCTGGTCGTCGACGGCCGCGGCCATCAGGTGGAGGGCCTGCCGGACGGCTTCTTCACCGGCGGCACGCTGTTCGACCACGTGCGGCCGTCGATGCGCCTCTACAAGGAAGAGATCTTCGGCCCGGTGCTGGCCTGCGTGCGGGTGAAGGACTTCGGCGAGGCGCTGGAGCTGGTCAACGGGCATGAATTCGGCAATGGCGTGGCGTGCTTCACCAGCGATGGCAACGTGGCGCGCGAGTTCGCGCGTCGCGTGCAGGTCGGGATGGTCGGCATCAATGTGCCGATCCCGGTGCCGATGGCGTGGCATGGCTTCGGCGGCTGGAAGAAGAGCCTCTTCGGCGACATGCATGCCTATGGCGAGGAGGGCGTGCGCTTCTATACGAAGCAGAAGAGCGTCATGCAGCGCTGGCCGGCGAGCATCGCCAAGGGCGCCGAGTTCGTGATGCCCACCAGCAAGTAGACGGGTCGGGACTGCCATCGCCGCTGGGCCGGTGGCGAGCGCGCCGCCCGATCGGCTACGCTTGCCGGATGTTTCCGAGTGGCGATCCCTCCTCCGATCCGATGTCCCCGGCAGCCCTCGACGGCGTGCCGTTGAGCGAGCTGCTGGCGCGCGCCCGTCTGGCGCAGCAGCAGGCGCGACTGGACGACGGCCTCGCGCTGGCCGATGCCGTCTGGCATCGCGCCGATGCCGAAGGCTTCATCAACGAGCAGGCCGAAGCCGGCAGGCTGCGCGGCTTCTTCCGCCTGCGCATGGGCGACCTGCCGGGCATGCTGGACGTCGGCGAGCGCGCGTTGCGACTGATGCGGCCGCTCGGCGCCAGTCCCGCCGCCTGCGAACTGCTGCGCTGGATGAGCCTGGCCGCCTGCGAGCTCGGCGCCTACGAGCAAGGCCTGGCCTGCGCGCATGAGGCGCTCAAGCTCGCCGGCGAGCTGGGCGACTTGCGGCTGCACGCCGTCGCGCTGAACGGCCTGGGCGCCTGCTTCGAGCGCATGGGCGACCCGTGGCAGGCCGAGCGCCTGATGAGCGAGGCGGCCGGCCTGCTGCGCACCAACCCCACGCCCTACGAGCGGGTGGTCACGCTGACCAACCTGTGCACCGTCGCGCTCGGCGCGTACCACCTGCAGCGCGACGGCGCCGCGCCCGAGCAGGCGCCCCGCACGCTCGAGCGCGCGCTGGAACTCGCTCGCGAGGCGCGTCCGCATTCGCTGCAACTCGGCGACCGCTACGGCATCGCGCTGACCGCCTCCAACTTCGGCGAGGTGCTGCTGCTGATGGGCCGCCTCGACGAAGCCGAGCCGCTGCTGACCGAGGCCCGCGACGACAGCCAGCGCGCCGGCTTCCGCCTGCTCGACTGGCGCCTGCGCTGCATGCTGGCCGAGCTGCAACTGGCGCGCGGCCAGTCCAGCGCCGCGTGGCAGCAGCTCCAGGCGCTGCATGAGGAGACGGTGGCCTTCGGCGCGAACGCCGGTGTCGATGTGGACGCCACGGCGACGCCCGCCACGCCTGCGCAGGTGCCGCTGTTCCTGAGCCTGCGTCTGCATCACGCCAGCTACCGCGCGGCCCGGGCGCTGGCGCTGCTGGGGCCGTCGCTGTTCCACCTGGAGCAGGCGCGCACGCTGGAGCGCCGCCGCGCGGTCGGGCAGCTGATGGCGCAGTCGCAGTACTTCGTCTCGCGGATGGAAGCGGAATTCGCCAGCGGCGCGACGAGCGGCGACACGCGCGACACGGCCGAGTTCAAGGATCCGCTCACCGGGCTGGGCAACCGCCGCTGCCTGGAGGCCCGCATGCCGCCGCTGCTACGCGCGGCGGAGCAGGAAGCGCGGCCGCTGACGGTCGCGCTGATCGATGCCGACGGCCTGCGCAACATCAACGAGCGGCATGGCCACGAGACCGGCGACCGCGTGCTGCAGGAACTGGCGCAGCTGCTGCGCGAGAACACGCGCGGCTCCGACCTGCTGCTGCGCTGGAGCGGCGAGGAGTTCCTGGTCGTCTTCCCCGACACCGTGGCGGACCGCGCCTTCGAGGTCTGCGAGCGCATCCGCGCCAGCGTGTCGGTGCATCCCTGGCACCAGCTGGCGGCGGGCCTGGACGTGACGCTCAGCATGGGCCTGGCGAACGCGCCACCCTATGCGACCGACCTGCTGATCGCGCGCGCCAACGCCGCGGTCGAGCGGGCCAAGCACCTGGGGCGCAACCGCGTCGCGCTGGCCTGAAGACCGCACACGGGGACAGGTTTTGCCTGTGGCGCCTCCGCGCCTGTTTCTACAATGAGAAGAGTTCTCATCTGGCCGGTAAACCGGCGCGGTTGAGCCTCGCGCCAGCCTGATTCCCACGCTCCACCGCGCCCCGCGACCTTGGTCGCGCGCACCGCGCGACGCCGGAGCCGGACCCGCAAGCCCATCCCCTCCACCTCCCTTCGGGGCCGGTGCGCCCGTGCGCGCCGGTGTGCGGGCTTGCGCCCGCCTGCTGCTGCTCTTTCTCATGTCGCGTTCTTCCCTGTCCCCCATCGCGGCCGCCGTCGCGCTGCTGATATCCACCGGCCTGGCACTGGCCGAGTCCCACCCCCTGGCCGTCCGCGCCGCCGACGCGCCGGCGACTGAACCCGCCGGGTCCACCGTCTCCGCGGACGCCGCCGTCGCGGTCGCCCCCGACGCGGCGGAGCCGTCGTCCTCATCCGCGGCCGAAGACGGCCCGCGCGCCGGTCGCCGCAACGCGCTGGACCGCGTGACCATCAGCGCCGCGCGCAAGAAGCTCGAGGGCGCCAGCACGCGCCTGCCGCTGAGCGCGCGCGAGACGCCGCAGTCGATGAGCAGCATCGACGCGAGCCGGCTCGAGAACGAGACGCTGATCAGCATCAACGACGTGATGCAGAACATCACCGGCGTGAACGTGTCCTTCTACGACACGCAGCGCCCGCTGTACTTCGCGCGCGGATTCCAGATCACCGATTTCCAGATCGACGGCATCCCCACCTACAGCGGCAACACGCAGCAGGAGTTCGACACCGTCTTCTACTCGCGCATCGATGTCGTGCGCGGCGCCAACGGGCTGACCACCGGCGCGGGCGTCCCGTCCGCGACGGTCAACATGATCCGCAAGCGGCCCGAGAAGGCCTTCTCCGCCTACGGCGGCCTGGTGATGGGCACCGACGACTTCCATCGCATCGAGGCCGACGTCAACACGCCGCTGACCGAGGACGGCCGCGTGCGCGCGCGCTTCATCGCGGCGGCGCAGGAGCGCGACGGCTTCCGCCGGCGCCACAGCGAGACCAAGACGGCCTTCATGGCCACCGTCGAGGCCGACCTGGGCGCCAGCACCACCGTCACGCTGGGCTACCAGGACCAGAACAACGTGCCGCAGGGCCCGATCTGGGGCACGATCCCGCGCTTTGCCTCGGACGGCTCGCTCGCCGGCCTGCCGCGCGAGACCAGCTTCTCGCCGTCCTGGACCCGCTGGTCGCGCCAGAACGGCACCTTCTACGCGCAGCTGGAGCAGAAGCTCGGCGACGACTGGACGCTCAAGGCCATCGCCAACCACAGCGAAGGCGACACCTTCCGGCTGGCCACCTACGCCAGCGGTTATCCGGACCCGGTCACCGGCGCCGGCCTGAAGCTGCTGGCGGCCGTCGGCAAGAGCTGGGAGCGCCGCGACAGCCTGGACGTCTACGCCTCGGGCACGCTGTCGCTGTTCGGCCGCAAGCATGACCTGGTGATCGGCGCCAACGGCGTGAAGACCACGACCGTCACGCCCACGCTCACCTCGGTGGCAGCCTGGAGCTACGCCATCCCCGACATCCGCAACTGGGACGGCAGCGCGCCGGCGCCGACCTTCAGCGCCACCGGCGCCAAGCGCGTCGCCGAGACCGAGCAGAGCGGCCTCTTCGCGATGGGCCGATGGAAGCTGCTGGAGCCGCTCTCGCTGGTGACCGGCGCGCGGCTGAGTTACTGGAAGACCGCCACCGACGCCTTCAACACGGCGGGCACCTACACCGGGACGACCGGCGCCTACAAGGTCAGCAACGAGGTCTCGCCGTATGTGGGCATCGTCTACGACCTGAGCGATGCGCTCTCGCTCTATGCGAGCTACACCGATCTGTTCAAGCCGCAGAACTACAAGGACCGCAACGACAACCTGCTCTCGCCGATCCGCGGCAGCAACACCGAGTTCGGCATCAAGGGCGAGTTCCTCGACAAGCGCCTGGCGATGTCGGCCGCGGTCTTCGAGGCCAAGCAGGACAACTACGCGGTGCGCGACGTCGCGGTGCCGGAGGGCTCGCTGCCGGACGGCAGCTCCGCCTACGTCGGCGTGAACGGCACCCGCACGCGGGGCTTCGAAGTCGACGTCGCCGGCCAGATCGCGCCGGGCTGGACGCTGAGCGCCGGTTACGCCAACACGCGCATCACCCGCCACGCGCTGGACCTGATCTACGCGAACCTGCCGCGCCACACGCTGCAGCTGAGCACCAGCTACCGCTTCGGCGGCGCCTGGGAGCGGCTGAGCGTCGGCGGCGGCGTGAACTACCAGAGCACCGTCACCGGCTACGGCATCGCGCATCCGACCCTGGGAACGACCACCGTCACCCAGGGCGCCTATGCGCTGCTGAACCTGCATGCGAACTACCAGCTCAACGAGCGCTTCAGCCTGGGCCTGTCGATCCGCAATGCGCTCGACAAGACCTACTGGACCAACCTGGACTATCCCAACTACGGCGATCCGCGCAGCGTGATGCTGAGCGTGCGCGGCCGCTTCTGACGCGGGTCGCGGCCGCGCCGACCCGGCGGTCCGCGCGGTCCGCTCAGCGCGCCGGTTCCAACTCCACCGCCTGCACGACGTTGCGGCCCTGCGCCTTGGCGCGGTAGAGCGCCTGGTCGGCGCGCCGCAGGACCTCGGCGGCGCTGACGTCGGCGGCCGAGGACTCCGCGATGCCGAAGCTGGCCGTCAGCGTCCAGGCCCGCCCTTCCCAGGCGAAGGCGTGGCCGGCCAGCAGCGCGCGCATGCGCTCCGCCACCAGCGCGGCGCCCGCGATGCCGGTGTGGGGCAGCAGCACGCAGAACTCTTCGCCGCCCAGACGCGCGAGGCGGTCGACCTCGCGCAGGCAGGGCCGCAGCACCCGCACCAGCGCCTTCAAGGCGGCGTCGCCGGCCGCATGCCCCAGCGTGTCGTTGAGCTGCTTGAAGCGGTCCATGTCCAGCAGCACCAGCGCGTAGCCGTGGCCGCGCATCTGGCGCGAGTGCTCGGCATCGACCGCCTCGGACAGCGCGCGCCGGTTCAGCGCATCGGTCAGCGGGTCGCGCTCGGTGAGGCGGCGGATCTCCAGCACCAGCTTCATCAGCAGCAGGAAGGCGATCCAGCCGTTGATCAGCAGCGCCAGCACCAGCGACGCCCACAACCAGGCGATGTTGAAGTCGGAAGCCACGTCGATGTCCGCGGTGCGGCCCGGCGCGAGCAGCGCCTCCACCGGCCGCGCCAGCAGCAGCAGGCCGACCGCCATCAGCGGCGCGGCCAGCGCCAGCGCCGCGCGCGGGGCCAGGCCGCGCGCGCGCAGCAGGCGCCAGGCATCGACCGCCGCCAGCATCGCCAGCGCCGCCATCGCGCCGTAGATCAGCAGCTTGTGCCCGAGCGTGTCCGGCCCGCCGGTGAAGCGCGCGGCGACGATGCCCACGGCGAGCGTCGCACCGCCGACGGTGCGCCAGGGCGCGGGCCGCTCGCCCACCACCGGCACCGCCAGCCGGATCAGCGCGAAGGCGATCAGCGACAGCAGGTCCGACCACCAGTAATGCTGCGGCGACACCAGCCCGAGCGCCTCGTGGAGCAGGAACGAAGCGCCCAGCGCCGCGTTGGCGCCCGACAGGCAGGCACAGGCGCCGGGCGATTCGCGCAGGCCGGCGGCGATCATCAGCCAGACCACCGCGGCGATGCCGAACAGCACCACCAGTGCGGCGATCAGCGAGACCGGATCGGCGGCGGGCAGCATCAGGCGGGCTCCATCGTCGGGGGACTCACGCGAACTCCGCTTCGCCGGCGGCGCGCAGGACGCGGTTGCGGCCACGCGCCTTCGCGGCATACATCGCCGCGTCGGCCCGCGATAGCGCGCCGTGGCCATGGGTGTCGCCGGCGCGCATGGTGGCGACGCCGAAGCTCGCGCTGATCGGCCAGAGCTTGTCGCCCCAGGCCAGCGGGTGTTTCTGCAGCAGCTCGCGCAGGCGCTCCGCGACCAGCATCGCGCCGTCGAGCTCGGTGTCGGGCAGCAGCACGGCGAACTCCTCGCCGCCGAGCCGGCCGAAGCAGTCGGTGTCGCGCAGCGTCGCGCCCAGCACGGCGGCCAGGTGCTGCAGCGCGGCGTCGCCGCCGGCATGCCCCAGTTCGTCGTTGATGCGCTTGAAGTGGTCCACGTCCAGCACCATCACCGCGTTGGCGCAGCCGCGCTCGGTCAGCGCCTGCAGGCGCGCGAGATGGTCCTCGATCGCGCGCCGGTTCAGCAGGCCGGTCAAGGCGTCGCGCCGCGTCAGGTGACGCACGCGCGCGATCAGGCGCTGCATCACCAGCGCGATCAGGCCGGTGGCGATGGTCAGGTCGACGACCAGCCGCAGCATCGCCAGCGGCGCATTGGCGCCCAGCCCGGCGACGCCCAGTCCCGCCGGCGTCCAGCCCAGCAGCCCGCCCGCGCGCCAGAGGCAGCCGCCGGCCAGCACGAGGTAGGGCGTCACGACGATGGCGGTCAAGCCGGCGCGGAAACCGGCGCCGAGGGCGACGTCCCAGGCGGCCATCAGCGCGAGCACGCCGCCGGCGATGTTGGAGACGGCCCGCGCCGAGGACAGGTCCGGATCGCCCGCGGTGAGGGCGGTCGCCACCAGCCCCAGCGCCACGATCGCGAGGATGTCCGGGGCGCCGTAGCGCACCCGCATCAGCCCGCGCACGCCGGCGGCGAGCAGTCCCGCCGCGATCACGTCCAGCGGCAGCGCGACCAGGCGCTCCATCGCGGCCGGCAAGGCCGGCCACCAGGCCAGCGCGCACACGCCGTGATAGGCGGAGAGCCGACGCGCCGCGCGTGGCGCGATGCGCAGCACCTCGCCCAGCGCGAGCCAGACGATGCACGCGACGGTATCGATGACGGCGATCACCATCAGCAGCGTGGCGGCGTCGAGCGGCGGCATGCGGGTCATCTTCGCAGGGCGATGCGCGGCGCACCATCGCGCCGTCGTCACCGGCCCCGGCTTCCTCTCCCAGGGACGAAGCGCCCCACGGCGCCCCGCGTGGAACGGGGCAATCGGCGTGCGGGCCGCGCCCGATCAGGCTGACCGACGGGCGCTCAGCGGCCTTCCGTGGCGCTCAGCGGCGCTCGACCAGCACCGGCGTCAGCGACATCGCGGTGCGCACCCGGTCGGCGGCGGCGCGCGCGTCCTCGCGGCTCGCGAAGGGGCCGGCCTGCAGGCGGTGCAGGTTGCGGTCCTTGAAGATCGTCAGCATCGGCGCGATCTCCTCCATGCCGCGGGTGAACTGCTCGCGCAGCTGCTCCGCGCCTTCGAGCCGCGAGAAGGCGCCGAACTGCAGCCAGAAGCCCTGCGCCGCCGCGGCGATCTTGAGCGCGGGCACCGGCGCCTGCGGATCGGCCGCGGCAATGGCGCCGGCGGTGGCGACCGCCATGGCCTCGGCCTTGGACTGGCCGGACGGCGGCAGGTCGCTGCCGGGCGGCAGCGCGGTGATGGGGATCGGCGTCAGGCTGGCATCCGGCCTGGCGTCCGGATTGGCGGACGGCGTCGTGCCCGTTGCCGTGCCCGTCGCCGCGCCGGTCGACGTTCCCGGCTTGTCGGCGCGCGCCACCGCCGGAACCACCGGCACCGGCAGCGGCACCTGCGCCGGCACGGTCACCGGCGCGGCGGGCGGACGCAGCTGCGCGGTCGTCGTCGGATCGGGCGCGCCGCTGGGTGTCGCGGCGGCATAGACCGGCGTGTCGGGCGCGACCTTGGGATCGGGCGACAGCGTGTCGCGGTCGCGGGTCCAGGCGCCGGTGCGGATGTCCTCGTAGGTGATGCGCTCGATCTCGACCGGCGCCACGCCGTTCAGCACGCCCAGCTTGAGCGCGGCGGTGTAGCTCAGGTCGATGATCCGGCCCTTGTGGAACGGCCCGCGGTCATTGATGCGGACGATGACCTCCCGGCCATTCTTGGGATTGCGCACGCGCGCGTAGCTCGGGATCGGGATGGTCGCGTGGGCGGCGGTCATCGCGTACATGTTGTAGATCTCGCCGCTGGACGTCGGCCGGCCGTGGAACTTGCGGCCGTACCAGGACGCCAGGCCCTTCTGGACCAGCGGCTTGTCGTCGGCGATCGGCTCGTAGCGCTCGCCCAGCACCTCGTAGGGCTTGTTGGGGCCGCCCTTGCGGATGGATTCCAGCCGCGGCACCGCGTCGGGCACCTTCTGCAGGTCGGGCGGGACGACGGCGTCGGGGCCGTCGCGGTCGGGCCAGGAGGAGGACTTGGGGCCGCCCGGGGCGGGGCGGCTGGGGGTGGGACCGCGGCTGGCGCAGGCGGCCAGGATCAGGGCACACGTCAGGACGGCCAGGCGCTGGCCGGCGGGGCGGGCTTCAAACATGGCCGCAACCCTAGCAATGCCGCGTGGATTTGCCAAGGTTATGCTCCGCGCTCCCCTCCTTCCTTGCACGATCGTTGCGATCGTTACCTCCGCACGCCATGAGCACTTATGTCTTCCCCCCAGCGCCGCAGGCCGCCGTGGCCGTGCGCGGCAGCGATGCGCGCTATGCCGTGAGCCGCATCTTCTGCGTCGGTCGCAACTACGCGGCGCACGCCCGCGAGATGGGCAGCGATCCGGACCGCGAGCCGCCGTTCTACTTCACCAAGCCGGCCAGCGCGCTGGCGCCGTCGGGCGGCACCATCCCCTACGCGCCCGGCACGAAGAACCTGCATTACGAGATGGAACTGGTCGTGGCGATCGGCAAGCCGGTCTTCAAGGCCACGCCCGAGCAGGCCGCCGACGCGGTCTGGGGCTATGCCGCCGGCCTGGACATGACGCGCCGCGACCTGCAGAACGAGGCCAAGGCCATCGGCCGGCCCTGGGACCTGGGCAAGGGCTTCGAGCATTCGGCCGTCATCACGCCGCTGGTGCCGCGTTCGGAGCTGGGCGAGCTGTCCCAGGGCGCGATCACGCTGGCGGTGAACGGCGTCGAGAAGCAGCGCGGTGACCTGTCCGACATGATCTGGAGCATTCCGGAGCTGGTGGCCAACCTGTCGCAGTTCTATCACCTGGCGCCGGGCGACCTGATCTACACCGGCACGCCCGAAGGCGTCGGCCCGGTGAAGCCGGGCGACGTGATCACCGGCGTCATCGAGGGCTTCGGCGAGCTGTCGATCACCATCGGCGACGCCGAGTAATCCAGAGGCAGCCGGGACCGCGACGATGTTCGACCACAACGAGACCCTGGACGAGGCCCGCGCGCGCAACATCCGCGACGCGCTGTTCGAGGACATCGGCATCAGCGACTGGACCGCGCGGCTGGTGCCGGCGGGCCGGCGCGTGCAGGCCCATGTGCGGGTGCGCGAGGCGGCGGTGCTGTGCGGCCGCGACTGGTTCGAGGGCGTGTTCCTGGCGCTGGACGGCTCGTCGCGGATCGAGTGGCTGTACGACGAGGGCGCCGACATGGCGCCCGACACCCTCGTCTGTCGCATCGAGGCCGAGGGCCGCTCGCTGCTCTCGGCCGAGCGGCCGGCGCTGAACTTCCTGCAGCTGCTGTCGGGCACCGCGACGGCGACGCGCGCCCATGCCCGCGCCATCGAGGGCGCCAGTCCGAACCCGCGCGGCTGCGCGGTGCTGGACACGCGCAAGACCCTGCCCGGGCTGCGCCTGGCGCAGAAGTACGCGGTGCGCGTGGGCGGTGGCGCGAACCAGCGCCTGGCGCTGTACGACGGCATCCTGATCAAGGAAAACCACATCGCCGCGGCCGGCGGCGTGACGCAGGCGCTGCGGCAGGCGCAGGCGCTGGACGCCGGCGTGTCCATCCAGGTCGAGGTCGAGACCCTGGAGCAGCTGCGCGAGGCGCTGGCCGCCGGCGCGGTCAGCGTGCTGCTGGACAACTTCAGCGAGCCGATGATGCGCGAGGCGGTGGCCATCGCCGGCGGCCGGGCGCTGCTGGAGGTGTCGGGCGGCGTGGCCATCGACCAGCTGCGCTGGATCGCGGCCACCGGCGTCGACCGCATCTCGGTCGGGCGCCTCACCAAGGACGCCAAGGCGGTGGACTACTCGATGCGGGTCGACGGCTGAGGCGACGCACCGCGGCGGTGCCCGGCACACCAAGCTTGTGCACAAGTGCGGTGCACATGTGTCGTCCTGGCTTGCATACAAGACAGATGCGCCAGTGAGGCGTACACCAGCCAGCGCTGGCACGGAAGCTGCAATGCCCTGGGCATGGGCATCACCGCCACCGACATCAGCCAACGGATCATCGACGCCGTGCTCGCGCAGAAGCTGGCGCCGGGCACGCGGCTCGGCGAGCAGCCGCTGGCGCTGCTCTTCGACTGCAGCCGCACCATCGTCCGCGAGGCGCTGACGCGCCTGGCCGCGCGGGGCATCGTCACCGTCAGCGCGCGGCGCGGCTGGTACCTGATCGCGCCCTCGCGCGAGGAGGCCCGTGAAGCCTTCGAGGCGCGCCGGGTCATCGAGCTCGGCCTGCTGCGCGGCCGCCGCGCCCTCGACAAGCCGGCGCTGACGCGGCTGAAGAAACACCTGGCGCAGGAGAAGGCCGCGCTGCGCGGCGACGACGTCGGCGCGCGCAGCTTCCTGCTCGGCGACTTCCATGTCTGCCTGGCCGAGTGCCTGGGCAACAGCCTGCTCGCCGACACGCTGCGCGACTACACCGCGCGCACCACGCTGATCGCGATGCTCTACCAGTCGTCGCACGAGGCGGCGCAGTCCTGCCAGGAGCATGTCGCCATCGTCGCGGCGCTCGAGCGCGGCGACGCCGCGGGCGCCGAAGCGCTGATGGCCGCCCACCTGGCCAGCGTGCAGTCGGGCCTTCAACTCGACACGCAGACCGACGACCCGCTGCACCAGCTGCGGCAGGCGCTGACGCCGCTCGCGTCGCCGTCCGCCACCGCCGCGTCCGTCGCTCCCTCGACCTCCCGCCGCCCGCGCGCCGCGCGCCGCGACGGGTCCGACCCCGCCGATCCCGCCCCCGCCTACCTAGGAGCCTTGTTATGAGCCACGCCGTCCGTTCCTCCGTCCGCGCGCTGCCGCGCCGCCTGCTGCTGGCCGCGGGCCTGGGCCTGCTCGCGCTGGGCGCCCAGGCGCAGACCGCGCTGGACACGATCACCAAGGCCAAGACCATCAAGATCGCCATCCCGACCGACTACCCGCCCTACGGCTTCGTCGGTCCCGACATGAAGCCGCAGGGCCTGGACGTCGCGATGGCCGAGCTGATCGCCGCCAAGCTCGGCGTGAAGGTCGAGCTGGTGCCGGTGACCAGCGCCAACCGCATTCCCTATCTGCAGACGAAGAAGGCCGACCTGGTCATCTCCACGCTCGGCAAGAACCCGGAGCGCGAGAAGGTCATCGCCTTCAGCTCGGCCTACGCGCCCTTCTATCAGGCGGTCTTCGCGCCCAAGAGCCTGGCGATCAAGAGCTTCGCCGACCTCGCCGGCAAGAGCGTCGCGGTCACGCGCGGCGCGATGGAGGACCAGGAGCTGGCCAAGGTCGCGCCGCCGACGCTGGAGTTCAAGCGCTTCGAGGACAACAACGCGACCATCGCCGCATTCGCCGCCGGCCAGACGCAGGTGCTGGCCACCAGCGCCGCCGTCGCCGGCAACCTGATGCAGCGCCAGCCCGGCCTGAATGTCGAATACAAGCTGCTGCTCAAGGACAGCCCGTGCTTCATCGGCGTCGCCAAGGGCGAGGACGCGCTGCTGGCCAAGGTCAACGCGATCATCGCGGCGGCCAAGCAGGCGGGCGAGCTCGAGGCGCTGTCCAAGAAGTGGCTGGGCCGCGGCGCCGGCGAGCTGCCGCTCTGAGCGGACGCGGATCGCCACCGTGCCTGACGTGAGACCGACCGCGCCCTTCGCAGGTCCCAGCGGGAGCCGCCCATGATCGAGTTCGACTTCGGCGCCGTCCTTGCCGAATGGCCGCTGCTGCTGCGAGGCCTGGCGTGGACCGTGGGCCTGACCGTGATCGCGGTGCCGCTGGGTCTGGCGATCGCGACGCTGGGCGCCTGGACGCGCGCCTGCGGGCCGGCCTGGGCGCGGCGCCTGGTCGGCGTCTACGTCGAGCTGCTGCGGAACACGCCGTTCATCGTGCAGCTGTTCTTCGTGTTTTTCGGCCTGCCGTCGCTGGGCGTGAAGCTGTCGCCGACCAGCGCCTCGCTGATCGCGATGACGCTGAACCTGGGCGCCTACGGCACCGAGATCCTGCGCGCCGGCATCCAGGCCGCGCCCAAGGGCCAGTGGGAGGCGGCGCAGAGCCTGGCGCTCGGGCCGACGCAGGTCTTCACGCGCGTGATCCTGCCGCCGGCGTTCAAGCGGGTGTGGCCGGCGATGACGAGCCAGATCGTGATCGTGATGCTGGGCTCGGCGGTGTGCGGGCAGATCTCCACCGAGGAGCTCAGCTACGCCGCCAACCTGATCCAGAGCCGCAACTTCCGCGCGTTCGAGGCCTTCATCGTCGCGACGCTGATCTACCTGGCGCTGTCCGTGCTGGTGCGGCGCCTGCTGCTGTGGGCCGGGCCGCGCTGGTTCTTCGGCGGCGCGCCGGCACCGACACGCCCGCCGCTGTGGCGACGCCTGGCCGGCACCGGCACGGGGAGCCGTCCATGATCGAGTTCACCCTCTGGGACATCCTGCGCAACCTGGCGCTCGCGCTGCGCTGGACGGTGGCGCTGTCGCTGATCGCCTTCATCGGCGGTGGCCTGGTCGGCGGCACCCTGCTGTGCCTGCGCATCGGCCTGGGCCGCAAGACGCAGCGCCTGATCGGCGCCTACGTCGCGCTGTTCCAGGGCACGCCGCTGCTGATGCAGCTGTTCCTCGCCTACTTCGGGCTGGCGCTGCTGGGCATCGAGGTGTCGGCGTGGACGGCGGCGTCGCTGGCGCTGACGCTCTACACGAGCGCCTACCTGGTCGAGATCTGGCGCGGCTGCGTCGAGGCCGTGCCGCGCGGCCAGTGGGAGGCCGCGCGCAGCCTGGCCATGAGCTTCGGCGAGCAGCTGCGGCACGTGATCCTGCCGCAGGCCGCGCGCCTGGCAATCGCGCCGACGGTCGGGTTCCTGGTGCAGGTGATCAAGGGAACCGCGCTGGCCTCGGTGATCGGCTTCGTCGAGCTGACCAAGGCGGGCGGGATGATCGCCAACGCGAGCTTCAAGCCCTTCCTGGTCTTCGGCTGCGTGGCGCTGTTCTATTTCGCGCTGTGCTTCCCCGTGAGCCTGGCTGCCCAACATCTGGAGAGGAAGCAACATGGCCGTGCTGCCTGAGACCGTGAGCGCCGATACCGCCGACGTCGCGACCGCCGCTTCCGCGCCCGTGCCGGGCGTGCCCATCGTGCGCATCACCGCGCTGCGCAAGTCCTACGGGACCAACGAGGTGCTCAAGGGCATCGACCTGGACGTGATGCGCGGCGAGGTGATCGCGCTGATCGGCAAGAGCGGCTCGGGCAAGAGCACGCTGCTGCGTTGCATCAACGGCCTGGAGCAGTTCCAGGACGGCTCCCTGCGCGTGGCCGACAAGCCGCTGCTGCACGACAGCGCGATGGCGATGCGCGCGCTGCGGCAGCAGGTGGGCATGATCTTCCAGGGCTTCAACCTGTTCCCACACCTGAGCGTGGGGCGCAACGTGATGCTGGCGCCGACGCTGGTGAAGAAGCGCTCCGACCAGGACGCCGCCGAGCAGGCGCGGACGCTGCTGGCGCGGGTGGGGCTGGCGGAGAAGTTCGACGCGATGCCGGACCAGCTGTCCGGCGGTCAGCAGCAGCGCGTGGCGATCGCGCGGGCGCTGGCGATGGAGCCGCAGGTGCTGCTGTGCGATGAGATCACCTCGGCGCTGGACCCCGAACTGGTGGGCGAGGTGCTGCGGGTGGTGGAGTCGCTGGCCGAGGAGGGCATGACCCTGCTGATGGTCACGCACGAGATGAGCTTCGCGCGCAAGGTGGCGGACCGGGTGATCTTCATGCACCAGGGCCGCGTGCACGAGATCGGACCGCCGGCCGAGATCTTCGGCGCGCCGAGGACGCCGGAGCTGAGGCAGTTCCTGAAGTCGCTGGATGAGTGAGTCGCTCGGGAGGGGGCCGTCGAAAGGGGCGTGTCGCGGCGCCAACGGCTGGCCGGTGGCTTGATTTCGTGTCGTCGGGGCGTGCTTAGACTGCCCCGTCATGAGCCAACGTCACACCCTGATCGGAACCGGCCTCTACGACATCGAGCGCGCCGCTCAACTGGTGGGCGCCGACCTGCGCAGCGTGCGACGCTGGTTGAAGGGGTACTCGCGCAAGACGAAGCGCGGCATCACGACGTCGCCGCCGCTCTGGCAGCTGCAGTACTGGGACGACGAGCGGATCGGCAGCGACTATCTGCTGGGCTTCAAGGACCTGATGGAGCTGCGCGTGGTCACGCGGTTCATCGAGCAAGGGGTTCCGCTGCAAACGGTCCGGGCGACGATCGATATCGCCCGGGAGGTGATCGGACCCTATCCGCTGCAGTCCAAGCGCTTCCTCAGCGATGGCAGGCGCATCTTCATGGACGCCGTCGAGGGGTCCGGCCAGCGCGGCAAGCTGCTGGACGTGCGGGGGCGCCAATTCGTGTTCGGCAGCGTGATTCGTCCATCGCTGTTTGACGATGTCGAGTTCGATGCGCTGGGCCACTCGGTGCGATGGTTCCCCGTGCCGAAGAAGCGATTGATTGTGGTCGATCCGGCGCGCCAGTTCGGCCAGTCCGTGCTGCTGTCCTCCAACGTGACGACGACGACCCTGCATGACTCGTTCGTCGCGGAGAAAGGCGATCGTGAGTTCGTCGCCGGGATCTGGCAGGTGACCGAGGAAGAGGTCATGGCGGCCGTCCGCTTCGAGAAGAGGATGCAGGCATGAAGTTCATGTTCGACAACAACCTGTCGATCCATCTGGCGGCCGCGGTCAACGCGCTCTGTCGGCAGGAACGCGCGGTGGATCGCGTCCTCCACATCAAGGACCTCTTCCCCGGGAACACCGACGACATCGTCTGGCTGCACGGTCTCAAGGAACACGGGTCGCATTGGATCGTGGTGACGCACGACAAGCTGAAGAAGCGTGCAGGTGCCGAACGCGAGGCGTTTCGGCAGAACCAACTCGTCGGCTATGTCCTCGATCCGCAGTGGAACCATCAAGGCTTCTGGCCGATCGCGGAACGCCTGGTCGAATGGTGGCCGATCATCCTGGAGCACGTGAAGACGGCTCGCACCGGCGTCTACCGCGTGCCTTGGAAGACGGGCACCGCGCGCCGGCTGACTTCCTTCTAGGTTTGCGCCACTGGCTAGACTCGTTGGCCAGTCGACCATCGCAGATCGTCACCAGGAGCCTCGCCATGCCCGACCGCCGCTCGATCCTTCGATCCCCCTTGGCATTGACCGCCGGCATGCTGGCGGTTTCGTTCATGGCGCCGTTGCAGGCGCAGGCGGTGGCGCCGAGTGGCGCGTCCGCGGTGCGCGAGGCCGAGATCGCCTTCGCCGCGACCATGGCCAAACGCGACTTCAAGGCATTCGCCGAATTCGTCGCGGAGGACGCGATCTTCATCAACGGCAGCAAGCCGCTGCGCGGCCGGGCAGCCGTGCTCGCGGAATGGAAGCGCTTCTTCGAAGGCGCCGAGGCGCCGTTCTCATGGGCGCCCGATCTTGTCGAGGCACTGCCGGACGGCAAGCTCGCCTATTCGACCAGACCGGTGCATGCGAAGGGCAAGCTGGTCGCGCGCTTCGCGTCGACCTGGCGACTCGATCCCGATGGCCGCTGGCGCGTCGTCTTCGACAACGGCAGCGACGTCTGCGACTGCAAGCGCTGAGCGTCAGCGGGGCTCGCTCACGCGAACCAGTCCTCGTCCGGCAGCTGCTCGAAGACGCGCTTGAGGCCGCCGCCCCAGCCCTGGCTCACCTTCATGAAGTAGGGATCCTCCCGCGTGATGCGGTGGGGCTGCGCCGGCGCGAAGCTGTCGGTCTTGTAGAGCAGCATGTCGATGGGCAGGCCCACCGACAGGTTGCTGCGGATCGTCGAGTCGAACGAGATCAGCGCGCACTTGGTGGCCTCGGCCAGCGAGCTGTCGAAATCGATCACGCGGTCGATGATGGGCTTGCCGTACTTGGATTCGCCGATCTGCAGGTAGGGCGTGTCTTCCGTGGCCTCGATGAAGTTGCCCTGCGGATAGACATGGAAAATCCGCGGCACCTCGCCCCGGATCTGGCCGCCGACGATGAAGTTGGCGCCGAAGTCCACGCCCTGGTTGAGCTGGCCGGGACCATCGCTGTCGCGCGCGACCACTTCCTTGAGGGTCTTGCCCACCAGCTCCGCGACGTCGTACATCGAGGTCAGGTTCATCAGGTGCGCGCCCTGGCCGACCGCGCGCTGGCGCAGCAAACTCACCACGCTCTGCGTCGTCGCCAGGTTGCCGGCGTTGAGCAGCGTGATCAGGCGTTCGCCAGGCTGCTCGAACACATTCATCTTGCGGAAGGTCGCGATGTGATCCACGCCCGCGTTGGTGCGGGAATCCGACGCGAACAGCAGGCCGGCACGCAGCCGCATGGCAACACAGTAAGTCATGGGGCGCGAGCGTAGCCGATCAATTCGCGCTTGTGGGCGAGGCGCCCTTCGTCATTGCTGATCGGCCGTGCCGGGCTTCACGAGCACTTCGGCCCGCATGGTTTCGAGCCCGCCGCCTGTTCGTACGCCGCGCACGGGACAGGCGTCCAGATAGTCGGCGCCGATCGCCAGCTTCACGTAGCGACCATCGGCCAGGCACTGGTTGCTGATGTCGTAACCCAGCCAGCCGCCCGCCATGCCGTGCGATGCGTCACGACCGTCCGTCGCCGTCGTCGCTGTCGGCGTGGCGTCGGGCAGGCGCACCTCGGCCCAGGCATGGCTGGCCACATGTTCGAAGTCGGTGGCCAGGTAGCCCGACACATATCGCGCCGGCAGCCCCAGCAGCCGCGCGCAGCAGACGAAGACCTGCGCGTGGTCCTGGCAGACGCCGTGACCGGTGGCGAAGGCCTGCGCCGCCGGCGTGGCCGCGTCGGTGTAGCCCCGCACGTAGGGCATGCGCTCGCCCAGCGCCGCCATCAGCGCCAGCAGCGCGCCGTGGGCATCGGCGGTCGCGGCGTCGGCGAAGCTCGCGGCGAACTGCCGCAGCGGCTCGTCCGCGCGCGTCAGTGGGCTGTCGCGCAGGAACAGCGGCGCGGGCAGTTCATCCTCGGGATCGGGCGTGGGGGGCGCATCGCTGGTGTCGACCTCGCCGACCGCGCGCAGGACGATGTCGCGCCGCGGACCGTCCAGGCTCAGCACATGCATGGTGTTGCCGAACGCGTCCTTGCAGGCGCTCGCCGGTGCCGGCAGTTCCAGATGCCAGTGCAGCACGCGCAGGCCACGGCCCGCGCGCGGCGTGAGGCGCAGATACTGCGTGCTGCGCGCCACCGGCGCGTCGTAGTCGTAGACCGTCTCGTGCGAGATGTGCAGGTGCATGGCCTTGTCTCCGGGTGGCGTCCGCCGCGTCGGAACGACGCGGTCGGCGCCGAGGTCATTGCGCTTCGAAGTAGGCCTGCTGGATGTCCAGGCTCAGGCGCGCCGAGTCTTCCAGGAAGCCCGTCAGCCACGGATGCAGGCCCTGCTCGAGGATCTCGTCCACCGCACCGTACTCCAGCCGTAGCGCGAGCCGGCTGGCGCTCTGCTTGGCGGTGCGGCCGGCGTCCTCGGCGCCGCCGCGGGCCTCGATCTGCGGCAGGATGGACCGGATCTCGTCGCAGCAGGCGCGCAGCGAGCGCGGCACGTCCGGGCGCAGGATCAGCAGCTCCGTCACGCGGCGGCCGTTGAGGCTGTCGCGGTAGGCGGCGTGATACGCCTCGAAGGCCGAGAGCGAGCGCAGCAGCGCGTTCCAGGCGTAGAAGTCGGGCGCGCTCTCGCTGGGCGCGTCGACCGGCGCCAGCGTGTCCACCGCCGGCGCGATCAGCTGGGACTTCACGTCCAGCAAGCGCGCGGTGTTGTCGGCGCGCTCGACGAAGGTGCCGAGCCGGATGAAGCAGTAGGCGTCGTTGCGCTGCAGCGTGCCGTAGGTGGCGCCGCGGAAGAGGTGAGAGCGTTCCTTCACCCAGTCGAAGAAGGACGACGGCTCGGCGAAGCCCTTGCGCGCGAGTCCTCGCGCCTCCAGCCAACTGGTGTTGATGGCTTCCCACATCTCGGCGGTGATCTGGCCGCGCACCGCATGCGCGTTCTCCCGCGCCTGACGGATGCAGGACAGCACCGAGGCCGGGTTGTCCAGGTCCAGCCCCATGAAGCGGAACAGCTGCTCGGCGCTCAGGCCGGGATGACGCGCCTGGTAGGCCTCGAGCGTGCCGGTCACCGCGAGCGGCGCGGCCAGCTCCGTCGCGGCGCCGCGCGACTGCGGCAGCAGCGACAGCGAATGCGTCACGTCGAGCATCCGCACGAGGTTCTCGGCGCGCTCCAGGTAGCGGCTCATCCAGTAGAGCTGGGCGGCGGTGCGGCTCAGCATGTCGAGCCTCCCGCCGGGCCGCGCTCCAGGGATGCTGGCGCCGCGTCGACGGCCAGCGAAGGAAGTGGGCGTGCGCGCATCATGTTCTCTCCAGGATCCAGGTGTCTTTCGTCCCGCCGCCCTGCGACGAATTGACGACCAGCGAGCCGGCCTTCAGCGCGACGCGCGTCAGGCCGCCGGCCACCATGTTGACCTCGCGGCCCGAGAGCACGAAGGGCCGCAGGTCGATGTGGCGGGGCGCGATGCCGCGCTCGACGAAGGTCGGGCAGCTCGACAGGCACAGCGTCGGCTGCGCGATGTAGTTGGCCGGGTTGGCCTTGACCCGCTCCTTGAAGTCGGCGACCTCGGCCGCCGTCGACGCCGGCCCGACCAGCATCCCGTAGCCGCCGGCGCCGTGGACCTCCTTCACCACCAGGTCCGCCATGTGGTTCAGCACATGGTCGAGGTCCTCGGGCTTGCGGCATTGCCAGGTCGGCACGTTGTGCAGGATGGGCTCCTCGCCGAGGTAGAACCGGATCATGTCCGGCACGTAGGGGTAGATGGACTTGTCGTCCGCGACGCCGGTCCCGATCGCATTGGCCAGCACCACGTGCCCCTGCTTGTAGACCGACAGCAGCCCCGGCACGCCCAGCATCGAATCCGCGCGGAAGGCCAGCGGGTCGAGGAACGCGTCGTCGATGCGGCGATAGATCACGTCCACACGCTTGGGGCCGACGGTGGTGCGCATGAACACGAAGCCGTCCTTGACGAACAGGTCCTGGCCCTCGACCAGCTCGACGCCCATCTGCTGCGCGAGGAAGGCATGCTCGAAGTAGGCCGAGTTGAACGGTCCCGGCGTCAGCACGACGACGGTCGGGTTGTCCGCCGGGCTGGCCTGGCGCAGCGTGTTGAGCAGCAGCGCCGGATAGTGCGCGACCGGCGCGATCGCGTACTTGGCGAACAGCTCGGGGAAGAGCCGCATCATCATCTTGCGGTTCTCCAGCATGTAGCTGACGCCGGAGGGGACGCGCAGGTTGTCCTCGAGCACGTAATAACCGCCGTCGGCATGCCGGATCAGGTCGACGCCGGTGATGTGGGCGTAGACGCCCAGCGGCAGGTCCAGCCCCTGCATCGCCGGCTGATACTGCGCATTCGCGAAGACCTGCTCGGCCGGGATCAGGCCGGCCTTCACGATCTCATGCTCGTGATAGATGTCCCACAGGAAGCGGTTGAGCGCGGTGACGCGCTGGCGCAGGCCGCGTTCGAGCATCCGCCACTCGTCGGCCGGGACGATCCGGGGGACGGTGTCGAAGGGGATGAGGCGCTCCGCGCCAGCCTCGTCGCCGTAGACGGCGAAGGTGATGCCCACCTTGTGGAACAGCAGATCGGCCTCGGCCCGCTTCTTCGCGAGCGCCTCCGGCGTCTGTGCGTGCAGCCAGTCCGCGAAGGCCTGGTAGCTGGGCCGGATCGCGCCGCTTTGCAGCAGCATCTCGTCGTAATGGCCGGCGGCCGGCAAAGTCAGCGCATGCATGGGGTCTCCAGGGACGGACCGCCTCCGGGCGGCGGCCCGGCGGGGCAGGTTGCAAGGCCCGTGCCCAGCCCGACGCCCTGGTGGGGCCGGCACGGGCCCGAGCTTGACCGGTTTTGGTGCGCCTGCAAAGCCTGCCCCGTGACGGTGCCTCGGCAGGTTCCGTCATCGCCCACCGCTGGTGCAGTGGCACTATCCCGCGTTGCGGCCGGTCGCCGCTCTCGATACAACTCCGTGATGCACGATCACTCCCAGGCGCTCCCGCCTCCTCCCACGCCCGGACGACCGGGCGGCTCCGCCGCCGCCGGCGGCCAGGACGGTTTCATTCCGCCGCGCGGCTCGCGGGCCTCGCTCGGCCGCTGGCTCACCGCGATGGTGCTGGCCGCGGTGGCGACGGCGCTGCTGATCACCGCGCTGCTGATCGAGAACTTCGCCCGCGCCCACGCCGAGCGGCGCGCGGTGGAGTCGCTGCGGCAGGTGGCCGTGGACTTCCGCGACGCGCTCGACCGCGGCATGGCGCAGCAGTTCAAGGAAGTGCGGGTGCTGGCGCAGCTGGAGCCCTTCCGCCGCTTCGACGAGCCCGAGGGGATGCGTCGCGCGCTGGATCAGGTCCAGGTCGGCTTCGACCACTTCGCGTGGCTGGGCGTGACCGACGCGCAGGGCAAGGTGCTGGCGGCCGCTGGCGGCCTGCTGGACGGGGTGGACGTCTCCAAGCGACCGTGGTGGCAGGGCGCGCGGGGCGGCCAGCCCTTCGTCGGCGACGTGCATGCGGCGCTGCTGCTGGAAAAACTGCTGCCGCGCCAGAACGAGCCCTGGCGCTTCGTCGACTTCGCGGTGCCGCTGCTGGATGGGCGCGGGCAGTTGCAGGGCGTGTTCGGCGTCCACCTGAGCTGGGGCTGGGCGCGCCAGATCAAGAGCGAACTGATCGACGCGACCATGGCCTCCCACCAGGCCGACGCGCTGGTGCTGGGCAAGGACGGGGTGGTGATCCTGGGACCCTCGGACCAGGAGGGCAAGAAGCTGCCGATCGGCGTGGAGAGCGGACAGGGGCTGCGCCACCATGAGGCCGGCGGTGTCGAATACTTCGCGGTCGGCGTGCCCAGCCAGGGCTACGGGCCTTATCCGGGACTGGGCTGGACGGTGCTGGTGCGCCAGCCGGTGGCCGTGGCGCTGGCCGACTACTACGGCCTGCGACGCCAGATCGCGCTGAGCGCGATCCTGATGCTGGCGCTGGCGGTGCCGCTGAGCTGGTGGCTGGCCCGGCGCATCAGCCGGCCGCTGCGCGAGCTGGCCGCCGCGATCGCGCAGCGCCGTCATCTCAGCGAGGAGAATCTGCCCGCCGTCGGCGGCTACCGCGAGGCGGCGGTGCTGTCGCAGGCGCTGAACGACCTGGCGCACCGCCAGGCCGACCAGGACCGCTCGCTGGCCGAGCTGAACGCCTCGCTGGAGCTGCGGGTGCAGGCGCGCACGCTGGAGCTGCACGACGCGCTGCTGCGCCAGGAATCCATCGAGCGCCGGCTGCGCACCATCGCCGACAACCTGCCGGTGCTGATCTCCTACATCGACGCGGAGCACCGGATCCGGTTCCTCAACGCGACCTTCCGCGCCTGGATGGGCATGGCGCCGGAGGAGGCCCTGGACCGGCCGCTGGCCGACGTCATCGGGCCGGTGCTGCACGAGCAGCGGCTGCCCTTCCTGAAGGCGGCGCTGGCCGGTGCGCGGCAGCGCTTCGAGACGCGCTCCGAAGCCAACGGCGTGGTGCGGGACCTGCTGGCCGAATACGTGCCCGACGTGCAGCCCGATGGCCGCGTGGCCGGCGTCTACACGCTGGCCACCGACATCACCGCGTTCAAGCAGGTCGAGCGGGAGCTGGACCAGCTCAGCCGCGTCGATCCGCTGACGGGGCTGCCGAACCGGCGCCAGTTCGAGTCCCGCCTGTCGGAATCGCTGGCGCGCAACCGCCGCAGCGGCCGGACGCTGGCGCTGATGTTCCTGGACCTGGACCACTTCAAGCAGGTGAACGATTCGCTGGGGCATGCGGCCGGCGACGCGGTGCTGCGGGCCTTCGCCGACCGGGTGCGCGGCGCGATCCGCGAGACCGACCAGCTCTGCCGCCTGGCCGGCGACGAGTTCGTGCTGATCCTCGAGAACCTGAACGCGCCGGACGAAGCCACCGGTGTCGCGCGCAAGGTGCTGGACGCGGTGAAGGCGCCGCTGACGCTGCAGGGGCAGCAGCTGCAGCTGTCCACCAGCATCGGCATCGCCTGCCACGACGGCGGCCAGGAAGGCGAAGTGGCGCTGCTCGGCCGCGCCGACGATGCGCTCTATGCGGCGAAGGCGGCCGGCCGCGGCTGCTGGCGGCTGGCCGACTGAGCGCGCCGGCATCAGGTTTAATGCGCCGCATGGTGGCCCGCCCGACTCCTCCTCCCGTGAAGCCCAAGCCAAGCCTCAAACTCCGCATGCGCGTGACCGTCGGCGACATCATCGCCATCGGGCCCGGAAAAATCGCCTTGCTCCAGGCGCTCGACGAAACCGGCTCCATCACGGCAGCCGCCAAGTCGCTGGACATGTCCTACCGACGCGCCTGGCTGCTGATCGATGAACTCAACCGCGCACTGAAGACGCCCGCCGTCGCCACCGCAGCCGGTGGCGCCAAAGGCGGTGGCAGCGCGCTGACCGACTCGGGACGCGCGCTGATCACGCTCTATCGACAGATCGAGGACACCGCACTTCAAGCTGCCAAGCCGGAAATCCGGCAGTTGATGAAACTGCTGGCGACTTGAGGCACGGCCACGGCGCGGCGTGAGGCGACTAGGCTCAGACCGAGCGGACGCCGGCAGCGCCGGTGCCCCTCCTCGCTCAAGCGCCTCCGCACGCTCGGCAATCGCTCGGAGGGGCACCGGCGCCGCCAGCGTCGACACACCGAGCACTTCAGCGAGGCGCAGTGCGGTGGGGGAGTACTTCAACGAGGCGCAGTGCGGGGGAGGGGGCGGTCGGCGAAGGGGTGCGCAATATCCTGGGATATATTGCGGGGCTTCGTTTCGTCGACGGCTCCTACGAGGAATCGCCATGCGCTCGACCTCCCTTTCGATCACCCGACGCGTCGCCGCGCTGGCCCTCGCGCTGATGGCCGCGGGCCTGGCGCAGGCGGCCGAGATCACCGTCTCCGCAGCCGCCAGCCTGACCAACGCGTTCAGGGAACTGGCACCAGCCTTCGAGGCCGCGCATCCGGGCACGAAGCTCCAGTTCAACTTCGCCGCATCGGACGCACTCCTCGCCCAGATCGCCAAGGGCGCGCCAGTCGACGTCTTCGCCTCCGCCGACCAGGAGACGATGGACAAGGCCCAGCAACAGAAGCTGCTGGTCGAAGGCACGCGGCGCAACTTCGTCAGCAACGCACTCGTGGTGATCACGCCCGCCGAAGGCGGCGCGACGTTGAAGACCCTGTCCGACCTGCAGCAGCCCGTCGTGAAGCGCGTCGCGATCGGGCGGCCCGAGGGCGTGCCCGCCGGCCGCTACGCCAAGGCCGCCCTCGAGCAGGCCGGGCTGTGGTCGGCCATCGAGCCCAAGGCGGTCTTCGCGCAGAACGTGCGGCAGGCGCTGGACTACGTGTCGCGCGGCGAAACCGAGGCCGGCTTCGTCTACATGACCGACGCGCTGGTGTTCAAGGACAAGGTGCGCATCCTGTTCAGCGTGCCGACGCCGGCGCCCATCTCCTACCCCATCGCCGTGACGACCGGCGGCGCGAATGCCGAAGGCGGCAAGCGCTTCCTGGACTTCGTCACCTCGGCGGCCGGCCAAGCGGTGCTCGCCCGGCACGGCTTCCGGAAGCCCTGATCGCCAGGGAGCGCAGCGCACGTGGAACCCGCCTGGATCGCGCTCGCGCTGTCGCTGAAGGTCGCTGGCTGGGCGACGGCGCTCAACCTGCTGCTGGGCGTGGCGGCCGGCTTTGCGCTGGCGCGCTTCCGCTTCCCCGGACGGGAACTGCTGGACGCGGTGCTGACGCTGCCGATGGTGCTGCCGCCGACGGTGCTGGGCTACTACCTGTTGGTGATCATCGGCAAGCGCGGCTGGCTGGGCGCCTGGCTGTGGGAGAGCTTCGGCATCAACCTGATCTTCACCTGGCAGGGCGCGGTGATCGCGGCGACGATCGTGGCGTTCCCGCTGGTGATGAAGTCGGCCCGCGCGGCCTTCGAGGGCGTGGATCCGCAGCTCGAGCGCGCGGCCCGCGTGCTCGGCCTGGGCGAGTGGGCGTTGTTCTTCCGCGTGACGCTGCCGATGGCCTGGCGCGGCGTGCTCGCCGGCGTGCTGCTGGCCTTCGCCCGCGCGCTGGGCGAGTTCGGCGCGACGCTGATGGTCGCGGGCAGCATCCCGGGCAAGACGCAGACGCTGTCCGTGGCGGTGTATGAGGCGGTGCAGGCCGGGCAGGACGACACCGCCAACCTGCTGGTGCTGATCGTGTCGCTGACCTGCGTCGCGGTGCTGCTGGTGGCGGGCCGGCTGGCGGGTCCAAGGAGCGGCGCATGAGTTTCGAGCTGCGCATCCGCAAGCGCGTGGAGGGCGGCGGCCGCCGCTTCGAGCTCGATGTCGCCTTCACCACCGACGCTCGCCGCACGGTGATCCACGGGCCGTCGGGCGCTGGCAAGAGCCTGACGCTGCTGGCGATCGCCGGGCTGCTCAAGCCGGACGAGGGGTCGATCCGCGTCGACGGCCAACCGGTCTTCGACAGCGCGTCGGGCATCGACGTGCCCGCCCGCGAGCGCCGCCTCGGTTTCCTTTTCCAGGACTACGCGCTGTTCCCGCAGCTGACCGTGCGGCAGAACATCGCGTTCGCGCTCAAGCGGGGCTGGCTGAATCCGTCGCGCCGTGAGGGCGGCGAGGCGGTGGACCGCTGGATCCAGGCCTTCGAGCTGGAACGCGTCGCGCAGCAGCGGCCGCACCAGCTGTCCGGCGGTCAGCGGCAGCGCACCGCGCTGGCCCGAGCGCTGGTCAACGAGCCGCGCGCGCTGCTGCTGGACGAGCCGTTCTCGGCGCTCGATCCGGAGCTGCGCGGCCGGATGCGTGCGGAGCTGGACACGCTGCTGGCGCGCATCGGCATGCCGATGCTGATGATCACGCACGATCCGGAGGACGTGGCCCGCTTCGGCGACCGGCGCGTGATGCTGCGCGAAGGCGTCGTCCAGGTGCTGGCGACGTCCGGGGACGGATCGGAGCGCTCCTGACACCGATGGTCGCCAGGGCGCCGAGAATCGGCGTCATGCACAGCGACGACCAGCGGCAGCCGGAGGCGGACGACGTCAGCCATTGCGACCTCGTCATGAAGGGCGGCGTGACCAGTGGCGTGATCTATCCGCGACTGGTGGCGGCGCTGGCCGACCGGTACCGGTTCAAGAACATCGGCGGCACCTCGGCCGGCGCAATCGCGGCCGGGGCGAGCGCGGCCGCGGAGCTCGGCCGCCAGCGCGGCCATGTCGGCGCCTTCGACCAGCTCGCGAAGCTGCCCGAGGAACTGGGCGCGGAGGTCGCCGGGGATCGGCGCCAGCCCGGCCGCAGCCGCTTGTTCACGCTGTTCCAGCCGGTGCCCGCGCTGCGTCGCCATTTCGACGTGCTGGCGCGCGCGCTGGGCAAGTCGCGTGGCCAGACCGTCGCCGCGGTGGTGGGCGGCATGCTCACCGTCCATGCGGGGGCCGCGTTGGGGGTCGCCGCGGGCGGGCTGCTGCTGGCCTGGCCGGCGCTGCATCTGTTCATCGACGGGACTGGTGCATCGCCGGGCCTGCGCTGGCTGGCCGCGGTGGCTGTGGTGGGCATTGCGGCGTTGACCGGCGCGGCGGCGATCGGGGTGACGGCCGCGCTGTTCGTCCGTGGGCTGGCGCATGGCCTGCGCGACAACGGCTACGGCCTGTGCAGCGGCCTGACGCAGCCGGACCAGGGCGGCCGGACCGCGCTCACCGACTGGCTGCACGGCTACTTCAACCAGCTGGCGGGCAAGAGCATCGATGGGCCGCCCTTGAGCTTCGGCGATCTGTGGGGACCCGACCCCACGACGCGAGGCATCCATCTGGAGGTGATCACCAGCGCGGTGAGCCAGCAGATGGTCTACAGCATCCCGTTCCGTCCGGGGACGCCGATGTTCTATTACGACCCGCAGGAGTGGTCGAGGCTGTTCCCGCCCGCGGTGATGGCCGCGCTGGCGGCGCCTTTCGCCGGCGGCAACGACGGGCCGGTGATCGAGAACGCGCAGGGGCGCGAGTTGAGACCGCTGCCGCGGCATGGCGAGTTGCCGGTCGTCGTCGCGGTCCGAATGAGCCTGAGCTTCCCGCTGCTGCTGTCGGCAGTGCCGCTGTACGCGGTGGACTGGTCGCGCACCGCGAACCAGCGCGCGCAGGCCGAGGTGCGCGCGGCGGAGACGGCCGAGGCCCGGCGCCAACTGCGCCTGCGGGCCACGCGGATCTGGTTCTCCGACGGCGGCATCGGCAGCAACATGCCGCTGCACCTCTTCGACGCGATGCTGCCGCGGCATCCGACCTTCGCGGTCAGCCTGAAGCCGCCGCATCCGGACCATGGCATCCGGCCCGCTGTCGCGGACAACGAGGGGGGCCGCGTCTACCTGCCCGAGGACGATCGCGGCGGCCGGCTGCGCTATTGGCCGGAGCCCGACCTGGTCCCCGACTGGGAGGAGCGCGAGGCGGTCGCGCGCGAGAAGACGCCGCTGGCGGGGCTGGCGGGTTTCCTCTGGAGCATCGTCGGGACGATGCAGAACTGGCGCGACGAGATCCTGTTCCCGACGCCCGGCTTCCGCGACCGCATCGTGCAGATCAGCCAGAAGCCCGACGAGGGCGGGCTCAACCTGACCATGGCCTCCGGCACGATCGCGGCCCTGGCGGATGCGGGCGGCCTGGCGGCGCAGCGCCTGATCGCGCGTTTCCATCCGCTGGGCGCGGAAGGCGGCGCGGGCTGGGACGACCATCGCCGCGCGCGGCTCACGACCTTCCTGGGCGTGATGCAGCCGGCCACGCTCGAGGTGGTGGTGGCCGGCGCGCCGGCGGACTGGCTGGCGCTGCTCAAGGACGATCCGCGTTATCGGCGCTCGTCGGCGATGCGGGCGGAGGCGACCCGGTTCCTCACCGGGCTGCAGGGCCTGGGCGCGGCCGTGCCGCTGAAGCAGTCGGGACAGCCGCGCACGCTGGAGGTCGGCTCGCTCAAGCCGATCCCGCAGGTGCGCCTCGTGCCACGCGTCTGAGTGACAGCCGCCCCGGTTCGCCGGGGGCGGGGGGCCGGCCCCTTAACGCCGGCCGGAGATCGGAGTACGGTTGCGCGTGCCACATCGTGCCGCGTCGAGGTCCGATCTCCCTTCGGGCCCGCGTCCGAGGAGAACCACATGCTGTCCAACACGAACGCCCGGGGGTCCATCGGTCGTCGTCTGGGAATGGTCCAGACCGGCGTCCTGGTGATCGCGCTGATCGGATCGGCGCTGGGGTACTGGGGCTTGAACCGCGTCGCGGAGCAGACCGCCGCGATGTACACCGACGCGATCGTCACCGAGCGCGCCGCGTCCGACTGGTACCGCAACGTGTTCAACGGCACGACGCGCACCACGGCGATCGCGGTCAGCGCGGACCCGGGCCTGGCGACCTTCTTCACCCAGGCCGCCGCGGAGGCGACCAAGGTCTCGACCGAACTGCAGCAGCGGCTCGACAAGCTGCTGACGAAGCCCGAGGAACGCGCCACCTTCGACAAGGTGGCCGAGCTGCGCAAGACCTACCTGACGGTGCGGGACGCCATCACCGCGGCGAAGAAGCAGGGCGACATGGCGCAGGCCAAGCAGATCTTCGACGAGCAGTTTCAGAAGGCGTCGAGCGCCTACCTGGACGGCATCCGCGCCGTGGCGCAGCAGCAGCGCGACCAGCTGGACCAGGCGATCCAGGCGCTGGCCGCGACCAACGAACGCGCCCGGATCGCGCTGGTGGTGTTCGGGCTGGTGGCGCTCGCGGCGGGCGGCGCGCTCGCGGTGTGGCTGACGCGTTCGATCACCCGGCCGCTTGGCCAGGCGGCGGAAGTGGCCGACGCGATCGCGCGCTTCGACCTGACCGGCCGCATCGAGACCCGCGGTAGCGACGAGACCGCGCAGCTGCTGCGCGCGCTGGACGCGATGCAGGGATCGCTGCTGCGGCTGATCGGCGAGGTGCGCGGCTCGACGGACAGCATCGGCACTGCCAGCGCCGAGATCGCCAGCGGCAACATGGACCTGTCGGCGCGCACCGAGCAGACTGCGTCCAACCTGCAGCAGGCGGCGGCCTCGCTGACGCAGCTGACGGGCACGGTGCGGCAGACGGCGGATGCGGCGCTGACGGCCAACCAGCTGGCGAGCTCGGCCGCGGAGACGGCGCAGCGCGGCGGCTCGGTGATGGGGCAGGTGGTCACGACGATGGGCGAGATCAGCGACAGCTCGCGGCGCATCGCCGACATCATCGGCGTGATCGACGGGATCGCCTTCCAGACCAACATCCTGGCGCTGAACGCGGCAGTGGAGGCGGCCCGCGCGGGTGAACAGGGGCGCGGCTTCGCGGTGGTGGCGGGCGAGGTGCGCTCGCTCGCGCAGCGCAGCGCGGAAGCGGCCAAGGAGATCAAGTCGCTGATCGCGACCAGCGTGGACCGCGTGGAATCGGGCTCGCGCCTGGTGACCGACGCGGGCACGACGATGACCGACATCGTGACCAGCGTGCAGCGCGTGACCGACATCATTGCGGAGATCCGCGCGGCCTCGCAGGAGCAGAGCGACGGCATCAACCAGGTGAACGCCGCGGTGGGCCACCTGGACCAGATGACGCAGCAGAACGCGGCGCTGGTGGAGCAGGCCGCCTCGGCGGCGGAGAGCCTCAAGGACCAGTCGAAGCGGCTGTCGGCCGCGATCGCGGTGTTCAGGCTGGCGTGACCGGCCGGGCGCCGAGGCACTCGGCCTCGCGCGCCGGGGTCAGCGTGGCGACGAGCTTGCTGGCATCCCAGTCCGGCTCGCGCGGTGCCAGCGCCCAGGCCAGCGTGTCGGCGGTGGTGTCCTCGATGGCGCGGCAGGTCAGGCCCGCGGCCGCCGCGCGCGTGGCGTCGCCGAGCAGCATGCCGCCATGGGTCGGATCGTTCTCCGGCAGCCAGAGCGGGAGTTGCGTCCAGGGCGTCATGCCCAGCACCAGCAGCAGGTCATCCGGCAGCCAGGTGAAGCGCGCGCCGGCCTCCGGCGCGGCCTGGACGCAGGCGTCGAGCAGCGCCTGCATCGGCATCCGCGGTCCGACGGCGTTGAAGCTGCCGGTGACGCGCGATTCGGCGAGGGCCAGACAGAACGCCGCGAGATCGCGGACATCGATGACCTGGACCGGACGTTCCGGCCGACCGGGCGCGAGGATCTCGCCGCCGCGCGCGACGCGTGTCGGCCAGTAGGTGAAGCGGCCGGTCGGGTCGTGCGGGCCGACGATCAGCCCGGGACGGACGATGGCGTGACGATCGGGCAGGGCGCGCGCGAGCGCCTCTTCCGCGCGGGCCTTGAGCGGGCCGTAGCCCTCGTGGCCCGGCGCGAGCGGCGCCGATTCGTCGAAGACCCGGTGCGGCGGGAACACGCCGTAGGCCGAGATCGACGAAACCAGGACCACATGCGGTGCGCCGGTGTCGAGCGCGGCGAGGCTGCGCTCGACCTGCGCGGGAGTGAAGGCGGTGCAGTCGATGACGGCGTCGAACGCGCGGCCACGCAGGGCGCTCATGTCGCCGTCGCGATCGCCGACGAGGCGCTCCACTTCGGGGAACAGCCCGCGGCCGTGGCGGCCGCGGTTCAGCATCGTGACCGCATGGCCTCGCGCAAGCGCGGCGTCGATGACGTGGCGCCCGAGGAAGACGGTGCCGCCGAGGATGAGCAGTCGCATGGGGAGCTCGCGTCGCGATGGGACAGGGCGCAGTATCCGCCGCCGGCGGCACGCCTTCGCAACGACGAGCGGTAATGAAAAAGCCGGTTGCCACGCGTGTGACAACCGGCTTCTCGGTGTTCTGGTGCGACCGGCAAGAATCGAACTTGCGACTAGGCCTTCGGAGGGCCCAATGATATCCACTTCACCACGGTCGCCATGGGAAGCGCGCATTCTAGCCTCGTTCTGGCCCTGCTCGACCCAAGCCGATTCAACTCGTTGAAACGGCACCAGGGCGAACCCGCTGCGCGACCCTCGCGCAACACCTGGCCCGCCCTCGTGCCGACCTTGACGAAAGCCCCAGGGTGGGGCGCCAGGGGGCTGGCTATACTGCGCCGATTTGCTGTTCCCCCGTCCGGTTTCCCGAGGGCCGATCAAGCCGCGAAACCCCCTGCGAAACACGGACGCGCTTCTGCCGTAGTCGATTCGATTCACGAGGAATTCATGAGCGGAACCCAGGACCACGCCAACGCCCAGGACACGCACGCCGACGGTCACGACGCCCACGAGGGGCCCATCAAGACACCCAAGCAGTTGATCGTCGCGGTCTTCTTCGCGTTCGTGATCCCGATCGTGATCATCGTGATGCTCGCGAACTACGTGTCCAGCGAGATCAAGCCCGGCGCCGGCGGCAGCGGACTCGAGGAGCAGGCCGTCGCTGCCCGCATCCAGCCGGTCGGCTCGATCGAGCTCAAGGACCTGGCCAACCCCGCCGCGATGAAGTCCGGCGAGCAGGTCTTCCAGGCGCAATGCGCCGCCTGCCACGCCACCGGCGCCGCCGGCGCGCCCAAGCTCGGCGACCATGACGCCTGGGGCCCGCGCGTGAAGACCGGTTTCGACACCCTGGTGCACTCCGCCCTGAAGGGCAAGGGCAACATGGGCCCGCAAGGCGGCGGCGACTTCAGCGACTTCGAGATTTCCCGCGCGGTGGTCTACATGGCCAACCAGGGCGGCGCCAAGTTCGACGACCCCAAGCTGCCCGCCGCGGCCGCTTCCGGCGCCGATGCAGGCGCCTCGGCGCCGGCGAACGCGGCCTCGCAGTAAGCCCTGCGCGCGCCAACAGGAAAGCCGACCCGCGGGTCGGCTTTTTCACGCGTGGCGCCAGCCTCACCCCCGGGCGACGGCCCCCTTCGGGTCGAGGGGGGACAGCACCACCCCATGACGGGCGACGAGCTCGGCGTGCGTCGCGTTCGTCATCGACCAGCGACCGGCTTCGATCGCGTCCGCCGCCGGCCCCATGTCCTGCGTGTGGACCAGTCCCAGGCCGAGGTCGGTCTCGAGGAACAGGCGGTCCGCATCGTCCAGCACCGCGCCGGTGACCTGCGCCTCGCGGCCGGTGTGGCTCAGCACGCGGCCGTCGGGCTGCAGCCGCCAGATCCAGGGCGCCGCCTCCAGCTGCACGTAGACCCGCTGTGGTCCGTTCTGGAAGAACCATGCCCCCGTGTCGTCGACGCCGTAGTTGCGGTCGATGAAGCCGATCAGCTTGTCATGCACGATGCGGCTGCCCTTGACGGCCGGGAAGGGGCCCGCCGCCTGGATGCGCTCGTCGCGCATGTACCAGTCGCCGCGCGCATCCAGCGCCAGCCAGCCGTAGCAGTGCGGCACGTTGGGCCACTTCTTCAGCGCGGCCTCGACGATCGCATCCATGGGCGCTCCTTCGGTCCTTGTACGGGGCAGCTCAGAGCCGCATCGCCAGCCAGTCGGTGACCCGTTCGGGCATCGTGCGCACGTGGCCCGGCGGGCGGCCTGACGGGAATCCGACATGCCCCCCCTCGCGGGGTTGCCACAGCGTCACGTGCGCACCCACATGGCTCTGCGCCGGCAGGCTGTGGGCCGGCACGAACGGGTCGTTGCGCGCGTTCAGCACCAGCGCCGGCACGCGGATGCGCGCCAGGTGCGGCTTGGCGGAGGCGCGCAGCCAGTAATCGTCGACATCCCGGAAGCCGTGCAGCGGCCCGGTGAAGAGGTTGTCGAACTCGTAGAGGTTGCGCACCCGCCGCATCCGCTCCGCATCGAACAGCCCCGGATGCTGCTTCAGCTTGCTCATGGCCTTGGGCATCATCGTGCGCAGGAACATGCGGGTGTAGACCAGCTTGTTGAAGCCCTTGCCGATCGCATGGCCGGCGGCGGTCAGGTCCAGCGGCGAGCAGATCGAGCTGACCGCCTTGACGGTGTCCGCGGCCGTGTCGCCGGCCTCCTGCGCCCAGCGCAGCAGCGCATTGCCGCCCAGCGAGACGCCGGCCGCGATCATCGGCCCGCGGTGGGCCGCGCGGAACTGGGACAGCATCCAGCCGATCTCGACGTAGTCCCCCGAGTGGTAGGCCCGCGGGGCGAGGTTGAGTTCCCCCGAGCACCCTCGGAAGTAGGGCATCGCGAAGGCCCAGCCGCGGCGCTGCGCGACCGCGGCGAAGGCCTGCACGTACTGGCTGTCGACCGAGCCCTCCAGCCCGTGGAAGAGCACCAGCAAGGGCCGCTCCGGTCCCGCGGCATGCGGAGTGGTCGTGCCCGCGGCAGCCGTGGCGGCGGAAGGGGTGGCATCGGTGGGGGCGGCCGGATCGACCAGCCACTCGACGTCGATGAAGTCGCCATCCGGCGTGTGCCACCGCTCGCGTCGGAAGCGCGGCGCGGGGCCGTCGTAGCGCCGCGCGAACAGCACGGGCCAGATCGTCTGGGCATGGCCTCCGGGCAACCAGGGAGGCGCCTGGTACTGCATCAGCGGGCCTCTCTCAATGCAGGGTGGTCGGCGCGCCCACGGACACGATCGACAGTTCCTGCTTCACGTCCTGCGAGGTGCCGGGGCTGGCGTGGTGCGCCACCAGGCGCCAGCCCAGCGCCGTCTTCAGGTAGACATTCGTGGCGACGACCCAGGCGCTCTGCGTGCCGTCCTCGTCGGTGATCTCGACGCGCTCCAGCACCTGGTGGATCGCCGTGTCGCCGTTGACCAGCCGGCGCTGGCACTCGGGATGCACCGGGATCGCGCCGCGCGCGAAGATCTGCTCGAAGCTCGCCCGGATCGCCGCCGCGCCGACGACGCGCGGTCCGCCCGGATGCACGCAGCAGACCTCGTCCTCATCGCCCCAGACGGCCATCAGGCGTTCCAGGTCGCCGGCCTGCAAGGCCTCGTAGAACTGCGCTTCGGTGTCCTCGGGAGAGGCCAGCAGCAGGGCGGTCTGAGGCTTGCGCACCATGGATCTCGTTCCTTGTTCAAGGGAGCGGGGCAATGACCGGATCCCCACGTCGGGGGACGGCCGGGGGATCAGTGGCCGGAGGGCAGGTGCTCGCCGGCCTTGAGCTTGTAGAGCGTGCCGCAGTAGGCGCAGGTGCCTTCGCCGCCGTGGCTCAGGTCGATGTAGACGCGAGGGTGGTTGCTCCACAGCGGCATCTTGGGATTCGGGCAGAAGACGACACCCGGACCTTGCAGGTCCTGCGCGGTGACTTCGACGGTGGCCTTGGGCGTGGTGGTGGTGCTCATGATCTTGTTCTTGCGGGCTGGCGAGGGCGGGCGCGTCCGGACGGGGGATCCCGATCAGACCAGCGTCAGCCAGTGGGCGTACTTGGGATTGCGGCCATTGACGATATCGAAGAAGGCCGCCTGGATCTTCTCGGTGATCGGGCCGCGGCTGCCGATGCCGATCTCGATGCGGTCCAGTTCGCGGATCGGCGTGACCTCGGCGGCGGTGCCGGTGAAGAAGGCCTCGTCGCTGATGTAGACCTCGTCGCGGGTGATGCGCTTCTCCACGAGCTTCAGGCCCAGGTCCTGGCAGATCGCGAAGATGGTGTTGCGGGTGATGCCGTTGAGCGCGCCCGCCGACAGGTCCGGCGTGTAGACGACGCCGTTCTTGATGATGAAGAGGTTCTCGCCCGCGCCCTCGGAGACGAAGCCGGAGGCGTCCAGCAGCAGCGCCTCGTCGTAGCCGTCCTCGGTCGCTTCCATGTTGGCCAGGATCGAGTTGGTGTAGTTGGACACCGTCTTGGCCTGCGTCATCGTGATGTTGACGTGGTGGCGGGTGTAGCTCGAGGTCTTGACGCGGATGCCGCGCTTGAGGCCTTCCTCGCCCAGGTAGGCACCCCAGGCCCAGGCCGCGACCATCAGGTGGACCTTGTTGCCCTTGGGGCTGACGCCCAGCTTCTCGCTGCCGATCCAGGTCAGCGGGCGCAGGTAGCAGCTGGCCAGCTTGTTTTCGCGGACGACCGCCTTCTGCGCTTCCTCGACCTGCTCGATCGAGAACGGCAGCTTCATGCGGAGGATCTTGGCGCTGTTGAACAGGCGCTCGGTGTGCTCGCGCAGCCGGAATATCGCGGTGCCCTTGTCGGTCTGGTAAGCCCGCACGCCCTCGAAGGCGCCGCAGCCGTAGTGCAGCGTGTGCGTCAGGACATGGATCTTGGCGTCGCGCCAGTCCACCAGCTCGCCGTCCATCCAGATCTTGCCGTCGCGATCGTCCAGAGACATGGGTCTTCCTTTTCGGCCGCGAATCGGCCGGGTGCTGCAAAAGTCGTGGATTTTATGCGGCCGGGGTGTCGGAAGGGGCGCCCGTGTGCGCCTGCGCGTCCGCCGCGCGGATCAGCGTCCAGCGGGTGACCAGGCTCCGCTCCAGCACCACGTCCACCGCGTCGCCGCCGGCGTCGGTCCAGCGGTAGGTGTTCGGGTCGACCTTGACGCCGAGCGAGCCGCACATGCGGATCAGGTCCAGCAGCTTCATGCCGGCATGCAGCTTCGAATGGAGCATCACCGCGCTGGCGACATGGCCCAGCGGCGCATTCTGGGCGGTGCGCATGACGCGCATCAGCTGCGAGAACTGCAGCAGCAGGAAGAAGACGACGCAGGACAGGCCCAGGATCGCGCCCTTCCAGCCGAAGAAGACGCTGCCCGCGACGATGGCGGCCAGGGCGAGGAGGATGCCGGCGAGGCGGTTCATGCGAGGGAACTCCGAAGGGGGAAGAAAGGGGTGAAAGTTGGGAACAGCGGGGGGGCAGCGGGAGGAGCGGCGCGGTGTCGCCTCAGCGCTGGGCGACGGGCACCGGATCGTCGGTCCCGGCGGATTCGTCCCAGTGGTAATGGCGCTCGACCTTGGCGATGCGCCGCTCGTAATGGCGATACCAATCGCGCCGGCCCCGGTCGCGGGCGGCGGTGTGCTCGGTGACCGCGCGCCAGGCCCGGATGTCCTCCAGGCTGCGCCAGTAGGAGACGGTGATGCCCAGGCCGTCCGCGTCGCGGGCGCTCTCCACGCCGAGGTAGCCCGGTTGCGCTGCGGCCAGCGCCGCCATGCGTTCGGCCATCGCGCCGTAGCCGTCGTCGGGCGTGGCGTCGGTGCGCTGGCTGCAGAAGATCACCGCGTAGTACGGCGGCTGGATCGACGGCGAGGCGGGCGGCAGGAGGTCGGTGGCGCTCATGGGGAGGTCCGTGGCGGTGGGCGTCAGGCGGAGCGCGCATTGTCGTCGCCCCATGCGGCGTCACATCCCGCGCAGGATCTCGATCGCGTCCTCGATGCGCGCGACCGCGTGCACCGTCAGCCCGTCGATCGGCTTCTTGGGTGCGTTGGCCTGCGGCACGACCGCGATCGAGAAGCCCAGCTTGGCCGCCTCCTTCAGGCGTTCCTGGCCGCGGGGCGCGGGCCGCACCTCGCCGGCGAGCCCGACCTCGCCGAAGGCGATGAAGCCCTTGGGCAGCGGCTTGCCGCGCAGCGAGCTCTGGATCGCCAGCAGCACCGCCAGGTCGGCCGCGGGTTCGCTGATGCGCACGCCGCCGACCGCGTTGACGAACACATCCTGGTCCATCGTGGCCACGCCGGCATGGCGGTGCAGCACCGCCAGCAGCATCGCCAGCCGGTCACGCTCCAGGCCCACCGAGAGCCGCCGCGGGTTGGGCCCGCCGCCGTCCACCAGCGCCTGCAGCTCGACCAGCATCGGCCGGGTGCCCTCCAGCGTGACCAGCACGCAGGAGCCCGGCACCGGATCGCCATGGGTGGACAGGAAGATGGCGCTGGGGTTGGTCACGCCCTTCAGGCCCTTCTCGGTCATCGCGAAGACGCCGATCTCGTTGACCGCGCCGAAGCGGTTCTTGATCGCGCGCACCAGGCGGTAGCTGCTGTGGGTGTCGCCCTCGAAGTACAGGACGGTGTCGACGATGTGCTCCAGCACCCGCGGCCCGGCCAGCGCGCCTTCCTTGGTCACGTGGCCGACCAGCACCATCGCGCAGCCGGTGGCCTTGGCGGTGCGGGTCAGCTGCGCGGCGCATTCGCGCACCTGCGCCACCGAGCCGGGCGCCGAGGACAGCTGTTCGGAATAAAGCGTCTGGATGGAATCGATGACGCAGAAGTCGGGGCGCTCGGCCTCGAGCGTGGCGAGGATCTTCTCCAGGCCGATCTCGGCCAGCACGCGCACCTGCGAGCCGTCCAGCCCCAGCCGGCGCGCGCGCATGGCGACCTGCGCGCCGGACTCCTCGCCGGTGACGTACAGCACCTTCATCTGCTTGGACAGCGCCTCGACCGCCTGCAGCAGCAGCGTCGATTTGCCGATGCCCGGGTCGCCGCCGATCAGCACGACGCCGCCGGTCACGATGCCGCCGCCCAGCACCCGGTCCAGCTCCTCGAGCGAGGTCGGCGTGCGGTCGAAGTCGCGGGCCTCGATCTCGGACAGCGTGGCCACGGGCTGGCTGCGGGCCAGCGCCTGGTAGCGGTTCTTGCCGCCGGTGGGCTCGGCGGCGGTCTCGACCAGGGTGTTCCAGGCGCTGCAGGACGGGCAGCGGCCCAGCCACTTGGCGCTGGTGGCGCCGCATTCGGAGCAGACGTAATGGGATTTCGGAGCAGCCATGGGGCGCGATTGTCGCCGCCCGCGCTGTGGACAACCCTGTTGAGAAGCCTGTGAATTCGCTGTGCGGCGGCTGTGATCCGCCTGTGACCTGCTTGTGGGCGGGATGTGGGCGAGCGGGGGACAACCAGGCCCCCGCCTGTGGGCAAGCGGTGGGCAAGCGGCGTCGCCGCGGGGGAGGAGCTGTGGACAGGCTGGGGCCAGCCTGTGCTCAAGCGGCCTTCGGCTGGGGATAAGCAGCGGGGCGCGAGCCGAGCCACAGCCCCCCGAAGGTCAGGGCGGCGTTGACCAGCAGCAATTCCAGCCCCATGCGGTAGTCCCCGAAGAGGGTGGCCTGATGGGTGTCGACGATCCAGCACAGGGCCGGGGCCGCCAGGGCGATCCAGGGGAGGACCCCGGGACGCAGGGTGCGCGAGCTCAGGATGCCGAAGGCGAACAGGCCCAGCAGCGGGCCGTAGGTATAGCCGGCCAGCTTCAGGATCAGGTTGACCATGCTCGGGTCGTCGAGCCAGCGGAAGCCCAGCGTCAGCAGCAGGAAGACCGCCGCGTACCCGAGGTGGACGGCCTTGCGGACGCGGCGCTTGCGGGCCTCGTCCCAGTCGCGCCGCTCCTGCAGGCCGAGCAGGTCGATGCAGGTGCTGGAGGTCAGCGCGGTGATGGCGCCGTCGGCGCTGGGGAACAGCGCGGAGATCAGCGCGACGACGAAGATCAGCTGCACCCACGCCGGCAGGTGGTCCATCACCACGGCGGGGAACAGCCGGTCGCCCTGCGCGGCGAGGCCCTGCTGGCGCGCGTACAGGCTCAGCAGCCCGCCCAGGAACAGGAACAGCAGCACGACGCCGGTCATGATGGCCGCCATCACCATCATGTTCTTCTGGGCGTCGGCCAGCCGCCGGACCGAGATGTTCTTCTGCATCATTTCCTGGTCCAGGCCGGTCATCGCCACCGCGATCGCGGCGCCGGCCAGCAGCTGCTTGGCCCAGTGGGCGGCGCTCATCGGGTCGGTGACGAAGACCTCGGCCAGCCCGGCGGCGCGCATCGCCTGCCAGCCGCCGGCCAGGTCCAGGTCCAGCGCGTGCAGCAGGAAGACCACGCAGATCACCAGGCCGCCGAGCATGCCGGTGGTCTGCAGCGTGTCGGTCCAGACGATGGTCTTGACGCCGCCCTCCAGCGTGTAGAGCAGGATCATCACGAGCACCAGCAGCGCGCTGAGCCAGAACGGCATGCCGAACTGGGCCAGCACCAGGTCCTGCAGGATGCGCACGACCAGGTAGAGCCGCGCGGTGGCGCCCAGCGTGCGCGACAGGATGAAGAAACCCGCGCCGGTGCGATGCGCCGCCACGCCCAGCCGGGCACCGAGGTAGCGGTAGATCGAGCTCAGCTGGAGCCGGTAGTACAGCGGCAGCAGCACGAAGGCCACCACCGCGTAGCCGGCGACCTGGCCCAGCATGATCTGGAAGTAGCTGAACGCGCCGCTGCCGACCGAGCCCGGCACGCTGATGAAGGTCACCCCGGAGAGGGAGGTGCCGATCATGCCGAAGGCGACCAGGCCCCAGTGGCTGCTGCGGTTGCCGATGAAGAAGCTGTCGTTGTCGGCCCGGCGCGAGGTCCACCACGCCACGGCCAGCAGCAGCGCGAAGTAGGCGGCGATGACGACGAGCAGCACGGTGGCGGACATGGCGCGGGATTATTGGAGCGCCGCCGCCACGGACGCATTCCGAATCGGACGGGGGACATAACCGGCCGGAGAGGGCGATCCGGACGCGCCTGGCGTTAACCCTGACCTTCGTCCGCTGGCGGGCGGCGTGCTACAACCTCGGGTCCTTCGAAGGAGTCGATCATGGAGTTGTCAGTCTGGCTGGGGTTCTTCGCGGCCTCCTGGGCCATCAGCCTGTCCCCGGGCGCAGGCGCCATCGCGGCGATGAGTGCCGGACTGAATCACGGCTTCCAGCGCGGCTACTTCATGACCATCGGGCTGATCCTGGGCATCCTGACCCAGATCGTGGTGGTGGGCGCCGGCCTGGGCGCGCTGATCGCGGCCTCCGAGCAGGCCTTCGCCGTGGTGAAGTGGGCGGGCGTGGCTTACCTGGTCTACCTCGGCATCCAGCAATGGCGCTCGCCGGCCCGGCCGCTGGTGGCGGAGCAGGCCGAGGCCAGGCAGGTCTCGCGCCGTGACCTGGTGCTGCGCGGCTGGGCCATCAACGCGGTGAACCCCAAGGGCACCGTCTTCCTGCTGGCCGTGGTGCCGCAGTTCCTGAACCTGCATCACAGCCTGACGCAGCAGTACGCGGTGATCGGCGCGACGCTGGCCTTCACCGACGCCGTCGTGATGGCCGGCTACACGCTACTGGCGGCGCGGGTGCTGCGGGCGCTGCGTTCGGAGTCCCACCTGAAGGCGATGAACCGGATCTTCGGCTCCTTGTTCGTCGGTGCCGGCGCGCTGCTGGCGACCTTCAAGAAGGCCGCCGATTGAGGGCCGACGCGCCCGATCCCACACGATTTCCGACGTCCCCCAGGCGGTCCGCGTCAGGACCGCCTCCCACCGAAGGCCGCCCCCAAAGGGCGGCCTTGTTGTTTTCCCCGCCCTAATGCAGCTGTTGCCCAAAGCCGGGGGGACGGATCCAAGGTTAGTGGCAGCAGATGTCCATCGCAGGCTCGCCATGGGTAGCTAGTCACCGGTGGTCACTTCCTGTCGATCTGGCAGGTCTTTCAGAACCCTGTAAGTCAATAGGTTAGACAGCTTCTTGGATAACCGGGCGTTCGGCGCGATTCCGTGGTTGGAACTAGTGGCAAGTGCAGGCCGTAGCAGCCTCGTTTTTTGAAGCCCACAATCACGTGCATGACAGCGCACCTTTACGAAACTGAAGACTTGCCATTCGACCGGATGAAGGAAGCCGACGTCCGCGCGCACGTCCTGGATCCGCTGCTGCGTCGGTTGGGCTATTCACTGAATGGTCCGGCCACCATACTCCGGGAACACGCGCTGAAATACACGGGCCTTTACCTCGGCCGGAAGAAACCGGGGAAGGACCTCAAACTTCAGGGGAACGCTGACTATACGCTCCAGGTTGCGGGGCACGCGCGGTGGACCCTTGAAGCCAAGGCACCAGATCAGGCCTTAGACGAAGAGGTCATCCAACAGGCTTGGAGCTACGCGATTCATCCGGAGGTGCAGTCCAGCTACTTTGCAGTCAGCAATGGTAGGCTCTTCGAACTGTACGCGACCTCGTCGGCCTGGGGGAGCGCGCCCATCATTTCTTGCAAGTATGAAGAGCTGAGCAAGAGGTACGCCGAAATCGAAGCATTCCTTGGCCCGGCCCAGATCGCCCGGAAGCACCCAAACCATCTTCAATCAGCTGGCAAGCCTCTCGGACCAAATCTGAAAGCTTTCGAGCGCATCGCCAGCGGAATGATCTCTTATCACAAGTCCACAACGGGACTTCCCATACTGAGTCAGATGCAGGTCGCAATCGTCGATGGCTCGATGCGGCGCGACACTACTGGCAAAATCGAAGTGACCGTGGTGACGCGCGCTCCGTTTCGAGAGTTCCAGGAAAGGATCGACGCGCTTGGCCTGCAGGTGCAAACCTACTTCACAGAAGACGAGCAACTGTCGGTGAACCCGCAAAGGCCAACCGCATTTCGCTTCGTAGCCGATCAGCTGTTGCCGCTAACCATTGATCTGGCGACTTTGGAGGTCACGCCGCCAGAGGTCCCCGTACGTGCGGTAGTAAGCGCCACGGCGACTGGGCATCTCAGCAATGATGTCTTTAGAGGAGATTTCCTTCTGGAGGTGACGTATCACCTTGCCGCCGGTACCGCTTCATTTACCGGCGAGGGTAAGTTCGAATTGCGATTGACGTAGGCGCGACGGGCAAAGTCGACGGGCCTACGTCAGTGCCGGTTCGAAATGCAGCACCGAATGGCATCCGATCATTTAAGGTGCCGCAAAGCGGTCGCTCGTCGATAACCCCTTGTGACCGGGAACTCCCGTTCACGCATGCGCCGCGACCTCCCGACAAGTGGATAGCGGCCGTCAATCATGAGCGGACCGGTCACTCTGTCAGAAGGCCTCGACCGCCGCAACAGATTGGCGTTGATGCCGCACGGTAGCTGTCGTGCTCAATCTTCTGGACTATCTGGAGATCCTCTTCGTCTTCGGCAATGCCAGCAAAGAAGGCCAGTACTTCCTGCGCATTCGCGGAGATCATGGCCGCGAAGTCCTCGTCGACAGCTCCCCATCCATCCCCGCGCGCAGCCGCGTTCATCGCCCTGATGACGGATAGCTTCTGCGACTTTGACTCAGCGAGGGCATACAGCCTTTTGACGAAGTCAATGCTTCTCTTGCGAACGACCATGACACCTTCGTCGGCCGGTGCGACTGCCCGAGAAAGCGTCACTGCAGACGACGACCACCGCGCCGCTTCCATGGATGTCGACAGCAGTCCCTCCAACAGCGTAAGCACTCCTCGAAGATGGGTCCGCAGCTCGTCATCACCCTTCTTCTCCAGCGTTCCTATGACCTGCAGCTGAGGCATCGCACCAATCCCTCTGCCAGTAGGTTTCCATCCCCGAAGTACACGGAGATGTTGTACTTCGCAAGCCCGCTGAGAGCAGATGTGGCGGCCTTGCGAACGGGCTCCTCCTGGTGATTTGATGCCCAGAGCAGACTGTCGACGACAGCGGGAGTCTCCAGATAGCGCAACGCATTGAGCACGTCCACGCCTTTGGACATCAGCCTGTGCGCGTTCCTGAACCGCGATAGTGACGCCTCCACGAGTTCCCCGAACTCCTCCGAGTGAACGAACGCTCGGGTCTCAACGGAACGAATGAATGCGTCCACGATGGACACTGCCTCACGGCTGCGCCGAAATCCTACGGTAAGCAAGACCTCGAGGCTGAACTCGAGAGCCTCGTACACGTTTCCATTGGTCAGGGTGGCAAACGCCTGCTCACAAGCGCGTGCAACTGCCTCTTCAGCTGCCGGCGTGTTTGATTGGAGCAGTCGTCCTAGGACTTTGATGCGGGTTCCCTTTCGACCACCTCGGATGTTCAGTCAGCGCCGCAACTTTCGTACGCGCCCATAACGACTGTTGAAGCACCACGCCGCTCAATACGTAGGCGATCAATGCCGCGGTCTGCAGCCTCGTACTGGTCGCAGCAACGCTCGCTCGGAACTCAACACCTACTGGGAAGCCCGACTAGTGGTCGGTGATCAGAGGACCTACCGTACGACCCAACAATAGAGGGTAGGGAGGAAGCATGGTCCGTTCAACCATCGTGGTCGCGAGCCTGTTCGTCGGGAGTTGGTCGGCAAGCGGGGCAGAACTGGCCCGTGGCTCTGGCTCTGGCTCTGGCTCTGGCTCTGGCTCTGGCTCTGGCTCTGGCGAAGCTTCGACCAGTTCGATCGAGCTTAAGCTCGAGAACCCCTTTCGGCTGTTCCGGGACGCCAAGGATTTCGAGCGCCTGCGCATGCGCCCCGGCGAAACCGCGCAAGCCTGGTACTTGCGACATGCAGGGTCGATCGGCGATGGCTACCTCCCTACGAGGCGCACTTGGTGGGATCCTGTCGGCGGCCAGAACGCAGATGGACAGTATCAGCCTGGGTATCTGCACCCAAGTAGTCACCGCGTCACGTTCTCCCTGCCCGGAGAGCTACCTGGAAGCCTTTGCAATTGGGTGCTTGAACGAAAGTCGATCGACCCGAAGATCAGCGCGCCCGTCAAGCAGCCGGACAGCATCCTGCCGCCCGTGCCGCGCCAGAAACGCGTTGCGGTCGGGCCGTGTGACGGCACCACGCTGGACGTCGCCTACGAGCGGCCTGACGCGAACGGCTTGGGGCAGCCATTCATCATCAAGGTGGCATCCGCGGGCGGACGACATGCCGAACGAGAACTGCAGGTTCGTGACGTCCTGATTCTCGGACTGGGTGACTCGTACTCCGCGGGAGAAGGCGCGCCGGACGAGCCGGCGCAATTAACGGCCCGCGACCCGCGACTCAGTCGAAGCAGCATTCTTGGCGGCGTGAGTGTGCAGGTCCTGGTCCCCGAGGTCAATTCCGGGCGCGCGGCTCAGTGGTGGGACAACGAATGCCACCGTTCGCTGCTCTCTTGGCAGTCGCTGGCCGCCCTTCGTCTGGCATCCCAGTATGCGGACCGGGCAGGGGTGACACCGGATGAGCCGCTCGTTGCTATCACTTTCGCGTCCTACGCATGCTCGGGTGCGGAGGTCTGGGACGGAATGCTGCAACCGCAGGGAAATCCCCCCGGCCACGCCAAGCGGCCAGCACAGGATGGCGCCCCTGTTTTCGTTCAGCGCAGCCAACTGCATGCCGCCTCGAAGGATCTATGCGAGCTAACCTCTGGCGACTGGGTCGTCGGAAGCAGCCTAAAGCAGCAACGGTTTGCCAAGTGCGACGGGCGGCAACGGTTGCCCGACCTCGTGTTCCTGTCTATCGGCGGCAACGACGCCGGATTCGCGAAGGTCATCATGCATACCCTCGTTCCCGGTCCATCGCTGGGGAACAACGCCCTTGGCAGTGTCGCCTTGGCGGCGTTCAAGAAGGTGCTCGGGACCGTGGACAACAGCGAGTCTGCAGCGCGGGCGGTCCAGCTAAAAGAGAAGCTGCCGTTCTTGTCCGCAGCGATGGACGAGCGCCTTCGCGTTCGGCCGGGCACCGTGTTCTTCATGCAATATCCCGACCCGTTGCAGCGGCCTCGGCGGCTCTTGCAGACCGCCGACAGTGACACTTGCGGCCTCGAGATTCGCTCGGGAACCGAAGCCGCCCGATTCATGTCCAGTACCTTGAGGGACCATTGGCACATGTGGGGCACGGAGTCGGAATTTCGAGCCATTCGCTCCGAAGTGATTCGTCCGCTCCACGACATCGTCCTGGCGAGTAAGGGCCACTGGACGGTGGTGGATGAACATCTGCCGGACTTCCTCGAGCACGGGTTATGTGCGGATGCTGCCGCTGCGGAGAGGGACGAAGCCCATCAAGCTCAAATGGCCGATATCGCCAACGTTCAAGTCTATGGCCTGCCCGCTGTATCGGCGGCAAGCGGCAGCGATAAGGAGTGGCGACCAGCCCACCACTTCGATGAGGCCTACAACCCAGCGACGGTGCGTTGGTTCCGAACCCCAAATGACAGCGTCCGCGTGCAGACCGAGCGGCGCGTCCAAGACAGCATGGCCGGCGCATTCCATCCGAACGGTGGAGGGTACGCACGTTTGGCTGACGCAGCTTTCGAGGCGATCGCGACGGCGCCAAAACAGAGATGAGGTCGGGCGATCAAGGCTGTCGATAGACGGGTCGAGCCCGACTTTGATTAACGGGGCTGAAACGCAGCTATGTGAATGTACGACCCGAAAGGATTGCCCTTGTGTCCGGGGGCAACGCTTATAACGCCGCTTGCGGCACGCCAATCGCTGTCTTCACCCACATCGAGACTGTGCACAACCCCAAGCGGCGTTACGGCCCGGTGGGTGACACTTCGCCGGTGGAGTTCGAACGACTCCTTCTTCAACGGCTCACGAGTGTCCCGGAAATCCGGCGCGATTCAGGTACTGGCGATTAAATAAACAATTTGAACAGAGGGAGAAAAGGAGATGTCGGAGAAAATGTTCCACTTCATCGTCACCGCGGATCGCCAAGCTTGGGCCGGTGGCGTTGAAGTCTATCCCAAAAGTCGCTTTCTTGAATACAGCCCCGACCATATTGTCAAGGAGTTCGAGCAACTCACCCCGAAGAAGATTGACCTTCTAAAGTCTATGCCTTGCCTCTGCGCATACGAAGGCGAGGAAGATATTCATATTGGCAAGATCGAGCGGATCGATTTGGAACGGTCTAACATGAGGGTTGAGGTGTCCTTCAATCCGAGCGTTCCGCCAATTTCGTTTGAACGGTTTAACGCCCATAGAAAGCGATTTGGGGTCCATGAGTGGGAATTCTCGCGCACCCATTGGGCGGTTAAAAGCGGCGACCTCTTTGAAAAGCTCAGAGAGTCTAATCTGCTCCCACTCGCAGCCGTTCTTCCTGACGTCCTTCCCGGTTTCAGCATAGGTGACGAAGACCAGCAATCTTCGGTGGGCAGCGTCACCCAGTACATTGACAAGGTTAAAGAGCTCATCAGCCCTAGCCAACAGTGCTTCTATCGCGGCCATACCGACAGAACGTACAAACTTGAGCCTTTCATTTTCCGAACAAATAAGAACGGTGTTCCGCTGTATAAGGATCGCGAACACGAGATGTTCCGGGAGCTATTGGTATCAAATTTCTTTGATTTCACTGGAGACAGCTCAACGCTGGACCGCCTCGTGCGCATGCAGCACTACGGCCTTCCAACCCGCTTGCTGGACATCACGGCTAATCCATTAATTGCCCTGTTCTTCGCCGTCTTCAGTAAAGACCAAAGTCCTACCAAGCTCGCAAAGGATGGGGAGGTGATCCTGTTCACACTTCAACGAGACAAGATCAAGTACTTTGATTCCGACACTGCTAGCTGCATCGCTAACCTAGCGCTGCTGAACGTCGCTGATCGCAGGTACATCGACAAGAGCTTGAATCAATACAAGACGCTCCAAACACCGTCCGAGCGCGCGCTGTTCGACACAACCTTCAATGGGTCAACGGAAGTTGAAAGATTGCTTCATTTCATTAAAGCAGAGAAGCCATATTTCACCCCGAGGATCAAACCTGCGGACCTTCACTCGGTGGTCTGCGTGAGAGGAAAGCATAGTAATGATCGCATCACCTCGCAGTCCGGGGCGTTCCTGCTATTTGGGGATGAAGCAAGTTTCAACGAGGAAGGATCGACCGACATCCGCGTCCATCGGATTACCGTCAAGAACAAAGCTGAAATCCTGCAAGACCTGAAGCTTCTAAATATCACTGAAAGTACAGTCTTTCCGAACATTGAGAGTTCAGCGAACGACATTAAGAATAAGCACATGACGCGTGAGACCGAAGCTGGCAACCTACCAATCAAGTGAGCGACGCACATGCGTTAAATCTCGCTCCATTAGTGTCCGGTGGCAAGGCGAAAGCGCCATGCCCGACAAGCTTGGCCGTCTGGATCAAGCTCATGACGGATGCGGCGCGCTGTTCGATGAGCCGCGGCCGGGGCCTCAATCGCGCTCTACGATGTCGCCGCTTCTGAGCCATATCAGGATGGCTTCGTTGATCGTGTCCGACATCAACCGTCGATCGCCAGACACCCAATATATGTCGTGCCCGTCGAACTCAAGATGGCCCTGCCCGGGTTCGACGATTTGTTCGTGCTGCTCGCGACCGTTAAAGAAGCCAAGGCTGATGGCCTTGTGAATATCAAACCGTCTAGGCATAGGTCGCTTCCGCGCTGATGCTGGCTGAATGACGCGCCCGGCCGGGAGGTGCGCGCCTTCCTTGAAATGCGGAAACGCTGAGATCCCCTCAGGACCTCGCGACGAGAAGATCTTCCGGCGTCCTGCCGGCCGCGAGCGCTTCGTTGAACCACTTCGGACGCTTGCCCACGCCGGTCCATGTCCGACCATCGGCGCTGGCGTACTTCGGGACACCGGCGGCGCGAGCTGCCTTCGCCCGCTTGCCAGGCTTGCGAGATGTCGTGGTGGTCCGAGTGCCAGACTTGGCGACCAGCATGTCTTCCGCCACTCGCCCGTTCGCCAGCGCCTCGACGAACCAGGCCGGACGCTTGCCGACACCGCTCCACGTGCGCCCGTCGTCGCTCTGGTACTTCGGCACGCCGCGGCCGCGCTTTGCCACTGTGCTCGAGGAAGTAGCAGAACCCTTCGCCTTGCGCCCAGCGCGCCCGAACAGCTGCTCGGGCGTCAGGTTGTAGTGGGCGATCGCCTCTTGGATGCGCGCCACGACTCCCGACACCTCCTTGGCTCGAAGCGAGTCCGCTTCCTTCTGCAGTTTGTCGATCTGGCTCAAAACATGTTGCAGGGACTTCGGCATGACTCTCTCCTTTTGGATCTATGGTCGTCGCTCGTGGCGACGCGGCGCCATTTAACCAGACCCCAAGGAGGCGTTAGGCCTTCTTCCATGTTCGGTGACAGCGGGGCGGCTCTGACGTTGCGTCAACAGGTCGCAACGCCTGGCCCCCTGCACACCGGGCAGCAGAGGGTCCAGACGACCAACAGCCGCATGGTCGAAGTTGGCCGGGGGATCAGCGACGCATGCCCGCCCGGAGTTCTCCGAGCCAGCGAACGTAGTCGGTGGGCTCGTTCAGGGATGTCACCGTCAGTCCGCTCCCGTCGACCCTGATGGCCATAGCGAGGTCGCCGAGCTGCACGGTTGGCGAGAACGCGTCGAAGCTCGAGACCTTCTTCGCTTCCACCGCACCGTTGACCATTACTGCAACTTCGAAGCTAGCCGAGGCACCGGCCAAGCCCAGGAAGGTCACGGCAACCGCCTGGGTGCGCGGCTTGGTCAGACCAGCATCCGCTGTTTGGCTGATCAAGGGCTCCTGCTGGTAGACCGTCGGCATGCCAACGGCCACCAGCTTGTCATCCAGGCGATCCGAGCAGAGGAACCCTGCGTCGTCGACCAAGGTCAGGAAACCGCTATAGCCGCTGCCCACGCCGACCACGTCATAACGTCGTCCGCTGTTGCTCGTGAAGGTACCGAGCACGGGTAATGGCATCTCGGGCGTGATCTTCACATCCGGTGTCATGGGGCTCGAATCGATGACCTCGATCTGCTTCTTGGCCCGATAGACCTTCTTGCTTTCAGCCAAGCTGGCGTAGAAGACGACCTCGCCGGGAGCCAGAACCTTGCCGATGGACAGGCGCCTGTTGGCGACGTTCAGACTGGTACTGCCGCGCACCAGGGTGCCCATGGCAGTCAACGACTCGGCGCGGCTGGCGCCGCACTTCTTCTGCGCCACGTTGCCTTCGGTGGGGGTGAGCCCGGCCAGAGCCGGAGAGGTCATCGCCAAGCTGGCGAGGATCGAGATGAGTGACCTGGATGCGAGAGACATGGCTTCCCTGAGATTGACGTTGTCGAGCAGCCCCGGGGACCGGGGCTCCACTTGCTCCGTACGGCCGTGAAAACGGCCGCGATGTCACGTCCCGCCAGCGAGCGAGGAACGCTCACTTTGCTGTCAGTTGACACGTGTCTTCAGTTTACGATCCATGAAAACTGCGTCGCGCAATGCGACCCAGCAGGAATCCGGAATTAATCGACGCCATGGCCGTGGAAATCAAGGCCAGACGGATTGAGCTCGGCTACTCGCAGGAAGA
>NZ_JBQEOF010000023.1:0-92082 GCF_052044995.1 Roseateles sp. 22389
CCCGCCGGCTACACCGCCGCCCTGTATGCGGCCCGCGCCAACCTCAAGCCGCTGCTGGTCACCGGCATGGCGCAAGGGGGTCAGTTGATGACCACCACCGAGGTCGACAACTGGCCCGCCGACGTGATGGGCGTGCAAGGCCCCGAGCTGATGCAGCGCTTCCAGCAGCATGCCGAGCGCTTCCAGACCGAGATCGTCTTCGACCACATCAACAGCGTCGACTTCTCCAAGCGCCCCTTCACGCTGACCGGCGACAGCGCCGTCTACACCGCCGACACGGTGATCCTGGCCACTGGCGCCTCGGCGCAGTACCTGGGCCTGCCGTCCGAGGAGTCCTTCATGGGCCGCGGCGTCAGCGCCTGTGCGACCTGCGACGGCTTCTTCTATCGCGAGCAGGAGGTCTGCGTGGTCGGCGGCGGCAACACCGCGGTCGAGGAAGCGCTGTACCTGTCCAACATCGCCAGCAAGGTCCACCTGATCCACCGCCGCGACAAGTTCCGCGCCGAGCCCATCCTGGTCGACAAGCTGATGGACAAGGTCCAGGCCGGCAAGATCGAGCTGCACCTGTTCCACACGCTGGACGAGGTGCTGGGCGACGCCAGCGGCGTCACCGGCGTGCGCATCAAGAGCACGCAGGGCGGCGCGACCACCGACGTCAAGCTGCAGGGCTGCTTCATCGCCATCGGCCACAAGCCCAACACCGACATCTTCGCCGGCCAGATCGAGATGAAGGACGGCTACATCCGCACGAAGAGCGGCCTGGAAGGCTTCGCGACGATGACCAGCGTGCCCGGCGTCTTCGCCGCCGGCGACGTGCAGGATCACGTCTACCGCCAGGCCATCACCAGCGCCGGCACCGGCTGCATGGCCGCACTCGACGCCCAGCGCTTCCTGGAGCAGGAAGCCCGCTGAGCACCGCGAGTCCGCGCGCCACTCAGGCGACACCCGCATTCCAGCCGGCCCGCTCTTCCGCGGGCCGGTCTGTTTCTGCTACACTCTCCGTTTTCCTGCGCCGACAACCTGTGAAGGATCTCGACGCGGGGAAGATGGGAAACCGCCACCCTATGGCGAGGTGAGGCCGCCGCCCGCGATCCGACAGCAAGGTCGGGACGATTGGGACGGTCGCCGGATGACAAGTATCGGAGTGTCCTCATGGCACGCGTCTGCGAAGTCACGGGCAAGAAGCCCATGGTCGGGAACAACGTTTCCCACGCCAACAACAAAACCAAGCGCCGGTTCCTGCCGAACCTGCAATACCGCCGTTTCTGGGTCGAAAGCGAAAACCGCTGGGTCCGTCTGCGCATCAGCAACGCCGCGCTGCGTCTGATCGACAAGAAGGGCATCGACGCCGTGCTGGCCGACCTGCGTGCCCGCGGTCAAGCCTAATCACTGAACCAGGAGCGACACCATGGCATCCAAAGGCGGACGCGAAAAGATCAAGCTGGAATCCACTGCCGGCACCGGTCATTTCTACACCACGAACAAGAACAAGAAGACCACGCCCGAAAAGCTGGAATTCATGAAGTTCGACCCCAAGGCGCGCAAGCACGTGCTGTACAAGGAAACCAAGCTGAAGTGATTCAGCGTGAGAGGACTGCGACAGCACCGCCCTCACCTTGAAGAAAACCCGCCAATCGGCGGGTTTTTTCATTCTGGAGCGCGGGCGACGCGCCGCCCAACTGGGCCGTCCCGCGCCGCTCAGGGCGTCACGCGCGCCAAGCGGTCCTTGCCCAGCAGATCCTTGGCCATCCAGTCGTCAATCATCTTCTTCTCGTAGCGCAGCGGCTCGGAGTCGAAGTAGCGGTTGCTTGCGTTCTGATAGTCCATGTCCTTGATGTCCGCCTTGCCGGACTTCAGGACCTTGCCGTTCTCGCTGAGCGTGTAGGTGAAGCTCATCCGGGGAATGGTGACGGTGCGAAGCACCCGCAGGCGGTCGACGCGGGCCGCCGGCTCCAATTCCCCGGCCAGGTCAATGTCGGTCACTTCAATCTTCAGTTGCTTGCCCGGCAATTCGCGGGCGGCCAGCGCCTTGAAGTGGTCCTCCAGTTGCTTCATTGCCGTGGTGCGATCCACGTAGTTGAAGCCGATGTCCGAAAAATTCTCCGGCTTGATGAAACTCACCTCCGCCTGCGCCTGGGCCACCGATGCCATCGCCCCAAAACTCAGGGTCATCAGGCTGACCAGCGCGATGCGCTTGAACGGGATTGCGGCAGTCATGTCAGTCTCCTTGTGTGAGGGTCCCGACAAATTATGGGCGCCCCAATGAAAAAAGGCGCCCGGTAAGGGCGCCCTTTGCATTCCTTCATCCGTCGCCCGGTGACAGCCATCACCGAGACGGCCTCACCGCACGCGACAGGCGTATCCGTCGATCAGGCGCGCACTGCGCGCAGCCCCATCGCGAAGGCCTTGAGTTCGGCGATACCGCTTTCCTCGGCCTTGCGGCACCACGCCTGAAGGTCATGCACCAGTTGCTCGGCCGACACGTTCGTGCGAGTCCACAGCTGACGCAGTTCCTCGCGCATGGTCACCAGCTTGTCGAGCACCGGGCTGGCGGCGCGAGCGCCATCCAACTGTGCCTGGAAGACCGCCGGGATCTTCTCGGCATCACGATGCAGCCAGCGCTTGGCCAGCTTGAACTGGTGGAACTTGACGCTGTGCTGCTCACCCGCTGCCTTGAGCTTGGCCAGCTCGTCCTTGCAGGCGCCGCGCAGGCCGCGGGCATAACGCGCCATCACCTCATAGCGATTGGCGATGATGGCTTCCAGCGTGTCCTTGTCCGCGACGGCCTTGATCTCGCCCGTCTTCATCTGCGGCGCGGTCTTGCGGACCTTCGCCCAACCGATCATCTCCATCGCGCGGATGTAGCCCCAGCCGATGTCGAATTCGAACGGCTTGACCGAGAACTTGGCCGACGTGGGATACGTGTGGTGGTTGTTGTGCAACTCCTCGCCACCGATGATCAGGCCCCACGGGGAGACATTGGTCGACGCATCGGTCGCCTCGAAATTGCGATAACCCCAGTAGTGGCCGGCGCCGTTGATCACGCCAGCGGCCCAGAACGGGATCCAGACCATCTGGACGGCCCACACCGCCATACCGACCACACCGAACAGCGCCAGGTCGATGATCATCATCAGGGACACGCCCCAGACCGAGCGCCCGCTGTAGACATGGCGCTCCATCCAGTCGTCCGGCACGCCATGGCTGAACTTCTTGATGGTTTCTTCGTTCTTGGCCTCGGTGCGGTACAGCTCGGCGCCTCGGGTCATCACGGTCTTGATGCCGCGGGTGACCGGGCTATGGGGGTCTTCGTCGGTTTCGCACTTGGCGTGGTGCTTGCGGTGGATCGCCACCCACTCGCGGGTGACCATGCCCGTGGTCAGCCACAGCCAGAAGCGGAAGAAGTGGGAGGGGATCGGCCCCAGGTCGAGCGCGCGGTGCGCCTGGGCGCGGTGCAGGAAGATCGTCACCCCGGCGATGGTGATGTGCGTCACCACCAGCGTGAAGACCACGATCTGCCACCAGCTGGCGCCGGTGAAGCCGTCGATCATCCAGTTGAGGACGGCATCGTGCACAGACATCAATACGTTCATTCGGTCCTAACCCTGCTCGCGAGGAGCCAGTTGTCCACAGGAAGCCACGATTGTAGGCGAGGCCCTCTAGAAATCGCCCAAATCAGACCGGCTTTCCCGCCTGCTTTTGACGCACCAGGGTTGGAATGGCCTGACTTCGTGATCCATCGAACGAACCCCGCAGGCCCTCGAACGCCAGCGATCCGGTTCGCAGCGCGGTCCGTCAGGTGATTAGTTCGTTATAAGAATTGCACGGCGCCAGCCGGGCCTGTTCGCCTTACTTCTTGCGTTCCCAGACGGCCGCGAAGAAACCGTCGCTGTGATGGCGGTGCGGCCACAAGCGCAGGTAACCGTTGTCGGACAGCGCCATGGCCTGCTCGGCGTCGACCTGCGCATGGGCCAGAACCTCCTGGGCCGGCTGCAGCGTGAAATCGGGATGGGCTTCGGAGAAGACCTGGGCGACGGCCTCGTTCTCGGCATCCAGCAGCGAGCAGGTCGCATAGACCAGTCGGCCGCCCGGCTTGAGCAGGCGGGCGGCGCTGTTCAGGATCGCCACCTGCTTGGCATGCAGTTCCTTGACGCTGTCGGGCGACTGGCGCCACTTCAGGTCGGGATTGCGGCGCAAGGTGCCCAGGCCCGAGCACGGCGCGTCCACCAGCACCCGGTCGATCTTGCCGGCCAGGCGCTTGATCCGGTCGTCGCGCTCATTGCTGATCTGGACCGGGTAGACATTGGACAGCCCGCTGCGCGCCAGCCGGGGCTTGAGCTTGTCCAGCCGGTGTCCGGACACGTCGAACGCATACAGCCGGCCGGTGTTGCGCATCGCGGCGCCCAGCGCGAGTGTCTTGCCGCCGGCGCCGGCGCAGAAGTCGACCACCATCTCGCCCCGCTTGGCCTCGGTCAGCAGCGACAGCAACTGGCTGCCCTCGTCCTGGACCTCGACCTGGCCGCTGGTGAAGACGTCCAGCTTCTGCAGCGCGGGCTTGCCGTCCAGGCGCAGACCCCAGGGCGAATACGGCGTCGGCGTCGAATTGAAGCCCTTGTCCTTCAGCGCCGCCTGCACCTCTTCGCGCTTGGCCTTGAGCAGGTTCACGCGCAGGTCCAGCGGCGCGGCCGCGTTGACGGCGTCGGCCAGCTGCCAGAACTGCTCGTCGCCCAGGCGCGCCTTCAGCGGCTCGACCAGCCAGTCGGGCAGGTTGTGGCGCAGCTTCTCGGGCAGCTTGGCGCGGTCGATGGACCCCACCTGCTTGAGCCACTGCTGCTCCTCGTCCTTGAGCGCACCACGCAGGAACGCTTCGTTGCCGGCCCAGGCGAGGATCGCCAGGCGCCGCGCCATCGGACCGCGGCCGGACTGGGCCAGGTGCTGCAGCAGCGGGCGCTGGCGCAGCACGGCGTAGGCGGTTTCGGCGATGGTGTGGCGCTCGCGCTGGCCGAGGGCCTTGTTGGCGCGGAAGAAGTCGGAGACCAGGGCGTCGGCCGGCTTGTCGAACAGCAGCAGGCTGTCCACCAGTTCGGCGCAGAGTTCAAGAAGGGCATTAGGATGCATCGCCGGATTATCCCCGAGCCTTCCCGCATGAGCGACGCCCCGCCCTCCCCCCACCCCAGCGCCGCGCCCGCCGCGCTCCCCTCCAGCCACGGCGCCGGCGACCCGCTCGCCCCGCTGCCCGAGGCGCCGCCCGGGCGCTACCGCCATTACAAGGGCGGCGAGTACGAAGTCCGCGGCGTCGTGCGCCACAGCGAAACGCTGGAGCCGCTGGTGCTCTACCGCCCGCTGTACGGCGACTCGGGCCTCTGGGTCCGCCCCCACGCGATGTTCTTCGGCAGCGTCGAGGTGGACGGCCGCGCCGTGCCCCGCTTCGCCCGGATCGGCGACTGAGGCCCTCTCCCGCCATGCCGCTACTGCACCAGATCCAGCGCCGACCGCGCCTGCTGATCGGCGCGGCGACGGGTGCGTTGCTGGCAGCCTCCTGGCCGATGGAGCTGGCCTGGCACACCCGCCTGCTGCTGGGCTGGAGCGCCGGCGTCTGGACCTACCTGCTGCTGATCGGCTGGCGGATGTTCCACACCGACGCCGAAGACGTCGAGGAGCAGGCCCGCGCCGTCGCCGACAGCGTGCCGACGGTGCTGGCGCTGGCCATCCTCGGCGGCGCCGCGAGCATGGCGGCGATCGCGCTGGAGCTTGCCCAGGTCAAGGAAGCCGGCCTGCTGAAAGCCTGGCCGCACCTCCTGGTGGCGTCGGCGACGCTGACCGGCTCCTGGCTGCTGCTGCCGGTCGAGTTCGGACTGGCCTACGCCTCGCTCTTCCATTGCGGACCCAAGGCGCCGCACGGGCTGGAGTTCCCCGGCGACGAAGAGGCGCCCGACTACATCGACTTCCTCTACTTCGCCGCGACGGTGGCGGCGACCTCGCAGACCTCGGACGTCGTCGTGAGTTCGCGGCCGATCCGGCGGCTCGTGCTGGTGCAGGCGGTACAGGCCTTCGTGTTCAATACCGTCGTGCTGGCGCTGACGATCAACTTCCTGGCCGGCATGCTGGGCTGAGCGCCCGGCCGGCCCGGCCTCAGCTGAACATCTGCGGCTCGCCGCCGGCGTGGCGCACGCGGGCGCCCTCGACGGCCAACTGGCCTTCGACGAACCAGCGCACCGCGCTCGGATACATGCGGTGCTCGAGCCGCAGCACCCGGGCCGCCAGCGCCGCCTCGTCGTCACCGTCCAGCACCGGCGCCACCGCCTGCGCGACGATCGGCCCGTGGTCCAGCTCCGCGGTCACGAAGTGGACCGTCGCGCCGGCCACGCGGCAGCCGGCCTCGATGGCGCGCTGGTGCGTGTGCAGACCCGGGAAGGCCGGCAGCAGCGAGGGATGGATGTTGAGCAGGCGCCCCGCGTAGTGGGCGGTGAAGCCCGGCGTCAGGATGCGCATGAAGCCGGCCAGCACGATCAGGTCGGGGCTGAAGCCGTCGATGACGCGCTGCAGCTCGGCGTCGAACGCGACGCGCGCGGCGTCGCCCTTGCCGAAGGCCTTGTGGTCGACGACCGCGGTGGGCACGCCATGCGCCTGCGCGAACGCCAGCCCGGCGGCGTCCGGCCGGTTGCTGATCACCGCGGCGATGCGCGCCGGCCATCCGCCGGCGGCGCAGGCCTGCACGATGGCCTCCATGTTGGAGCCGCGGCCGGAGATCAGGATCACGATGTGCTTCATGGGCCGGCAGTGTAGCCAAGGGCATGGGCATGACCGGCCGTCGCGCGGGCCATGCCTCCCTACAATCGCCCTCCCGCCGCTCGCCCGGACGGCCGCCCGCCCCGCCTCGCGGTGCGACCGTCTCGCGCCGCGGCCACCGCCCAGCCCGCCGCCATGACCGACCATCCGCCTCCCCTCCCGCGCCAGCGCGTGCTCTCCGGCATGCGCCCCACCGGCGCGTTGCACCTCGGCCATTACCACGGCGCCCTGAAGAACTGGGTGCGGCTGCAGGCGGCCTACGACTGCTTCTTCTTCGTCGCCGACTGGCATGCGCTGACCACCCATTACCAGCACCGGGAAGGCCTGGAGCAGAGCGTCTACGACATGGTCGTGGACTGGCTGGCCGCCGGCATCGACCCGGCCCAGGCGACGCTGTTCATCCAGAGCCGCATGCCCGAGCACGCCGAGCTGTTCACGCTGCTGGCGATGAGCACCCCATCGAGCTGGCTCGAGCGCATGCCCAGCTACAAGGAGCTGGTGGCGGAAAACCGCGAGCTGGCCACCTATGGCTTCCTCGGTTATCCGCTGCTGCAGGCGGCGGACATCCTGATCTACAGGGCGGCCTTCGTGCCGGTCGGCGAGGACCAGGCGCCGCACGTCGAGGTGACGCGCGAGGTCGCGCGGCGTTTCAACCACCTCTACCGCCAGCAGGCGGCGCCGCTGTTCCCCGAGCCGCAGGCGCTGCTGACCGAGACCTCGCGCCTGCCCGGCCTGGACGGCCGCAAGATGAGCAAGACCCACGGCAACGCGATCGCGATGCGCGACGCGCCGGAGGTCGTCGCGGAGAAGGTGCGCACGATGCAGACCGACCCGCAGCGGGTGCGCCGCGGCGATCCCGGCGAGCCCGAGCGCTGCCCGGTCTGGGCCTTGCACAAGGTCTATGCCGACAGCGACACCCGCGCCTGGGTGGAGTCCGGCTGCCGCAGCGCGGGCATCGGCTGCCTGGACTGCAAGCAGCCGCTGATCGAGGCGATCCACGACGAGCAGGCGCCGTGGCGCGAGCGCGCCGACGAGCTGCTGGCCGACCCGAAGAAGGTGCACTGGATCGTCGAGGTCGGCACGGAACGTGCCCGTGCAGTGGCGCGCAAGACGCTGCGCGAGGTGCGCGGCGCGATGGGCATCGACTATTGAGATGGCTGAGATGGCTGGCATCCACATCACCGACATCGAATCCGCCATCAACTGGTGGCGCCAGCGCGCGCCGGGCGACGGCGTGTCGCTGGGCCCCGAGCTGCGCGCCCTGGCCGAGGTCTACGCGCTGATGGTCTTCCACCACGAAACCGAGTGCGACGAGGACTCGATGCCCGCCCCGGCGCTCGGCGCCTGGATGCGCTGGTACGACACGACGCCGGACGCACCCTGCATCGCGATCTGCTCGACCAGCCAGGGCGACGAACTCTGCAAGGGCTGCGGCCGCAGCTTCGACGAGGTCCAGAACTGGCCGGTGTTCACGCCGGGCGAGAAGCGCGCGACCTGGCGGCGGATCACGCTCGAGGGCACGGCCTGGCGCTTCAACCGCTATGCGGAGCGGGCCATCGAGCGGCGCGGCGACGCGACGCCGCCGGATCCGGGTGCGACGGAGCAGGACGCGGCCGGCGGGGAGTCCGTTTGACCGACACCGCGGACGCCGACCACGCCGCGAACGCCGGCGCACGGGCAGTGCTGGGCGGACGCCTCCAGAGCCTGCGCCAGATCCTGCCGCTGGCCTGGCCCGTGTTCATCGGCCAACTGGCGGTGCTCGCCTACTCCACGATCGACACGCTGCTGGTGGCGCGGCATTCCGCGATCGACCTGGCGGCGCTGGCGGTGGGCTCGGCGGTCTACACCTCGGTGTTCGTCGGGCTGATGGGCGTGGTGCTGGCGATCTCGCCGGTGGCGGGGCAGCTGTTCGGCGCCAGGCGCATGACCGAGGCCGGCGACAGCCTGCATCAGGCCGCCTGGCTGGCGCTCGCGCTGACGGTCGTGGGCGAGTTGATCCTCTGGTTCCCGCAGCCCTTCCTGGCGATCTCGCAGGTGAGCCCGGAGATCGCCGTCAAGGTGCGGGACTACCTGCGCATGCTGGGCATCGCGCTGCCGGCCGCGCTGCTGTTCACGGCCTATCGCGGCTTCAACACGGCGGTGTCGCGGCCCAAGGCGGTGATGGCGCTGCAGATCGGCGGGCTGCTGCTGAAATTCCCGGCCAGCGCGCTGCTGATCGCTGGCTTCTCGGTCGGACCGCTGCAGGTGCCGCCGCTGGGGGCGGTGGGCTGCGCGATCGCGACGGCGATCGTGATGTGGAGCCAGCTGCTGATCGCGCTCGTCGTGCTCAAGCGCGACCCGTTCTATGCGCCGTTCGGGTTCGCCGGGACGGGGCTGCACCGGCCGCGCCGGGCGACGCTGGTCCGCCTGGTCAAGCTCGGCGTGCCGATGGGCGCCTCGGTGCTGATCGAGGTCACCGGCTTCACCTTCATGGCGATCTTCATCGCGCGGTTGGGCACGACGCCGGTGGCCGGCCATCAGCTCTGCGCGAACCTGGTGGCGATGATGTTCATGCTGCCGCTGGCGCAGGCCAACGCCTGCAGCACGCTGGTGGCCCAGGCGCTGGGGGCCCGCGACTACGCGGCCGCGCGGCGGCTCGGCTGGCATGGGTTGGAGATCGCGCTGGCCATCGCCTTCGTGCTGGGCGGGGTCATCTTCGCGCTGCGGGAGCAGGTGCTGGGGCTCTACACCAGCGATGCGGCCATCGTCGCCGCGGCACTGCCGCTGCTGGGCTGGCTGTGGCTGTTCCACGTGTCGGACGCCGGACAGACGGTCGCGGCCTTCGTGCTGCGCGCGCATCACATCGCGACCGCGCCGATGCTGATCTATGCGTTCGCGATCTGGGGGCTCGGACTGGGCGGGGGCTACTGGCTCGCCTTCGGGGAGCATGAGGTCGAGTTGCCGGCCGTCATGCAGGGCGCGCGTGGGTTCTGGAGCGCGGCGTCGGTCGGGTTGGCGGCGGCCGCGCTGGGATTGAGCGTGCTGCTGGCACTCGTGCATCGGCGGGAAGTCAGAGAGGCTTGAACTTCCCGGAGCGGGCTGCGTGGATCGACTGAGATCCTGCGACGAGCCCCCTCACCCCCGCCCTCTCCCCCTCTGGGGGCGAGGGAGTAAGCCCCAATGAAACTCCCTCTCCCCGCTCCCCCTCTGGGGGCGAGGGAGTGAGCAGTGGCGTTGGGCGCTGAGGGAGAAGGAGCCCACGCACCCAATGGAACTCCCTCTCCCCGCTTGCGGGGAGAGGGTGGGGGTGAGGGGTCTTCGCCCCCCACGAGCGCTCAGTTCAGCGGCAGCGTGATCACGAAGCAGCTGCCGCCGCCCTCCCGGGCGTCGCAGCGCACCGTACCCTGGTGGGCGGTGGCGATCTGCTTGACGAGGTTCAGCCCCAGGCCCACGCCGCCGGACACCTCGGCATGGCCAGGCAGGCGGAAGAAGGCCTCGAAGATCCGCTCGCGCATCGGCTCAGGCACGCCCGGGCCACGGTCGCACACCTGCAGCTCGATGCGGTCCTGGCCGGCGCGACGCACCTTCAGCTCGACCACCGGGCCGCCGTAGCGGCGCGCGTTCTCCAGCAGGTTGCGCAGCGCGCGACGCAACAGGCGATCGTCGCCCCGGAGCGTCAACTGGCCCAGGCCCTCCTCGACCTCCAGCTCGGCGCCGCCCTGCGCGGCCGATTCGGCGGCGATCGCGAGCAGGTCCACCGGCTCGAGCCGCAGCGACTGCGCGCCGCCCTCCAGGCGGCTGGCGAGCAGCACTTCCTCGACCAGCGCATCCAGTTCGGCGATGTTGGTGTTGATCTCCTGGCCGAGCCGCGCCCGCTGCGCCGGCGAGGCGTCGTCCAGCATCGAGAACGCCATCTTCAGCCGCGCCAGCGGCGAGCGCAGCTCGTGGCTGGCGTTGGCCAGCAGGCTCTTGTGGGAACGCAGCAGCGTCTCGATCTGCTCGGCCGCCCGGTTGAAGCTGGTGGCCAGCGCCGCGACCTCGTCCTTGCCGTTGTCCTGCACGCGGAAGCTCAGGTCCCCGGAGCCGAACTGCTCGACGCCCGACTTCAGTGATTCGAGCCGCCGCGTGAGCCGGCGCACGACCGGGTACGCGCCGCCGGCCACCGCCAGGAACAGCACCGCGAGCAACACCGCCAGCGCCTCTCCGCTCGGGCGCGGCACCCAGCCCGGCACCCAGGAGGCCGCGTTTTCCTCGCGGCGCTGCTGCTCGAGCCGGTCCAGCATGCGCTGGCGCATCTGGTCCATCTCGGTCCGGCCTTCCCGGCGCCCGGGATCACGCGGCTCGGGCGGCGGACCGTCGACGAAGGGATCACGACGCTCGCGGAAGACGCGGCGGGGTCCGCTCGCGGCGCGCGCCTCGGCCTCGAGCTTGTCCTGCCCCATCGGACCGGACGCGCCGGGCGGACGCGCCAGGCGCAGGAACAGCAGGTGACGGCCGTCATCCAGCGGCACACGCTGCACCCGCGAGCCGGGCAGGTCCTCGCGGCGCTCGAACAGCGGCGAGGCGCCGATGCGGCGCCCGCGCGCATCCTCCAGCGCCAGGGCCATGCGCAGGCGCTGGCCCCAGTCCTCGACGGCATCGGCCTGTTCGTCGACGGAGGCGGTCGACGGCGGCAAGGCGCGCTGCACCAGCACCGCGAGCGCCACCAGCCGCTCGGAGGCCGCCTGCTCGAAGGTGCCGCGCTCCTGCTCGATGCGGCCCTGGAACAGCCAGGCCGAGCCCAGCGCGAAGGCCAGCAACACCACCACGACGGTGACGTAGATGCGGAGGTACAGCGCCTTCACTTACTCGAGGCCTTCGGCGTCCTGCTTGCGTGCGAACACGTAGCCGGCGCCGCGCACCGTCAGCACCCGTCTCGGGTTCTTGGGGTCGTCCTCGATCACCGAGCGGATGCGGGAGATGTGCACGTCGATCGAGCGGTCGAAGGCTTCCAGCGGATGGCCCTTGAGCGCGTCCATGATCTGGTCGCGGGACAGCACGCGACCCGGGCTCTGCGCCAGCACGACCAGCAGGTCGAACTGGTGGCTGGTCAGGTCGCAGGCATTGCCGTCCAGGCGCACCTGGCGCGCCGCGAGGTCGATCTCCAGCCGCCCGAAGCGCAGCACCTCGTCCCCCATCGCCTGCGGCTCGGTGCGGCGCAGCAGCGCCTTCACCCGGGCCTGCAGCTCGCGGGGCTCGAAGGGCTTGGGCAGGTAGTCGTCGGCACCGAGCTCCAGGCCCAGGATGCGGTCCATCGGCTCGCCGCGGGCCGACAGCATCAGCACCGGCAGGCGGCGCCAGCGCTTGTCACCGCGCAGTTGGCGGCAGAACTCGAGGCCATCGCCGTCGGGCAGCATCAGGTCCAGCACCAGCAGCTCGAACTGGCCGGCCTCCAGCTCCGAGCGCCCTTGCGCCAGCGAGCCGGCGAAGCTCACGTCGAAGCCGGCGCTGCTGAGGTAGTCGCCCAGCATCGCGGTGAGCCGGGCGTCGTCGTCGATCAGGAGCAGTCGTGGATTCATCGGGCGTTGCGAGGCGGCCACCGACCGGGCCGGATCGGCCAGGCCGCGCGCCGCGGACTCATCGAAAGACTGAAGCATAGCCGGCCTCTCGCGTTCAGCGTTCGGTGAAAGGCTGCGGCACCGGGTTGTCCGGATTCGCGCCCTGGCGGTCCTTCCGGTGCTGGCCGCGATCCTTCATGCGCTGCTTCATCTTCTCGCGCTGCTGCTTCTTGAGCTCGGCGATCTTGGCGCGCTGCTCAGGCGTGAGCACCCGCGACGCGTCGATCATCGCCAGCGTGAGGCGCTTGGAGGCGACCTCGTGCTGCGCGGCGATCTGCTGGCGCAGCTGCTCGACCGCGTTGGCATCGACGGTGGGCGCGGTGAACAGCGCTTCCATGCGCTCGTGCAGCTGCCGGCCGGTCTCGCGCTGGCCCTTCAGGTCGTTGCGGGCGGCTTCGAAGATCTGCTTGAGCTGGGCGCGCTGGGCGTCGGTGACCCCGGCTTCCTTCAGCAGGCGACCCTGCATCGCGAACCCGTCGAAGTCGTGGCCGCGATGCATCGCATGCGGAGGCGGCGGCATGTCGCCCGGGGCGGGTTGGGCCTGCGCCACCAGCGCGCCCAGGCCCAGGCTCGCGGCCAGCGCCAGCATCGTGAGGGGTCGGGTAATGCGTTTGACCATCTCGGAATCTCCAATTCGTTTGGGGGTGAGGAGATGGTCGGCGGCGCGCGTCAATCGCCCATGGGTGCGCCGTAAAGATTCGTGAAATGAATCGCCCCCAATGAAAAACGCCCGCGACGCCTCTTGAAATCGAGGCCTCGCGGGCGCCTGGCGCGATCCGCCCCAGAGGGCGCGGATCGGGGGGGGGTGGGAGGCCAGGCCGATCAGGTGATCGGCTTGAAACGCACGCGCTTGGGACGCGCGCCTTCCTCGCCCAGACGCTTCTTCTTGTCGGCTTCGTACTCGTGGAAGTTGCCGTCGAAGAAGAACCACTGCGAGTCGCCCTCGCAGGCCAGGATGTGGGTGCAGATGCGGTCCAGGAACCAGCGATCGTGCGAGATCACCATCGCCGAGCCGCCGAACTCCAGCAGCGCCTCTTCCAGCGCGCGCAGGGTTTCGACGTCCAGGTCGTTGGACGGTTCGTCCAGCATCAGCACGTTGCCGCCCTGGGCCAGGGTCTTGGCCAGGTGCAGGCGGCCGCGCTCGCCGCCGGAGAGCTGGCCGACCATCTTCTGCTGGTCGTTGCCCTTGAAGTTGAAGCGGCCGATGTAGGCGCGCGACGGCATCACGAACTTGCCCACGACGATGTTGTCCAGGCCGCCCGAAACGTCTTCCCACACCGTCTTGTTGGCATCCAGGCTCTGGCGGCTCTGGTCGACGAAGGCCAGCTTGGCCGTCTTGCCGATCTTGACCGTGCCGGAATCCGGCTGCTCGACGCCCTGGATCATGCGGAACAGCGTCGACTTGCCGGCGCCGTTGGGGCCGATGATGCCAACGATCGCGCCCGGCGGGACCTTGAACGACAGGTTGTCGATCAGCACGCGGTCGCCGAAGGACTTGGTCACGCCTTCGAACTCGATCACCTCATTGCCCAGGCGCTCGGCCACGGGGATGAAAATCTCGTTGGTCTCGTTGCGCTTCTGGTATTCGACGTCGCTCAGTTCCTCGAAGCGGGCCAGACGCGCCTTGCTCTTGGCCTGGCGGCCCTTGGCGTTCGAGCGCACCCACTTCAGTTCTTCCTTCATCGCCTTGGCGCGGGCGTCCTCGGACTTCTGCTCCTGCTCCAGGCGGCGTTCCTTCTGGTCCAGCCAGTCGGAGTAGTTGCCCTTCCAGGGGATGCCGTGGCCGCGGTCCAGTTCCAGGATCCACTCGGCGGCGTTGTCCAGGAAGTAGCGATCGTGGGTGATGGCCACCACGGTGCCGGGGAAGCGCTGCAGGAACTGCTCCAGCCACTCGACCGATTCGGCGTCCAGGTGGTTGGTCGGTTCGTCCAGCAGCAGCATGTCGGGCTTGGACAGCAGCAGGCGGCACAGCGCGACGCGGCGCTTCTCGCCGCCGGACAGCACGCCGATGTTGGCGTCCCAGGGCGGGAGGTTCAGCGCGTCGGCGGCCAGTTCCAATTGCAGGTCGGTGTTCTCGGAACCGGCGGCGGCGATGATGGCTTCCAGCTCGCCCTGCTCGGCGGCCAGCGCGTCGAAGTCGGCGTCCGGCTCGGCATAGGCGGCATAGACCTCGTCCAGGCGCTTCTTGGCGGCCAAAACCCCGCCGATACCTTCCTCGACCGCTTCGCGCACGGTCTGGTCGGGGTTGAGCTTGGGCTCCTGCTCCAGGTAGCCGATCTTGATGCCGGGCATCGGGATCGCCTCGCCCTCGATCTCCTTGTCGACGCCGGCCATGATCTTCAGCAGCGTGGACTTGCCCGAGCCGTTCAGGCCCAGCACGCCAATCTTGGCGCCCGGGAAGAAGGACAGCGAGATGTCCTTGAGGATGTGGCGTTTCGGGGGAACCGTCTTGTTGACGCGGTTCATCGAAAAGACGTATTGAGCCATGGCGATGGTTCTTCAGCGTTTCGTGGGTTGACCTGGGGGCCCCTCGGGCGCCGGGGATCGCGGGGCGATCCAGGGGCCGGGGCGTGCATGGGCGGTGGTGGCTCGCCCGGGCAATAGGCCGGCATTGTCGCAGCTTCCGCCCATGCCCCTAAACTCGACCGCCCTGCCCTTCCTGTTCGCACCGAGATGACCACCCTGCCGTTCCGTTCCATCTCCGTCCGTCCGCGCACGCCTCGCGCCACCACCGCCCGGGCCGCCCGCGCCGCGCTGGGCGCGCTGCCGCTGGCGCTGGCCCTGATCGCCGGCGGCGCGCAGGCCCAGACGCTGCGCTGGGCCAGCCAGGGCGACATGCAGACGGCCGATCCGCATTCGCAGAACGAGATCGTCACCAACGCGATGAACGGCCAGGTCTACGAGCGGCTGGTCTCGCGCGACCGCCAGCTCAACCTGGTGCCGGGTCTTGCCACCGAGTGGACCCAGCTCAAGCCGACGCTGTGGCGGCTCAAGCTGCGCCAGGGGGTGAAGTTCCACGACGGCTCGCCGTTCACCGCCGACGACGTCGTGTTCTCGATCAACCGGGCGAAGGACCCGTACTCGCAGATCAGCGTCTACGCGCAGGCCGTGGGCACGCCGCGCAAGATCGACGACTTCACCGTCGAATTCCAGCTCGACAAGGTCAACCCCATCTTCCTGCAGCACCTGGACACGCTGTTCATCATGAGCAAGCGCTGGTGCGAGCAGCACAACGTCGTCAAGCCGCAGAACTTCAAGGACAAGCAGGAGACCTACGCCGCGACGCATGCGAACGGCACCGGCCCCTACCAGATGACGGCGCGCGAACCCGGCATCCGCACCACCTTCAAGCGCAATCCGGCGTGGTGGGGCCAGTTCGACGGCAACGTGCAGGACGCCGTCTACACGCCGATCGCCAACGACGCGACGCGGCTGGCGGCGCTGGTCTCGGGCGAGATCGACTTCGTGCTGGATCCCTCGCCGCGCGACATCCCCAAGCTCAAGCAGACGCCGCAGGTGAAGGTCCAGGAAGGCCCGGAGAACCGCATCGTCTTCATCGGCATGGATCAGGCGCGCGACAAGCTGCTGTACGGGAAGGTGCCGGGCGACAAGAACCCGTTCAAGGACCTGCGGGTGCGCCAGGCGCTCTACCAGGCGGTGGACATCCAGACGCTGCGCACCAAGCTGATGAACGGCCTGAGCCTGCCCACCGGCGGGCTGACGCCCTCGCCGCTGGGCGCGTTCAACGACCCGCAGCTCGAGACCCGGCTGCCCTACGACCTGGCGGCGGCGCGCAAGCTGATGGCCGACGCCGGCTATGCCAACGGCTTCGAGGTCACGCTCGACTGCACCAACAACCGCTACATCAACGACGAACGCATCTGCCTGGCGCTGGCCTCGATGTGGTCGCAGCTCAAGGTGAAGGTGAAGGTCAATGCGCAGCCACGCGTGCTGATGTTCCCCAAGCTGGAGAAGCTGGACACCAGCCTCTACATGTATGGCTGGGGCGGCAGCATCACCGATGCCGAAGTCGCGATGACGCCGCTGATGCGCAACCGCGGCGAGAAGTCGGTGGGGCAGTACAACTTCGGCAACTGGACGGACGACAAGTTCGACCAGTTGGCCGCGCAGTCCAGCGAGGAAGCCGATCCGAAGAAACGCGAGGAGCTGATCAAGGCCGCGCTGCGGGAATTCCGGTCGCAGGTGCACCTGATCCCGCTGCACCGCCAGATGATCCCGTGGGCGACGCGCGCCAACGTGACGGTGGTCCATCGCCCGGACAACTGGTTCGAGCTGCGCTGGGCGTCGGTCGCCGCGAAGTAAGCGCCTGTCTTTCCCGCCCCCCGCCGCAGGCCACTGCCGTCTTCAGCCGCTCGGTCGAACACCCTCGCCCGCTTGCGGGAGAGGGAGGGGTGAGGGCCAGCGGCGATGGCAGTCCGCCCGCTTCTTCCTTCACCTCAACGGCGGATCAAACAGATACCCGATCCCCCGCACGGTCCGGATCAACGGCGAACTGGGGGCGTCGTGCAGCTTCTGCCGCAGCCGCGAGACCATCAGGTCCACGCTGCGCTCCAGCGCGGTGACGCCGTCGCCGCGCGCCAGATGCAGCAGTTCCTGCCGCTGCAGCACGCTGTGCGGTCGCTCCAGGAACGCGCGCAGCAGCTTGTATTCGCTCTGCGACAGCACCACGCAGAAGCCCCCCGGCCCGGTCAGGCGGCGGGTCATCGGCTCGAGCCTGAATCGCCCGAACATCAGCACCTCCGCCGCATCCCCTTCACGCGGCCGCAGCAAGGCCTTGATGCGCGCCTGCAACTCACGCGGCTCGCCGTCCTTGGCCAGCACCGCATCCGCGCCGCGCTCCAGCGCCAGCACCCGCTCCAGCGTGCTGTCCTGCTGCAGCAGCACGATCACCGGCAACCGCGAGCGCTGCCTCAAGCGCGTCAGCGCGCCCCAGCCGGCCTCCCGCGCGTCGCTCGGATCGATCAGGGCCAGGTCCACCGGCAGCAGCGGCACGCGGTCCAGCAGGGCCGGCTCGCTGCTGTCGGTGACGCGAAAGCCCCAGGCCCGCATCAGGCCGGCGAATCGCAGGCGCGCATGCGGGTCGGGGTCCAGCAGCAGCAAGTGGGTGCCGGCGGCAGGATCGGGAAACAAGGCGCTCATGGACAAGGGGACAAGTGGAAACACTGGCGCAAGACTATGCCGCCGCAACCCCGTCCGAAGGCCGATCAGCACGGACCTCGCGGCCCTTTTTACCCGCGGTTTACCGCGCCGAAACACGACTGCGGGCGCCGACATGCGCGGCTGAGCGACGGCTGTCACCGAGCTTGCGCGAAGCTGTCCGCGGCCCGTGTCGATCCCGTGAGCAACCCGTGCGGAACTTGCATCCTTCCCACTTCGGGCGGGACCCTTCCCCCGGTGGAGGGACACCCCTCGGCTACAATCCCGCCCATCACCGCGGCTCAGTCTTGCCGCGGTTTTCATTTCTGAGCTCACGCTCTCCCACGGCAGCCGAAGACTGGCGCCAGGCCTCACCGGCCGGCGTGCTGCACACAAAGCCCGTCCGGGCACGAACAAAGCAGCTTATGAGTTTTGACGCACTGGGGCTCTCCCAGCCCCTGCTCCGCGCGATCGCCGATGCCGGCTACTCGACCCCCACCCCCATCCAGAGCCAGGCGATTCCCGCCGTCCTGACCGGCGGCGACCTGATGGCCGGCGCCCAGACCGGCACCGGCAAGACCGCCGGCTTCACCCTCCCCGTGCTCGAGCGCCTGTCCGCCGGCAAGCCGGTGCGCGACGCCAAGGGCCGCATCGCCATCCGCGCGCTGGTGCTGACGCCGACGCGCGAACTGGCCGCGCAGGTCGAGGAAAGCGTGCGCACCTACGGCAAGTACCTGCCGCTGACCAGCATGGTGATGTTTGGCGGCGTCGGCATGCAGCCGCAGATCGACAAGCTGCGCAAGGGCGTGGACATCCTGGTGGCGACGCCGGGCCGCCTGCTGGACCACGCGCAGCAAGGCACGCTGGACCTGTCCAAGGTCGAGATCCTGGTCCTGGACGAAGCCGACCGCATGCTGGACATGGGCTTCATCCACGACATCAAGAAGGTGCTGGCGCTGCTGCCGGCCAAGAAGCAGAGCCTGCTGTTCTCGGCGACCTTCAGCGACGAGATCAAGGCGCTGGCCGACCGCCTGCTGGACAACCCGGGCCTGATCGAGGTCGCGCGCCGCAACGCGACGGCCGACACGATCGCGCAGCGCATCCATCCGGTCGACCGCGACAAGAAGAAGGAACTGCTGGCCCACCTGATCACCAAGCACGACTGGCATCAGGTGCTGGTGTTCACGCGGATGAAGCACGGCGCCAACCGCCTGGCCGAGTTCCTGGACAAGCAGGGCATCACCGCGATGGCGATCCACGGCAACAAGAGCCAGGGCGCCCGCACCAAGGCGCTGTCGGAGTTCAAGAGCGGCGACCTGAAGGTGCTGGTGGCGACCGACATCGCCGCGCGCGGCATCGACATCGACCAGTTGCCGCACGTCATCAACTACGAGCTGCCCAACGTCGCCGAGGACTACGTGCACCGCATCGGCCGCACCGGCCGCGCGGGCGCGCAGGGCGAGGCGCTGTCGCTGGTGTGCGTCGACGAGGAAGGTTTCCTGCGCGACATCCAGAAGCTGATCAAACGCGAGATCCCGCGTGAGGTGGTCCCCGGCTTCGAGCCGGACCCGAACGCCAAGGCCGAACCGATCGTGATGGGCCGCATGGTCCTCAACGGCGGCGTGGGCAAGTCCTTGGGGTCGCCGCGTCCGGCCGGCGGCGGCGGTGGCCGTCGTGGCGGCGGCGGCAATGGCGGTCGTCCGCAAGGCCAGGGTCGGCCGCAGGGCGGCGGCCAGGGCGGTCGTCCGGCGCAGGGCGCGCAAGGCGGCCAGCGCAGCGGTGGCTCGGGCAGCGGCCAGGGCCAGCAGCGCCAGGGTCACGGCCAAGGCGGCCAAGGTGGCCAAGGACAAGGCCAGCGCGCCTCGTCGGGCCAGAACGCCGGCGGCCAGCGCCACGGTCAAGGCCAGGGCCAGGGCAGCCGTCATGGCAGCCAGGGCAACCGCCCGGCCGGCGCGGCGCTGACGCGCCCGAAGTCGACCTCCTGATCGGCCTTCAGCCGGCAGACCACGGCGCCGTCATCGGCGCCGTTTTCTTTTCCGCCGTCATCGGCGCCGTTTTCGTTTCCGCTGCCACCGGCGGCTGCGCCCGCCCGGCTTGGGCATACTCGCGGCCACTCCCCATGAAGACCGCGCCCATCGTCCCCGCCCGCGTCGACTTCTCCGGCGCCGTGCCCCATGCGCCGGACTTCGGCGACCTCTACCACGCCCCCTTCGGCGCCTTCGAGCAGGCGCGGCAGGTCTTCCTGGCCGGCAATGGCCTGCCCGGCCGCTGGGCCGGCCGCACGCGCTTCGTCGTGCTGGAGACCGGCTTCGGCCTGGGCAACAACTTCCTGGCGACCTGGGCCGCATGGCGTGAGGATCCCTCGCGCTGCGAGCGCCTGGTCTTCCTCAGCCTCGAGAAGCACCCGCTGACCCGCGAGGACCTGGCGCGCGCCCATGCCGCTTCGCCGGCGCCCGAGCTGGCCGCGCAGCTGATCGAGGCCTGGCCGCCGCTCACGCCCAACCTGCACGTGCTCGATTTCGAGGACGGCCGGGTGCGGCTGATGCTGGCGCTGGGCGACGCGCGCGAATGGATGCCGGAGCTGGTGGCGTCGGTCGACGCGTTTTTCCTGGACGGCTTCGCGCCGGCGAAGAACCCCGAGTTGTGGGACGACGCCGTGCTGCGCCAGACCGGCCGGCTGGCCGCGCCCGACGCCACGGCCGCGACCTGGAGCGTGGCGCGACCGGTGCGCGACGGACTCACGGCCGCGGGTTTCCAGGTCGAGAAGCGGCCCGGCACCGGCGGCAAATGGGCGACGACCGTCGCGAGCTTCGCGCCGCGCCACCGCGCGCCGGCGCCACCCGGCCGCGCCGCGCCGCATCCTGCGCCGCGCGACGTGGTGATCGTCGGCGCCGGCCTGGCGGGCGCGGCCTGCGCCCGGGTGCTGACGCGGGAAGGCCTGCGGGTGACGGTGCTCGAGGCCGGTCCCACGCCGGCCGGCCAGGCCTCCGGCAATCCGGGCGGGCTCTTCCACGGGACGATCCACGCCGACGATGGGGTGCACGCGCGCTTCAACCGGGCCGCGGCCCTGGCCACCGAGCGCGAACTGCGCCGGATCGCCCCCGCCCTGCCCTGGCTGCAATGGGGACTGCTGCGGGTCGAGCGCGCGCCGCAAGCGCTCGACGAGATGCGCGAGCTGCTCGTGCGCAGCGGCCTGCCGGAGGCATACATCCAGGCGCTCGACGCCGACGCCGCCGCGGCCCTGGCCAAGCTGCCCCTGGGCCGGCCCGCCTGGCACTTTCCAGGCGGAGGCGCGGTGTCGCCGCCGGCGCTCGCGGCGGCCTGGCTCGCCGAGGCGGCGGGCCGTCCCGGTTTCTCGCTGCGCCTGGGCGCCGTCGTGGCGGGCCTGCGGCGCGACGACGCCAGCGATCGCTGGATCGCGCTGGGGGCGGATGGGGCGACGCTGGCGACCGCCGACGCGGTCGTGCTCTGCGGCGGCACCGCCAATGCCGCGCTGATGGCGGAGTGGTCGGCCGGCCCGGCGTGGCCGTGGATCTCGCAGCGCGGGCAGTTGAGCACCCTGCCGGCGGATCGCTCGCCATGCGCGCTTGCCCTGCCGGTGGCCGGGCTCGGTTACGCCTTGAGCCTGCCCGACGGCACGATGTGCTTCGGCGCCAGCGCCGATGCCAACGACCCCGAGCCCCAGCTTCGCGCCGCGGATCAGGCGCAGAACCTGGCGCGCCTGGCCGAGCTGCTGCCCGGTGCCTTGAGCGACGCGCCGACACCACCCTCACCCGCCATCGACGCGCGCAATGACGATCCACTGCCCCTTACTGGCCGCGTGGGCTGGCGCAGCCTGGTGCCTGACCGGCTGCCGATCGTCGGTGCCGTGCCGACGCAAGCGCCCGCGCAGCGCGCCGAGCAGGTGCGCTTCTGGCCGCGGCATCGCGGGCTGATGGTGCTGGGCGCGCTGGGCTCGCGCGGCATCACCTCGGCGACGCTGTGCGCGGAGCTCATCGCCGCGCAGCTCACCGGCGCGCCGTGGCCGATGGAGGCCAGTCTGGCCGAGGCCGTCGACCCCGCGCGCTTCGGCGCGAAGCAGCGTAGAAGCAGCAGCTGAAGCAGCAGCTGGAGCAGCGGCTGAAGCAGCGGCTGAAGCGGGTCACGGCCGGCTTGGCGTTCGGCCACGGTCACGTCGGCAGCTCGGCCGGGTCGCGGGGTCACGGCGTCACGGCCGGGTCGGCAATTCGGCCGGCTCCGCCGCCACGGCGGCCACGGCCTCGCGGCCACGCGAGAAGGACGAAAAGTGCGGCGACATGACGGTCACGAAGGCCGCCGCCGCGGTGATCGCGCTGAGCCCGATCCCCAACCCCCACTTGATGGCACTCGCCACCGTCTGATGCATTTCCGCGCGCAGTCCGCCGATCGAGTCCTTGATCTCGGCGCGCAACGCGCCCACCTCGTGCTTCAACTCGCCGCGAAGCGCGCCGATCTCCTGCTTCACCTCGCTGCGCAGGTCGCCGATCTCCTGCTTCATCTCGCTGCGCAGGGCGCCGATCTCGTGCTTCATCTCGCTGCGCAGCGCCCCGACCTCCTGCGCCAGCTGTTCCCGTGTCGCCAGCGTGGGCAGCACCGTGTCCATCCGCGTCTTCAAGGCCTGGACCTGGATCGCCAGCTCCACCGTGCCGCCACCGCTGCGATCGCCTCGCAGCCCACTGTCGATTCCTTGCATTGCCTTCTCCAGCTTCGATGACGAGTCCTGCTCGTCCCAGGCGACGACTCTGCCACCGGACGCGGCCGTCGACTTGCCAACCTTGGGGGAGCCGACGGGGGAGTGAGATCCCTCTTGCGGAGGATCAAGCGGGCACGACCGCGCGGTGGCTCGGATCGGACGGGGCGGCAGCCCGCGCCCGGGCGTGACGGATGACGCATCGCAGACGCAGACGCCGGGCCGCGTCGCCGCCGTCATTCAAGTTCCGGGCGCCGGCGTCGATATGGAGCGGAAACGCCGTCAAAGGCGTCCCGCGCCCGCCAGGGCGCGGGTCCATCAACGCACATCGACATCTCTGGGGGACATCCATGATTCATCTCGTCGCCGGCCGATCGATCGGCCAGCGGCTCGGCGTGGTGCTGGGCCTGGTACTGCTGATCGCCTTCGTGGGCTCGGGCCTGAGCTACCTGGCGCTGGGCCGCGTGGCCGCCGAGACCGACGTGATGCTCAACCAGGACCTGGCCGCCGAGCGCGTCGCCTCCGACTGGTACCGCAACATCACCAACGGCGTGAACCGCACCAGCGCGATCGCCGTCAGCGCCGACCCCAGCCTCGCCCAGTTCTTCGCCGCGACCTCGGCCGAGTCGACCCGGCAGTCGGGCGAGCTGCAGAAGCGGCTCGACGGCTACATGGTCACGCCGGACGAGCGCCGGATGTTCGACACGCTCAGCGAGGCCCGCAAGGGCTACCTGAGTTCGCGCGACGCGGTGGCCGCCAGCAAGAAGAGCGGCGACGCCGAGAAGGCACGCGAGGTCTTCGACCGCGACTTCCAGCCCGCCGCGGCCCGGTTCCAGGAAGCGATCCAGGCCATCGTGCAGCACAAGCGCAGCCTGCTGGACGAGGCCGCCCTGCAGCTCGACGCAACCAACCGCCGCGCGCGCACGGCGCTGCTGGTGTTCTCGCTGGTCGCGCTGGGCCTGGGCGCCTGGTTCGCGGTCGCGCTGACGCGCTCCATCACGCGCCCGCTGCAGGGCGCGGCCGAGGTCGCCGACGCCATCGCCCACTTCAACCTGACCCGGCCAGTGCCGGCCGGCGGCCGTGACGAGACCGGCAAGCTGCTGGGCTCGCTGGGCGGCATGCAGGCGCAGCTGCTCAAGCTGATCGGCGACGTGCGCGGCTCCGCCGAGAGCATCGGCACCGCCAGCGCCGAGATCGCCACCGGCAACCACGACCTGAGCGCGCGCACCGAGCAGACCGCCTCCAACCTGCAGGAAGTCGCGGCCTCGATGACGCAGCTGACCGGCACCGTGCGCCAGACCGCGGATTCGGCGATGACGGCCAACCAGCTGTCGAGCTCGGCCGCGGAGACCGCGCAGCGCGGCGGCTCGGTGATGGGCCAGGTGGTGGCGACCATGGGCGAGATCAGCGAGAGCTCGCGCCGCATCGCCGACATCATCGGCACCATCGACGGCATCGCCTTCCAGACCAACATCCTGGCGCTGAACGCGGCGGTGGAAGCCGCCCGTGCCGGCGAGCAGGGCCGCGGCTTCGCGGTGGTCGCCAGCGAGGTGCGCTCGCTCGCGCAGCGCAGCGCCGAGGCCGCCAAGGAGATCAAGACGCTGATCGGCGCCAGCGTCGAGCGCGTGGAATCGGGCTCGCGCCTGGTCGAGGACGCCGGCGGCGCGATGACCGAGATCGTCGCCAGCGTGCAGCGCGTGGCCGACATCATCGGCGAGATCAGCGCCGCCTCGCGCGAGCAGAGCGACGGCATCCAGCAGGTCAACGCGGCCATCGGCCAGCTGGACCAGATGACGCAGCAGAACGCGGCGCTGGTGGAGGAGTCGGCCGCCGCGGCCGAGAGCCTCAAGGAGCAGTCGCAGCGGCTGGCCGCCGCGATCTCGGTGTTCCGCCTGCGCTGAGGCGGGCGGTCAGGCGCCGGTCAGAAGGTCATCGTCTTCACGCCCTGCGCCGTGCCCAGCAGGCACACGCCCGCCTTGTTGCGGGCGAAGACGCCGACGGTGACCACGCCGGGCCATTGGCTGACCTCGGCCTCGAAGGCGGCGGGATCGGTGATCCGCAGGCCCTTGACGTCCAGGATCCGGCAGCTGTTGTCGGTCACGCAGTCCTGGCGCAGCACCGGCTCGGCGCCCATCGCGCGGAAGCGGCGCGCGATCTGCGCGGCGGCCATCGGGATCACCTCGACCGGCAGCGGGAACGCGCCCAGCACGTCGACCAGCTTGCTCTCGTCGGCGATGCAGACGAAGGTCTGGGCCAGGTCGGCCACGATCTTCTCGCGCGTCAGCGCCGCGCCGCCGCCCTTGACCATGTGGCCCTGGCGGTCGATCTCGTCGGCGCCGTCGATGTAGACCTGCAGCGACTCGACCTCCGACGCGTCCAGCACCGGGATGCCCAGCGCCTTCATGCGCTCGGTGCTGCGCACCGAGCTGGACACCGCGCCGGCGATGCGCACACCGCTGGCGGCCAGCGCGTCGATGAACTTGTCCACCGTCGAGCCGGTGCCCACGCCCACCACCGTGTCCGGCGTCACGTACTGCAATGCGGCCTGGCCGACCAGGGTCTTCAATTCGTCTTGGGTCATGGAGGGGCGAGCGACGGCTCGTCGTAGAGGGCCGGAAAACTGGCGGGAGAGGAAAGGCGGGATTATCTCCGCCGCTCAAGCGGGCGACGACCGCAGCCCGTACACCTTGCCGCCGACGAACAGGTACTCCGCCCGCAGCACCGCCGCGCCCTGCTCGCCCGGGGCGGCGAAGCCGATCACCGACAGCTGGGTGCCAGGTCTGATCTCTTCGACCTGCCAGGCCTCCAGCCGCGTCAGCGGCGCCAGCTCGACCTCCCAGCGCCGGTCGCGCCGCGTCGGCACCTGCGTCTTCGCGAGCAGGGCCTCGCCGTCGACGGCGCTCGTCTGCTTGGGCAGGACCCGCTGCTTCAGGTCGGTCGGCAGCACGAGCCGCTCCGGCACCTCCAGGTCCAGCTCCGCATGCGGATTGCGCCAGGTCACCCTGGCCGCGCGGCCCTCCAGGTACAGCGGGCGGTCCTGGTCGAAGCCGCTCCATCCATGGTGGGCGCGGACGGCGGCGGGCATCAGGGGCGCGGCCGCGAGCGCGGCCAGCAACAGACGACGTTCCATCGAAGCCTCCTTGAAGGACGTGAAGGACCTGAAGGACGCGCTGGCGGGAAGGACGTCAGACGAAGGCGATCCAGCGCCCGCAGATGATGACAGCGACCCAAATCCCCAACGACAGCAGGCATTGCCAGCGGCCGAGGCGGTCCTGCGCCCGCACGCCGCCGCGCCAGTGGAACCAGGCCGCGTTCAGGCCCGCCACGGCGATCAGCGCGAGCTTCACGCGCAGCGCGGGGTTGATCCACAGCTCCTGCGGCTGGGTCGCGAACATGGCCGCGCCGGAGACGGCGCACAGCGCGAAGCCCGCCAGCGCCGTGGGAATCGCCAGTCGCGCCAGCGCGCCGGGATCGAGCTCGCGACGCGCGCCCAGCGCGCGCAGTTCAAAGACGAGCAGGCCGCCGAACAGCGCGCCCAGCCCGATCAGGTGCACGACCGAGAACGCGGGGTAGGCCCAGGGATGGGCCGCCAACGCCGTCAGCGTGTCCCACACGGCTCGGCACGCTGCTCACGCGCCTTGGCGGTCGCGGCGCTGGCGCACCGCGGCGGCCAGCGAGCGCAGCAGCGGCTCCGTCTGGCTCCAGCCCAGGCAGGCATCGGTGATGGACACGCCCGGCAGCAGGTCCGCCTTGGTCTGGCCCGCGAGCAGGTCCTGGCGGCCCGGCTGCAGGTGCGATTCGATCATCACGCCGGTGATGCGCGCGTCGCCACCGGCGATCTGCGCGCCGACGTCCTGGCCGACGTCGATCTGGCGCTCGTACTTCTTCGACGAATTGGCGTGCGAGAAATCGATCATCAGCTGCTCGCGCAGGCCCGCCGCCTTCAGCACCTCGGCCGCCGCCTGCACCGAGGCCGCGTCGTAGTTCGGCGCCTTGCCGCCGCGCAGGATCAGGTGGCAGTCGTCGTTGCCGCGGGTCTCGAAGATCGCGGCCAGGCCCATCTTGGTCATGCCCATGAAGGCATGGCTGGCGCGCGCGGCCAGCACCGCGTCGGCGGCGATCTTCACCGAGCCGTCGGTGCCGTTCTTGAAGCCCACCGGGCAGGACAGGCCGGAGGCGAGCTGGCGGTGGCTCTGGCTCTCGGTGGTGCGCGCGCCGATCGCGCCCCAGGCGATCAGGTCGGAGATGTACTGCGGCGACAGCAGGTCCAGGAACTCCGTGCCCGCCGGCAGGCCCAGCGCCGTCACGTCCAGCAGCAGCTGGCGGGCCAGGCGCAGGCCCTCGTTCATGTGGAAGCTGCCGTCCAGGTGCGGATCGTTGATGTAGCCCTTCCAGCCCACCGTCGTGCGCGGCTTCTCGAAGTAGACCCGCATCACGACCAGCAGGTCCTGCTTCAGTTCCTCGCGCAGGTCCTTGAGCAGGCGGGCGTAGTCCATCGCCTGGCCGTGGTCGTGGATCGAGCAGGGCCCCACCACGCACAGCAGCCGGTCGTCCCGGCCGTGGAGCACGTCGCTGATCTCGCGCCGCGCCGTCTCGACGACCTCGAGCGAGGCCTCGGGCAGGGGCAGCTCGTCCAGCAGCAGCGCCGGCGAGATCAGCGGGCGGACCGCGTCGATGCGGGTGTCGTCGGTGCGGGTGGCGTCGCGGGTGGCGTCGGCGGAGCCGACTTCGCGGTCGTGCTGCGGATGGTCGAGGTGCTTCATGGCGGCGGCGCGTGCCCTCTCGGACACGGAAACGCGGAAAAGGAAGCGGCGATTATCCGCCGCCGCGCAATCCCGGGCATCAACCGCCCCGCTTCATCGACGCCAACCCCACCGCCGCGGCCGCGACGACGAATCCGGCCAGCGACAGCGCGCCCAGGTGCTCGTCCAGCAGGGCCACGCCCATCAGCGCCGACACGCCGGGAATCAGGTAGAACAGCCGCGCCACCGCCGCCGCCTGACCGCGCCGGATCATCACGAACATCAGGCTGAAGGCGCCGATCGAGTTCACCAGGCCCAGCCACAGCGTCGCGCCGATCAACTCGACGCCCCAGTCCGCCACGCCGGGCTCGCGCCACAGCGCCAGGGCCGTCACCGCGAGCGCCGAGACCGTCATCTGGATGCCGCTGCCGGTGCGCAGGTCCATGCCGGCGCAAAAGCGCTTCTGGTACAGCGTGCCGGCCACCAGCCCCATCAGGCCGAGCAGCCCCGCGCCATAGGCCTGCCAGGCGCCACCGCCCAGGGGTCGATCCGCGATGACCAGCGCCACGCCCGCCAGGCCGCCCAGCATGCCCAGCCACTGGCGCGCGCTCAGGCGCTCGGCCAGCCACAGGTGCGCGCCCAGCGCGGTGGCCAGCGGCATCAGGCCGATCAGCAGCGCGGCCACGCCGGTGGGCAGCCCCCAGGCGATCGCGCAGTAGACGCCGGAGAAGTGCAGCACCTGCATCAAGAGCCCCACCACGCCGAGGTGGATCCAGGCCCGCGGCGTCTTCGGCCACGGCGCGCCGGTCGCCGCCGACACGCCGAGCAGCACCACCGCCGCCAGCCCGAAGCGCAGCGCGAGCAAGGTGAACGGACCGGCGTGCGGCAGCGCCAGCTTGCCGGCGAGGTAGCCGGTGCTCCACAGCAGGATGAAGAGCGCCGGCAGGCTCAGCGCGACCAGCGCGCCGAGCCGATCCGCGCCCGCGGTCGACGGGGTCGGCAAGGCGCCGTGGGTGGCAGTCGTCATGGCGAGGTCCTTTCGGAAGATCAATGGACGCACTCTAGAAACGCACCGCTCCGGACACAATCCGCTCTCCTTTCGTTTTAGAGTTTCCGGATCGAGAACAATCGGAGGATCCCCATGGGACGCCTGGAAGACCTGCAGGCCTTTGCCCGCGTCGTCGACGCGCGCAGCTTCTCGGGCGCGGCCAAGCTGCTGGGCGCGACCAAGTCCGCCGTCAGCAAGCAGGTCGCGCGGCTGGAGCAGCAGCTCGGCACCCGACTGCTGCATCGGACCACCCGCAGCATCAGCCCCACCGCCGAGGGACGCGGCGTGTACGAGCGCGCGCTGCGGCTGCTCGAGGAGGCGCAGGCGCTCGATGCCGAACTCGCCGGCCAGCGCGAGCAGCCGCGCGGCGTGCTGCGCCTCAGCACGTCCACCGCCTTCGGCAACCTGCAATTCACCGCGCTGCTCACCGAGTTCTGCGCTCGCCATCCCCAGTTGCAGGTGGTGCTGGGGCTCAACGACCGCTACGTCGACCTGGCCGAGGAAGGTTTCGATCTGGTGCTGCGGCTCACCGGCCGGCCGAGCCCGGGCCTGGTCGCACGCAAGCTGGCGGACATCCGTTTCGTGCTGTGCGCATCGCCGGCCTATCTCGCGGCGCAGGGCACGCCGACCTCGGTCGCCGAGCTGGCCGACCACCGCTGCCTGCGCTTCGGCTACCTGCACGCGCCGGAGCGCTGGCGCTTCCGTCATCCGGAGCGGGGCGAGGCCGAGGTCGAGATCTCCGGCGCGCTGCGCTTCGAGAGCGGCCTGACCGCCAACAGCAGCGAATCGCTGCGCGTGGCAGCGCTCGCCGGCATGGGCCTGGCGGTGCTGCCGACCTACGCCATCGGCCGCGACCTGCGCGCCGGCCGCCTCACCGCCCTGCTCCCCGACTGGACGCCGCTGGGCGGGCCGGCCGAGGCGGACACGCTCTACGCGGTCTATCTGCCCAGCCGCTTTCCGAGTCCCAAGGTCCGGGCGCTGATCGATTTCTGTGTCGAGCGATGGGGGGACGTGCCGCCCTGGGATCGCCCCGACGACCCGCCGGACGCCCCGTGAAACCGGCTCGGGCGGCGTGCCCGTCCGGGCCCGGGCCCGTTGGAGCTAGGGCGAGTCCCCCATCACCGTTCGCACGCGGAGCCTAGGCGCGGCCGGCCCGGCAAGGGCGCGATGAGACAATGCCGCCCCATCATGGCCCTCATCCCCTACGGCTTCGCCCGTCCCTTCCTGTTCGGCCTGGATCCCGAACACGCGCACGAACTGACCCTGGGCAGCATCGCCCGACTCCAGAACACGCCCGCCCAGTGCGCCTGGGCGCAGGCGCGGGTCGCCGATCCGGTGACCGTCGCCGGCCTGAAGTTCCCCAACCGCATCGGCCTGGCCGCCGGCCTGGACAAGAACGGGCGCTGCATCGACGGCCTGGGCGCGATGGGCTTCGGCTTCATCGAGGTGGGCACCGTCACGCCCAAGGCGCAGCCGGGCAACGACAAGCCGCGCATGTTCCGCCTGCCGGCCAGGCAGGCGCTGATCAATCGCCTGGGCTTCAACAACGAGGGGCTGGACGCCTTCATCGCCAACGTGAAGCGCTCGCACAGCTTCCGCCACCACGGCGGGCTGCTGGGCCTGAACATCGGCAAGAACGCGGTCACGCCGATCGAGCGCGCCGTCGACGATTACCTGATCGGCCTGGAAGGCGTGTTCCCGCACGCGGACTACATCACCGTCAACATCTCCAGCCCCAACACCAAGAACCTGCGCCAGCTGCAGAGCGACGAGGCCCTGGACGCGCTGCTCGGCCCGCTGCAGGCGCGCCGGCTGGCGCTGCAGGACGCGAGCGGCCGGCAGGTGCCGCTGTTCGTGAAGATCGCGCCCGACCTGGACGAGCACCAGGTGGCGGTGATCGCCGCGAGCCTGAAGCGCCATGGCATCGACGGCGTGATCGCGACCAACACGACGATCGCCCGCGAGGCGGTGCAGGGCCTGCCGCATGCCGGCGAGACCGGCGGCCTGTCGGGCGCGCCGGTCTTCGAGGCCAGCAATCGCGTCATCCGCCTGCTGCGCGCGGCGCTGGGCAGCGGTTATCCCATCATCGGCGTGGGTGGCGTGCTCAGCGGCGAGGACGCACGCGCCAAGCTGCAGGCCGGCGCCGACCTGGTCCAGCTCTACACCGGCCTGATCTACAAGGGCCCGGCCCTGGTGCCGGAATGCGCCCGGGCGATGGCGCGGCTCTGACGCCGCCCCGCCTCCCGCACGACCGAAGCGCTCCCCAGGAGCGCTTCTTTTTTGCGCCCGTCCCACAAAAACCTGCTATTGCAAATGCGAATTACATGCATCTGAGCCATTGACAAGACGATAATGCCTCGCATTTGCAACAGCGCTTCACGCCCTCGGCCGCCATGACCGACCTCGCTCCCCCGCCCTCCCGCGCGCCGGGCCGGCTCCCGCCGCTGGCGCTGCTGTCGCGCATCGGCGCGGCGGTCCTCGGCGGCTATGCGTTCTGCTGGGGCTTCATCGCCGTCGTCCATGCCGGGCTGTATGGCCTGGGCATGCCCTTCCACGACGCCGAACACCTGGCCGCCATCCTCGGGGTGCTGCTCTATCTGGTGGCCTTCCTGTGGACCTTCGCGGCGCGGCGTGTCGGCCTGTGCTGGGCGGTGCTGCTGGTGGGCGGCGGGCTGATGACCGGGGCAGCGGCGCTGATCCAGCGCGCGCTGCTCGCCTGACACAAGGAGCGACCCGTGTTCCAGAACTTCCGGCTCTCGATGGCCTGGCTGCACACCTGGTTTGGCCTGGTGCTGGGCTTCGTGCTGATGGTGGTGTTCTTCTTCGGCTCGCTGTCGGTCTTCGACCGCGAGATCGACCGCTGGGCAATCCCGTCGTCGCGCTTCGCGCCGCAGCCGATGCCGTCCTTCGACACCATCCTCAAGCCCGCCTTCGAGCGCATGCAGCCGGACAAGGACGCGATCGCGCTGCTCGACGGCCGCGTCGACGGGCCGCTGCCCGAGCGCTTCGAGGTCGTGCGCAACTGGGGCGCCTACACCACGCACCGGGATCCGGTGGTGTCGGTGTTCGCCGGCTTCGAGGTGCCGCGCGCGAAGGACCCGGACGAGACCGTCTTCGCCAGCCACGCGCTGGACCCACGCACCGGCGCCGTGCTGCCGCAGGGGCAGTTGCGCGTGGGCAGCGAGTTCTTCTATCCGCTGCATTACAGCCTGCACCTGAAATGGAAGGACCTGGGCACCTGGATCGTGGGCTTCTCGGCCTTGATGATGCTGGCCGCGCTGGTCAGCGGCGTGGTGATGCACCGCAAGCTCTTCCGGGAGTTCTTCACCTTCCGCCGCCACAAGACCGTGCAGCGCAGCGCGCTGGACCTGCACAACCTGACCGGCGTGGTCGCCCTGCCCTTCCATTTCTTCTTCGCCTTCACCGGGCTGGTGATCTTCGCGGGCATCTACTTCCCGGTGGCCCACACGCAGCTGCATGCGCTGCACGAGCTGCACGAGCGCGTCGAGGCGCGCGAGACCGGCCTGCCGCACGAACGCGCCGGCGTGGCCGCGCCGATGGCCTCGGTGGACGCGATGGTGGCGCAGGCGCAGCGGCGCTGGCAGGCCAAGGGCATGGCGGGCGACGTCGGTTTCGTCTACGTCAGCCATGTGGGCGACGCCAACGCCTACGTCAGCGTCTATCGCGCCGGCACGGACCGCGTCGCGCTGACCGGCGAAGGCGTCCACTTCAAGGCGACCACCGGCGAGCTGCTGCGCGAGGACCCGCCGCGCAGCGCGGTGGACAGCGTCAACGAGTTCCTGACCGGGCTGCACCTGCAGCACTTCCGTCACTGGCTGCTGCGCTGGCTGTATGTGCTGGGCGGGCTGCTGGGCTGCGTCTGCATCGCCACCGGCTTCCTGTTCTTCGTCGAGAAGCGCAAGCAGCAGCATGCGAAGGCGGGCAGCGCGGGCAGCCGCGTGGTCGACGCGCTGGCGGTCACCACGGTCACCGGCATGCTGGTGGCGACGATGGCGATGCTGGTGGCCAACCGGCTGCTGCCGGAGTCGCTCGCCGACAAGGGCGACTGGGAGCGCACGGTGTTCTGGAGCGCCTGGGGCCTGGCGATGCTGCACGCCTTCGCCCGTGGCGGCGCACTCGCGCGGGCGCGGATGAACCCGGCCTGGCGCGAGCAGTGCGGCTTGATCGCCGCCGGCGCGGTGACGGCGGTCGTCGCCAATGCGGTCACCACCGGCGACCACCTGGGACGCACCCTCGCGGCCGGCTACTGGCCGGTGGCGGGCGTCGACCTCAGCCTGCTGGCGACCGCGGCCGTGGCGATCCTCGCGGCCAGTCGGCTCGGTCGGCGGGCGAAGGCCACGGCCACTGGCCACTCGCCCGCCGTGCTGGCGACCGCGGAGGCGCGCCATGGTTGAGCCGACCTGGCTGCTCACCGGTGCCGCGGTCAGCGCCGTGCTCGGCTTCGGCTGGCTGGCGCTGGCGATGGACACGCATTGGGAACAGGTCCATGGCGATGCCGCCGCGCCGCCTTCGCTGGCACGCGCGCTGCGTCTGGCGGGCGCGTTGGCGCTCGCCGCGTCGCTGGGGCTGTGCCTGGGGGCGGACCATCCCACGATGGCGGTGCTCGTGTGGCTGATGCTGCTGGCCGGCGGCGCAGTAGCGATCGCGGCCACCTTGTCGTGGCGGCCGCGCTGGCTGCGAGCGCTGTGGCCGTGCCGCGTCGCGGCGCAATGAACCGGGCGGCACCGCAGCAGGGCGATTGCGGTGCCTCGCGACCACCGGCGACTCGGCCCGCGTTTGCGCCGCCCCAATGAAAAAAGCACCGCGCCGGGAGGGCGCGATGCTTCGCAGGGAGACCTCGCTCGAGCGAGGACGCCGCGCCCGATGACGCGGCGGGGCGCTCAGGCGCGACGGCGGCGGGCGGCGACGCCCAGGGCGGCGATGCCGGCCAGCATCAGGGCGTAGGTGGCCGGTTCCGGCACCGCGGCCGCGACGGCATTGACCGTCGTCGACAGCACAGCGACGTTGCCGAAGCCGGTGCCGCCCAGCGACCCGCTGGCGATCAGCTGGTAGGTGCCCGCGGCCAGGTTGGCATAACGGAAGCCGCCCGCGCTGGCGTCCAGGTCGGTCACGGCCAGGCCGGTGCCATTCAGGCCGGCGAAGCTGAAGCTCACCGACTGCAGCGGCAGCGTGAAACCGCTGCCGAAGTCGATCGAGGTCGCGGCGAACACCGAGCCCGTCACATCCGACGCTTGCGTCAGGGTGAAGCTGCCCAGGACCACGTCCGAGAAACTGCCGTTGGTCGGCGTGACGAACACCGGATCCAGCGTCGACGCGGCGGCGGCGCCACCGATCAGGGCCGCGGCCAGCGCCACGGCGAGAGACTTGAACTTCATGCTGCTCCCATCCCGAGAAACGAGTTGATTCGTGAGGAAGTTTGCACTGCAGCATGCGTTCGTGTCTTGCACAAACCCGCGACTTTTGTTGCGGTGCGTCACAGCCGTAAGAAACAGGGGACACGCTTGTCCCCTGCGTGCCTGAACCGGGCATGCCAGCGCGCGTCGCCGGTGCCTGGACCGGCGTCCGGACCGCCGCCCCGGCCGGCGCTCAGCCCGCCGTCACCCGCATCGACTTCTGCATGACATCGCAGGCCTTGCCCTTCTTGGCGCGCTTGCCGGCGTAGGACGCCAGCGCCACGCCCTTGAGCGGCTCATTCTCCTTGGCCTTGCCCCCGCGCGCGGTGCCGCTGACCAGCAGCTGCGTCGTGAACGCGGCCACGCTGACCAGCGCGTCCTTCGCATCGAGATCGATCAGCGTCAGGCCGCGGCCGCCCTTGGGCTGGTGCTTGAGCTCGTCGATCGCGAAGGTCAGCAGGCGGCCCGCCATCGACAGGCAGGCCACCTGCACCCCGGCGACTTCGCCGACCGGCACCACCGCGGGCGGCAGCGGCCGCTCCTCACCTTCCAGGCTCAGGAAGCCCTTGCCGGCCTTCTGGCGGCCGACCAGGTCACCGACCTCGGCCACCAGGCCGAAGCCGCCGGTGCCCGCGAGCAGCAGCTTCTGCGTCGCCGCGCCGGCGAAGTAATGGGCGATCTGGCTGCCGGATTCCAGCTCGATCAGCGTCGTGATCGGCTGGCCGTCGCCGCGGCCGCCCGGCAGCGCCGAGACCGGCACCGAGTAGGCCCGGCCGTTGCTGCCCAGCACCACCAGCGGATCGACGCTGCGGCACGGGAACACGCCGTAGAGCGAGTCGCCCGACTTGAAGGCCAGCGCCGCCGGATCGACCTCATGGCCCTTGAGCGCGCGCACCCAGCCCTTCAGGCTGACGACGACCGTCACCGGCTCGTCGACGATGCGCACCTCGGCCACGGCGCGCTTGTCCTCCTGGATCAGCGTGCGGCGCTCGTCGCCGTACTGCTTGGCGTCCGACTCGATCTCCTTGACCACCGTGCGGCGCAGCACCGACGGGTTGGACAGGATTTCCTCGAGCTTGCCGGCCTCCTCGCGCAGGCCCTTGAGTTCCTGCTCGATCTTGATGAACTCCAGGCGCGCGAGCTGGCGCAGCCGGATCTCGAGGATGTCGTCGGCCTGGCGCTCGCTGAGCTTGAAGCGCTCGATGAGCGCCGGTTTGGGCTCGTCGGAGTGACGGATCAGCGCGATGACCTCGTCGATGTGCAGCAGGATCTCGTGGCGGCCTTCCAGGATGTGGATGCGGTCGCGGACCTTGTCCAGGCGGTGCTGCGTGCGGCGCGTCACCGTGTTGAGACGGAAGCCGATCCACTCGGTCAGGATCTTGCGCAGCGTCTTCTGCACCGGGCGGCCGTCGTCGCCGACCATGGTCAGGTTCAGCGGCGCCGAGGTCTCCAGGCTGGTGTGCGCCAGCAGCGTGTTGATCAGGTCCTGCTGCTCGATGGTGCGGCTCTTGGGCTCCAGCACCAGACGCACCGGCGCGTCCTTGTTGGACTCGTCGCGGGCCTTGTCCAGCACCGCCAGCACCGAGGCCTTGAGCTGCAACTGCTCAGGCGTGACCGTCTTCTTGCCGGTCTTGACCTTGGGGTTGGTCAGCTCCTCGATCTCCTCGAGCACCTTGGCCGTGCTGACGCCCTGCGGCAGCTCGGTCACCACCAGCTGCCACTGGCCGCGCGCGAGGTCTTCGATCTTCCAGCGCGCGCGCAGCTTCAGGCTGCCGCGGCCGGTGTTGTAGGCGGCGCGGATCTCCTCCGCCGAGCTGATGAGCTGGCCGCCGCCCGGGTAGTCGGGGCCCTGGATCGCGGCATAGAGCTCGTCGTCGCCCGCGTCCGGGCGCTTGAGCAGCAGCACCGCCGCTTCCGCCACCTCGCGCAGGTTGTGGCTGGGCACTTCCGTGGCCATGCCCACCGCGATGCCCGACGCGCCGTTCAGCAGCACGAAGGGCAGCCGCGCCGGCAGCTCGCGCGGCTCGTTCTCGGAGCCGTCGTAGTTGGGCTGGAAATCGACCGTGCCCTGGTCGAGCTCGTCCAGCAGCAGCCGCGAGTAGATCGACAGCCGGGCTTCCGTGTAGCGCATGGCCGCGGCGTTGTCGCCGTCGCGGCTGCCGAAGTTGCCCTGCCCGTCCACCAGCGGATAGCGCTGGCTGAAGTCCTGGGCCATGCGCACCATCGCGTCATAGGCGGCCTGGTCGCCGTGCGGGTGGTACTTGCCCAGCACCTCGCCGACCACCCGGGCGCTCTTGACCGCCTTGGCGCCGGTGGCACCGGCGAAGCCCAGGCCCAGCCGCTCCATCGTGTAGAGGATGCGGCGCTGCACCGGCTTCTGGCCGTCGCTGTAGGTGGGCAGCGCCCGGCCCTTCACCACCGACAGCGCGTATTCCAGGTAGGCCTGCTGCGCGTACTGCGCCAGCGTCAGCGCGTCGCCCGACGGCGCCTGCCCGCCGCCCGGCTGGCCCGGCGTCTCGAAATCAAAGGTCTCTTGCGTCATCTCTCTCATGCCGGCCTGCGCCGGTCGTTCGAATCTTCTTGGGAAAGCCTCGGTCGCCGCGCCCGCTCACTCGAGCGGCGTGGCGACCATCGTCAGTTGCCGGGCCCGGGCGCCGAAGCTGCGCTGCAGCAGCGCCCAGTACAGCTCCAGCACCAGGTGCACATGGGCCTGGGTCTCGTCGATGTCGGGCATCTGCCCGCCGGCCCGCCGCACCGCGCCTTCGCCGGCGTTCCAGGCCGCCAGCGCCGCGTCCAGCCGGCCGAAGCGCCGCGTCAGGTCCGCCAGCATGCGCGCGCCGATCATCACGTTGGTCCGCGGCTCCAGCAGGTGCAGCGGCCGCCGCAGTTCCTCCGCGGTGGCGTAGCGCTGGGCCGTGACCGGCGTGATCTGCATCAGCCCGGACGCGCCGCGCGGCGACACCGCTGCCGGCCGGAAGCCGGACTCGACCGCGATGATGGCTTTCAGCAGTTCGGCATCCACGCCGGTCGCCGCCGCCGCCTCGCGCAGGTAGGGCTGAACCGCCTTGACCTCGGGGGCGATGTCCAGCCAGGTCAGCATGCGCTGGCCGTGGTCGGTCTTGCCGGGCACCCGCTGGATGCCGCTGAGCGGCGACATCACCGGCTGGAAGCGGCCGTCGACCTGCGTCGGCGCGAAATGCGCGATGCCGTCGGCGTCCACGTAGCCCCACAGCTCCGCATGCGCGGGCGTCAGCTTGGCCGCGAAGGCCACGGCGATGCTCAGCGCCAGGCGCTTGCGCAGCCGCACGCCGCGCGTCGTGGGGCCGCGGCCGTGGCTCATGCCTCCAGCCCCTGCGCCACGCGCGCCTCGAACTCGCGCTTGAGCAGCGACATCACGATCAGGTCGTCGAAGCCCTCGCCCATCACGCCCTGCGCGTCGGGCAGCGGCTCGGCGCGCACGCATTCGCGCAGCCGGCCCTCCTCGACGTAGCCCTCGCTGCGGTACAGCGCCTGGGCCCGCGTATTGCGGCCCTTCACGTCCAGCCAGAAGCGGTGCGCGCCCAGTTGCACGAAAGCCATCTTCTTGAGCAGCCGCACGCACACCCGCCCCACGCCCTGCCCCTTCGGACCGAGCACGATGCGCTTGAGCTCCACCGAGCGGTTGGGATTGCGGCAGCCCTGCAGGATCACGAAGCCGGCGCGCTCGGCATCCAGCTCGACGATGAAATGGCGCGCATCCGGAAAGCGGATGGCGCCCTCGTGCTGCGTGCGCTCCCAGGGCGTGATGAAGGGCCGGTTGCCCGCGTCCTGCTCCACGCCGACGACGAAGTCCAGGTCGGACAGCATCGTCGGTCGCAGGGTGACGCGATGGTCTTGCATCACGGTGCTGGCCATGTCGGCCTCAACGCCCGCCCGGCCGCCCGAAGGGCGTTGAGCGCCCCCTCGGGGGGCAGCGAACGAAGTGAGCGTGGGGGCGCATCGTCCGACGCCCGCCCGGCCGCCCGAAGGGCGTTGAGCACCCCCTCGGGGGGCAGCGAACGAAGTGAGCGTGGGGGCATAGGGTCCTCAGACGTCGACCTCGATGGCGTCGCCGTGCAGCTCCATCAGCTCGCGCCGGGCGGCCGCCTCGCCCTTGCCCATCAGCTTGTTGATGGCGCCCTCGGTGTCGGCGAAGTCCAGGTCGCCGTACTGCACCTGCAGCAGGCGACGCGTCTCGGGATTCAGCGTCGTGTCCCACAGCTGCTCGGCGTTCATCTCGCCCAGGCCCTTGAAGCGGCTGATGCTCCAGCTGCCCTCGCGCGCGCCTTCCTTGCGCAGCTTGTCGAGGATGGCGGTCTGCTCGCCCTCGTCCAGCGCGTAGAGCTTGGCGGCCGGCTTCTTGCCTCGCGCGGGCGCGTCGACGCGGAACAGCGGCGGCCGCGCCACGTAGACGTGGCCGGTGGCGATCAGCTTGGGGAAGTGGCGGAAGAACAGCGTCAGCAGCAGCACCTGGATGTGGGCGCCGTCGACGTCCGCGTCCGAGAGGATGCAGATCTTCCCGTAGCGCAGGCCGGACAGGTCCGGCTCGTCGTTCTTGCCGTGCGGGTCCACGCCGATGGCCACCGAGATGTCGTGGATCTCGTTGTTGGCGAACAGCCGGTCGCGCTCGACCTCCCAGGCGTTGAGCACCTTGCCGCGCAGCGGCAGGATGGCCTGCGTCTCCTTGTCGCGGCCCAGCTTGGCGGAGCCGCCAGCCGAGTCGCCCTCGACCAGGAACAGCTCGTTGTGCAGCAGGTCGGTGCTCTCGCAGTCGGTCAGCTTGCCGGGCAGCACGGCCACGCCGGAGCTCTTGCGCTTCTCGACCTTCTGCGCCGCGCGCTGGCGGGTCTGCGCCTGCTTGATGACCAGTTCGGCCAGCTTCTTGCCGTGCTCGACATGCTGGTTGAGCCACAGCTCCAGCGCCGGCTTGACGAAGGCCGACACCAGCCGCAGCGCGTCGCGCGAATTCAGCCGTTCCTTGGTCTGGCCCTGGAACTGCGGGTCCAGCACCTTGGCCGAAAGCACGAAGCTGGCGCGCGAGAACACGTCCTCCGCCATCAGCTTGACGCCCTTGGGCGCTAGCGCGTGCATCTCGATGAAGCCCTTGATCGCGCCGAACAAACCGTCCTTCAGGCCCGATTCATGCGTGCCGCCGGCCACCGTCGGGATCAGGTTCACGTAGCTCTCGCGCATGACCTGGCCCTCCTCGGTGAAGGCCACGCACCAGCTCGCGCCCTCGCCCTCGGCGAAGTTCTCGCTCTCGGAGGCGGTGGCGAATTGCTCGCCCTCGAACAGCGGGATCAGCGGATCCGCCGGCAGCGACTGCATCAGGTAGTCGCGCAGGCCGCCCTTGTAGGTCCAGGTCTGCGTCTCGCCGCTCTTCTCCTGCGTCAGCGTCACGGTGACGCCGGGCATCAGCACGGCCTTGGAACGCAGCAGATGGACCAGCTCGTTCTTCGGCAGGTCGGCGCTCTCGAAGTACTTGGCGTCCGGCCAGACGCGCACCGTCGTGCCCTGCTTGCGGTCGCCGGCCTTGAGGTCGGCCTTGCGCGTGGCCACCGGCTCGACGACGTCGCCGCCGGAGAAGGCCAGCGTCGCGACCTGCCCTTCGCGGTAGACCGTCACCTGCAGCCGCTTGGCCAGCGCGTTGGTCACCGACACGCCCACGCCGTGCAGGCCGCCGGAGAAGCTGTAGGCGCCGCCCGAGCCCTTGTCGAACTTGCCGCCGGCGTGCAGCCGGGTGAAGACGATCTCGACGACCGGCACGCCTTCCTCGGGGTGCAGGCCGTAGGGGATGCCGCGGCCGTCGTCCTCGATCGTGATCGAGCCGTCGGTGTGCTGGGTGACGGCGATGCGCTTGCCGTGACCGGCCAGGGCCTCGTCCGCCGCGTTGTCGATCACCTCCTGGATGATGTGCAGGGGGTTGTCGGTGCGGGTGTACATGCCCGGACGCTGCTTGACGGGCTCCAGTCCCTTGAGGACGCGGATCGAGCCTTCGCCGTAGCTGCCCGGTGGGTTGACTGCTTTGGTTGCCATGGGGCGGGATTCTATGCAGCGTCGGTGACGCTCCCTGACGCCGGATGGCAGGGGTCGCTCCCATGGGGGTTTCCCCTCGGAAGCGGGACCTGCGTGGGAAGGCCGCGCGCATGCCGCACGGCAGGTGCGCGGCGGCACGTCCGGTTACCGATCGGACGCCGGCGAGGGGGAGGCGCTGTCGTAGCATCCGCCGCTTCCAGGCTTGTCGGGCCCCACTGCCGGGGGCCCACCGCATTCCCCCACCGTTCCCCTCCCCGGTTTCATGCCCGCCCCGTCCCGCCCCCTCCACGCCATCCGCCCCGTGCGGGCCTTGCTGGCGCCGCTCGCCGTGGCCCTGAGCGCGCTGCTCGCGGGAGGGCCGGCCCGGGCGGAGGACTTCAAGGCCAGTCCCGAGATGGCGATGGAACTGCGCCACGCGCGCTGGTTCGACGGCGAGAAGCTGCAGAGCGGGACCCTCTATGTCGAGGACGGCCGCTTCGTCGAGAAGCGCCCGCGCAAGGTCAACCGGCTGCTGGAACTGCGCGGCCAGACGCTGGTCGCGCCGCTCGCCGACGCCCACAACCACAACCTGCAGGGCGCCTGGGGCCTGGACAAGTTCGGCCAGGATTACCTGCGCGACGGCGTGTTCTACGCCGCGATGCTGTGCGCCGATCCGGCCGCGATCGATCCGATCCGCGCCCGGATCTCGCAGCCGGAGACGCCGGACGTGCTCTTCGCCACCGCCTGCATCACCTCGTCGGACGGCCAGCCGCTGGCGATGCTGCAGTCGGGCACGCCGCCGATGACGCTGGACCAGATCGTCGACAAGGCGGTGCTGGTGATGGACACGCCCGACGACGTGGCCAGGAAGTGGCCGCTGATCGCCGGCCGCCACAGCGACCTGGTGAAGGTCATCATGAGCTACCACGACCGCCCCGAGCTGCGCCAGCAGCCCGAGTTGCGCGGCCGGCTGGGCGTGACGCCCGAGGTCGTGGCCGAGGTCGTGCGCCGCGCCCATGCCGAGCAGCGCCGCGTGGTGGTCCACATCGAGAGCGTCGCCGACTTCGCCGCGGCGGTGCGCGCCGGCGCTGACTTCATCGCCGAGCTGCCGGGCTACTTCCCCCAGCACGGCGAGGCGCCGGAGACCCACCTGATCCCGCCCGAGGTCGCCGCGCTGGCCGCCGAGAAGCAGGTCGGCATCGTCACCGCCACCGTCGCGACGCGGCTCTTCCAGCCGGCGCCGGAGCTGCTGGCGCGGATCGAGGCGGTCCAGAAGCAGAACCTGGAGCGCCTGAAGGCGGCCGGCGCGCGGCTGCTGGTCGGCTCGGACCTGTTCACCGGCAATGCGCTCAACGAGCTGCACCACCTGGACCAGCTCGGCGTGCTCGACAAGGCCGCGCTGCTGCGCCTGGCCACCGTCGACACGCCGCGGGCGCTGTTTCCGCAGCGCAAGCTCGGCTGCTTCCAGCCCGGCTGCGAGGCCAGCTTCCTGGTGCTGATCGGCAATCCGCTCGAGGACCTGGACGCGCTGGACAAGCCGCTGCTGCGCATCAAGCAGGGCCGCGTGCTGACCCAGCTGGACGACGTGGCCGCCACCGCCGGCGAGGAGAACAACGCCCTCAACGCGGCCCCCGGCAAGAAGAAGGCGACCGGCAAGAAGGCCGGCACCCGCGGCACGAAGAAGTCGACCCCGGCCAAGGGCAAGGCCAAACCGGCCTCGGGCAAGTCGGGCTGAGGCGCGACTGACCGGGCGGATCCCGCAGACCGGGCCGCCCCTTGCGGGGGATGTGCGTCATTCAGGTGTCAGCCAAGCCGACCCGAAGCCATTACATTGCCCGGATGAGCGCGATCCCGACCTCCCCCTCCTCGTCCCGCACGCTGTCGCTGCAGCAGGTGCTGATCTGCGGCGCCGCGATCGTCACGCTGTCGATGGGCATCCGCCACGGCTTCGGGCTGTGGCTGACGCCGGTGACGATGGACCGCGGCTGGACGCGAGAAGCCTTCTCGCTGGCGCTGGCCGTCCAGAACATCGCCTGGGGCGCCGCCGGGCCGTTCGCCGGCATGCTGGCCGACCGCTTCGGCGCGCTGCGGGTGCTGGTCGCCGGGGCCTTCCTCTACGCGGCCGGCCTGGCGCTGATGGCCGTCTCCACGACCGCCGCCGGCTTCCTGGGGAGCGCCGGCGTGCTGATCGGCCTGGCGCAGTCGGGCACCACCTACGCGGTGGTCTACGGCGTCATCGGCCGCAACGTCGCGCCGGAGAAGCGCTCCTGGGCGATGGGCGTCGCGGCGGCGGCCGGTTCCTTCGGCCAGTTCCTGATGGTGCCGGTCGAGAACTGGCTGATCGGCTACAGCGGCTGGCAGAACGCGCTGTTCGTGCTGGCGATCGCCGCCTGCCTGATCGTGCCGCTGGCCTTCGGCCTGCGCGAACCGGCCCGGGACGCCGCCTACGGCGCGCACCACCAGAGCATCGGCCAGGCCCTGCGCGAGGCCTTCGGCTACCGCAGCTTCCAGCTCCTGATGCTGGGTTATTTCGTCTGCGGCTTCCAGGTCGTGTTCATCGGCGTGCACATGCCCAGCTACCTGAAGGACCACGGCCTGACGCCGCAGGTCGCCACCAACGCGCTGGCGTTGATCGGGCTCTTCAATGTCTTCGGCACCTACGCGGCCGGCACGCTGGGCCAGAGACTGCCCAAGCGCTACCTGCTCTCGGCCATCTACCTGCTGCGCTCGATCGCGATCCTGATCTTCCTGAACGTGCCGCTGACGCCGGCCAGCGTCTACGCCTTCGCCGCCGTGATGGGCGTGCTGTGGCTGTCCACCGTGCCGCCGACCAACGCCATCGTGGCGCAGATCTTCGGCGTGCAGCACATGTCGATGCTGGGCGGCTTCGTGTTCTTCAGCCACCAGATCGGCTCCTTCCTGGGCGTCTGGCTGGGCGGCAAGCTCTACGACGCGACCGGGTCCTACGACGTCGTCTGGTACCTGGCGATCGCGCTGGGCGTGATGGCGATGCTGGCCAACCTGCCGGTGCGCGAGTCCGCGATCGCGCGCCGCCCGGTCCCGGCCGCCGCCTGAGGCCGGCATCCGGGAACCCCACCATGACACGGCGCGCGCTCCGTCGGATCCTCGCCGGACTGGGCGCCGCGGCGGTGCTGGCGGCGGTCTTCCTGGCCTACACGCAGCCCTCGCTGATGCAGCAGCTGGGCGACGCGATCTGGGCCTGCTTCTGAGCGCCGGCCGCGGACGAAGCCGATGCGCGCCGGCAAGAGGCCACGACAGACCGCGGACCACCGCGGCGGCGTGGCGGGCACTCGGGTTCTGGATCTGACAAGGAGAACGGAGACAACATGGTCGTGATCATCACGGGCGCCTCGGACGGCATCGGCGCCGAACTGGCGCGCCAATGGGCGCGGCGCGACGGCGCCAAGCTCTCGCTGGTGCTGGCCGCGCGCAGCGTCGACAAGCTGGAACGGGTGGCGGCGGAATGCGAGGCGCTCGGCGCCCGCACGCTGGTGCAGCGCTGCGACGTGGAGTCCCAGGAGGACTGCCAGGAGCTGGTGCGCGCCACGCTCGGCGCCTTCGGCGCGATCGACGTGCTGGTGAACAACGCCGGCATGTCGGCGCACGCGCTGTTCGACCAGGTCAAGGACCTGGCCTGGTACCAGCGGCTGATGCAGATCAACCTGTGGGGCTCGGCCTGGTGCACCCAGGCGGCGCTGCCCGCGCTCAAGGCCAGCCAGGGCCGCATCGTCGCGGTCTCCAGCCTGGCCGGGCTGCTGGGCATCCCCGGTCGCACCGCCTACAGCGCCACCAAGTTCGCGATGACCGGCTTCTTCGAGGCGCTGCGCACCGAGGTCGCGGCCAGCGGCGTCAGCGTGACCATCGCCTATCCCGGGGTCGTCGACACCCAGATCCGCTACCGCGGCTTCAACGCGCAGGGCCAGGCCTCCGGGCTGAGCAGCCTGGACGAACGCGGCGCGATGTCGGTGCAGGCCTGCGCGCGGCTGATCCTGGACGGCACCCTGGCCCGCGAGCGCGACATCGTCATGACCGCCAAGGGCAAGCTGGGCCGCTGGCTCAAGCTGCTGGCGCCGGCGATGGTGGACCGCATGGCGCTGAAGGCGCTGAAGAAGGAACAGCGGCCCGCATGAGCACGACGACTTTCCTCGGCAGCCCGTCGCGCACGGTCACGGGCGGCGGCCATGGCACGGGCCTGCCCAGCGACTGGGTGCTGCGCTGGTCACAGGCCTGGCGCGACCGCGACGGCCTCACCGCGCTGGACCTGGCCTGCGGCTCGGGCCGCCACCTGCGCCTGCTGGCCGGTGACGGCGTGGCGGTCACCGGCGTCGACCGCGACACGACGGCCCTGGCGGGGCTGGCCGGACTCTCCGGTCGCGTCGAGCTGATCCAGGCCGACATCGAGCAAGGCCCCTGGCCGCTCGAGGGGCGCGTGTTCGACCTCGTGCTGGTCACCAACTACCTGTGGCGGCCGCTGCTGCCGCGCATCGTCGAGGCCGTCGCGCCCGGCGGCTGGCTGATTTACGAAACCTTTACCGACGGACAGCAGACGATCGGCCGCCCCGCGCGGCCCGAGTTCCTGCTGCGTCCGGGGGAACTGCTGGACGCGGCCGACGGCCTGCGCGTGATCGCCTACGAGGATGGCTTCATCGAGCCGGAGCCGACCGGCCCGGCGGCCGGCGGCGTCAACGGTCGTTACGTGCAGCGCGTTGCTGCCGTTCGCGACAAGCGGCCCGCCGCCGGCGCGCCCGCCGCGGACGCCACGGGGGCCGCGCCTGGGGTCTACCCGCGATACCGGTTGCGCTGAGCGCGGAGCCCCGGAAGCGCCCCGGCGCTTCAGTAGAATCCGCCGATCACGAGGAATCCTCAATGAACGCAATTGTTGGCAGCATCGTCGCGTTGGTCACGCCGATGCATGAAGACGGCCGCATCGACTTCGACGGGCTGCGCAGCCTGATCGACTGGCACATCGACCAGGGCACGGACGTCATCGGCGTCGTTGGCACCACCGGCGAGTCGCCCACCGTCACGATGGAAGAGAACCGCGAGGTCATCCGCGTCGCGGTCGAACATGTGAAGGGCCGCAAGCCGGTCCTGGCCGGCACCGGCGCCAACGCCACCGCCGAAGCCATCGAGCTGAGCCGCTTCGCCAAGCAGGTCGGGGCCGACGCCACGCTGTCGGTGGTCCCCTACTACAACAAGCCCTCCCAGGAGGGCATCTACCGGCACTTCAAGGCGATCGCTGAAGCGGTCGACATTCCGATGATGCTGTACAACGTGCCCGGCCGGACCGTGGCGGACATGGCGCCGGAAACGGCCATCCGCTGCGCGGCCCTGCCCGGCGTCTTCGGCATCAAGGAGGCCACCGGCAACATCGAGCGCGCCGCCTGGCTGATCAAGCATGCGCCCCCCGGCTTCAGCATCTATTCCGGCGACGACGGCACCGCCATCGCGCTGATGCTGATGGGCGGCCGCGGCTCGGTCAGCGTCACGGCCAACATCGCCCCCAAGGCGATGCACGAGCTGTGCATGGCCGCGATCGAGGGCCGCGTGCGCGAGGCCACCGCGCTGCATTTCCAGCTGCTGCCGCTGCACAAGCAGCTGTTCTGCGAGCCCAGCCCGGCCCCGGCCAAGTGGGCCTTGGACAAGCTGGGCCGCAGCAGCAACCATCTGCGCCTGCCGCTGACGCCGCTGACGCCGGCGGGCCAGCAACTGGTCGAAGCTGCCCTGCGCGAGGCCGGCCTGCTCTAATCACCGCCGGCCGGCGCCGCCGGCGGCTCCTTTTCCTTCAGCGGCCGCGGGCCGCAGCGACCTACCTCGGAGATCTCCAGCGTGACTCGTTCCCTTCCTGAATCCGGCGCTCCCACCCCGGTGCGCGTGGCCTGCCTGATGGCGCTGGCCTCGCTGACGGCGTGCAGCACGTTCGAGAGCATCACCACCAGCGACAAGGTCGACTACCGCACCCAGGCCAAGCAGACCACCGGCCTGGACGTGCCGCCGGACCTGACCCAGCTTCCGAAGGAAAACCGCCCGACGGGCCCGATCAGCGCCGCGCAGATGGCCGCCCAGCCGAACGCGCAGCGCCAGGCGATCGGCGCCACCGCCGGCGCCCCTGTGGCGCTGGACAAGGCGGGCAACGTCGAGTTCCATCGCCTGGGCAACGCGCGCTGGCTGCACAGCGCGCTGCCGCCGGAGCAGCTCTGGCCGCAGGTCAAGAGCTTCTGGCAGGAGCGCGGCTTCACCATCGAATCCGAGGACCAGAACGTCGGCGTCATGGAGACCAACTGGGCCGAGAACAAGGCCAAGCTGCCCCAGGACTTCATCCGCAAGGCGCTGGGCTCGCTGCTGGATTCGCTGTACTCGACCGGTGAGCGCGACAAGTACCGCACTCGCCTGGAACGCAACGAGCAGGGCGGCACCGACATCTACGTGACGCACCGCGGTCTGGTCGAGATCTACACGAACTCGCAGCGCGACGAGACCGGCTGGCAGCCCCGCCCGTCGGATCCGGAACTCGAGGCCGAAATGACCTCGCGCCTGATGCTCAAGCTCGGCGGCAAGGAAGAAGACGCCAAGACCATGGTCGCGAATGCGCAGCAGCCGGCGCCGAGCTTCGCCGAAGCGCCGCGCGGCGCCGCGCCGCGCTCGCTGGCCGACGTGCCTGACCAGCTGCAGATCAACGAAGACTTCGACCGCGCCTGGCGTCGCGTCGGCCAGTCGCTGGACCGCCACGGCTTCACGATCGAGGACCGCGACCGCAAGCAAGGCCTGTTCTTCCTGCGTTATGCCGACCCGAACCAGGCCGGCAAGGAAGAGCCCAACTTCTTCCAGCGCCTGTTCGGCGCGAAGAGCGCCTCCAGCGCCGTTCGCTATCGCGTGTCGGTCAAATCGGATGGCGGCAAGTCCACCGTTCAGATCCAGGACGACAAGGGCCAGCAGCAGACCGACGAATTGGCCAAGCGCATCCTCCAGTTGCTGATGGAAGACGTCCGCTGATCTGGGCGACGGGCAACCGTACATCCTCAGTTTGCGCAAAACAAAATCGCCACCCTCGGGTGGCGTTTTTCATGGGCGCGAATATCCAGTCAAATACCAGCGCGTGGGCGCTGTTCGCGCCGATACCTTGCGCCATGGAAGCGCCAAAGAAAAAGCCGCATGGGCGAACCCATGCGGCTTTCTCAGGACGAGAGATCGTCTTAGTTGCTGGCGGCCGAAGCGGGAGCAGCAGCGTCCGAGGCAGCAGCCGAAGCTTCAACGGCCGGGGCCGAGGCTTCAACGGCGGGAGCCGAAGCTTCCGGAGCGGGCGTCGCCACCGGAGCGGCAGCTTCTTCCTTCTTGCCGCAAGCGGTCAGGGCAACAGCGGCCAGCAGGGAGGCCATCAGAATCGACTTTTTCATACTTGTCCTCAAGTAACTTTTAGACGAACAATCAATTACCGGTAATTAATGAAGTCGTACATGATGACCAGTACGAACTTCAGCAGACCAAGACGCGAGAAACCTCGAGCGCTTCCCTCGCCTAGCCGGCAATTATAGCCACCAGTTTGTAATCGTCTTACAACCCTAGGGTGCTGCTGGCGAACGAATCGGCAGACCGTTGCTCAATTGCGTCAAACCATTCGCGCGCCATGGCTTCTTCGCGGGCATCACGCAGCGCCAGCGACGCCCGCGCCGGCGTCCACAACTTCAAGGTCAGCAATCCGGGTGCCAGCACCACGCCTTGCGGCGTCGGGGTGCTGCGGTCGCCCAAGTCCGCCGGATCGAAGGCCCGCGCCTGCACCACATGGTCGTGCAACTGGCGCCACTGGACGAAACGCGGATGGACGCGGCGCAGCGCTTCGTAGTCGAGGGCCGCGAGCAGGCGCAGCCGGCGGTGCGGCAGCGCCCAGCGATGCAGGGCATCCAGGAGCTCCGGATCGGACAAGGGCCAGGCGGCGAAGTCGGTGTCGAGCCAGCAGAGTTCCCGCCCGCCCTGCGACGCGGCGAGCAGCAGCGCTTGCCGCAGCAATTGCCGGACTTCCTCGACGGTTTCCACGAGGCCCGGTCGGAGGTTTTCCGGGATCAGGGGTTCCTGCGACATGTCGAGCTCCTCAGGAAATCACGGTAGGCGACCATGGGGCGGCGACGATCATGCCCGTTCAACCGGGCAGGATCCAACCGTCCTCGGTCCACTGATCGAGCAGGTCGCGCGCGCCTTCGCTGAGGCGGGCCACCTCGGCCACGGACAGCGTCCGCCGATCCGCCAGACGGCGCATGAGGGTCGCGTCGCGCCCGCCGGCGCGGAAGGACTGGCCATTGATGAACACGTGCGCCGCGTCGTACATCATGCGCGTGCGCGGGCTCAACCTGGCGCCCTGCCCTGGCGGCAACGCGTCTCCCGGCGCGAAGAACACCCGCGGCTTCGGCTCCGTCAGCGCCTCGCCCAGCGCCCGCTCCAGCGCAAGCGGCTGGGCCACCGCCTTGAGCACCGCTTCGCGCGCGAAGGCGGTCAGCGCCTCGGGGATTCTTCCCGGTTCGGCGGTGGCCGCCTGGCGGGGATCGACATACATCCGGTCACCGCGCGGCGCCTCCTCGTCGTCGGTCAGGCGCACCAGCAGTTCATTCGCCAGTTCGCCTCGCCAAGGCGAGCGGAAACCGACCGACGCCGTCATGCAGTCGCCGCCGACGGCGACGCCATCGTGCGCCCAGCCCGGCGGGAGGTAGAGCATGTCACCGGGCTCGAGCACGAAGTCCTGCTCCGGCTCGAAGTCGGCGAGCACCTTCAGCGGCACATCCTCGCGCAGCGCGCCGGAGGTCGACACGCCCAGGCGGCCGATGCGCCAATGACGACGTCCGCCGACCTGGATCAGGAAGACGTCATAGGAATCGAAATGCGGCCCCACCCCGCCGCCCTCGCTGGCGTAAGAGAGCATCAGGTCATCGAGGCGGGCTTCGGGCACGAAACGGAACCGGCCGAGCAAGTCGTGCGCGGCGTCGACATGCAGGTCCAGGCCCTGCACCAGCAGCGTCCACTGCGGCTTGCTCCAGGCCGGCAGCTTGGGAATCGGGCCCTGGCGCAAGGTCCAGCGATCCCCGGGCTGCTGCGCGACCAGACGGGATTCCACCTCGTCGCTGGCGGCCAGCGCGGCCAGGCCGGCACGGTCGATGGGCGGCTGCACGCCCGGCAGGGCCTGACGCACCAGCAGCGGCTGCTTCTGCCAATGGCGCTTCATGAACTGCGCCGGGCTGAGGCCGCCGAGCAGCGGCAGTCGGGCGTCGATGTCGAGCCCCGGCGAGGCGGCGGCTGGCGCCGGCGGGCGCTTCGAGGAGGGCGTGGGCTTGGAAGTCATGGGCAGGGATTGTCTGAGAGAATCGCGCGATGCAAATCACTGCCCCCTGCGTCGTCTCCTTGACTTGGAGACTGGAGGACGCCCAAGGCCAATCCGTCGAGGTCCTGGACCCGGCGATGGAGTTCTTCTACGGCGGCGAGGACCTGTTCGCGAAGGTCGAGGAAGCGTTGGTCGACAAGACCACCGGCGACGAAGTCAGCGTCGCGCTCGAGCCCGAAGATGCCTTCGGCGATTACGACAGCGATCTCGTCTGCTTCGAGCCGCGCGAGGTCTTCCCCGAGAACGTCGACGTCGGCATGCAGTTCGAGGGCCTGCCCGAAGGCTCCTCGACGCCCGACATGCCTGCGGACCGCATCTACACCGTCACCGAGGTCTATCCGGAGCACGTGGTGCTCGACGGCAACCATCCGCTGGCCGGCGTCGGCTTGCGCATCCATGTGACCGTCTGCGACGTGCGCGAGGCGACTGAGGAGGAGATCGAAGCCGGCACGCTCGGCGACTCGGGCTTCTCAGTCGTCAGCGGACCGGACCCGGACGAGCCGCTCCACTGAGCCTTGCAAGCTGCCCTGCAAGCCCCGCACCGCGGGGCTTTTTACTTCTGCGCGTCAAAAGGGGCCGCAGCGCTCGAGCAGGGTCGGTCGAGTCGGCGGGGGGATCGACTCGCGTGAGCAGAGGCGGCGATAGAGATCGAACACCTTGGCTTCGAGTTCGGCCGGGCTGCTGCAGGCACGAGCGCCGATCAGCCGGGCGCGATAGTTGTGGATCTGCTCACGCACGGCCTGCGACCAGCTCCGGGTGTGCGGCGACAGATCGAAGGTGCTGGTGCGCAGCACATGCAGCCAGCCGATCAGGACCTGCTCGGGCAGGTCGGCCAAGGCCTCCGTCAACGAGGCGGGCGGTCGCAGCCGGTTCAGGTAGAGCCGGTGGAGCATCAGCAGCCGGACGACCAGCGCCGGATCGGCCGCCGCGGCCATGGCCAGCGCGTCGTGCGGCGCGCCCAGGCGCGCCAGGCGGAACAAGCGCGCCAGGACATCGAGATCGCAGCTGGGCAGCGCCCGCGGAGACTCCTCCTGAGGCGGCCCCAGCAGGTCTCCCTGGAAATAGCGCACACCCCGGGCCTTGAGCCGCAGGTAGTCGGCCGGTTCGGTCAGCCGATCGGCGATCAGCGCCACCCCGGCCTGGCCCGCCAGATCCTGGATCGGCGCCCAGGCATCGAGCGGCGCCGAGGACACGTCCAGCTTCAGGAACGCGACCATCGGCAGCCAGGCCAGGCGCGGGTCGTCCGGCGATGCGATCCCCGCCAGCGCGAACTGGTAGCCGCGGGCATGCAGTTGCGCGATGCGGCGCGTGGTCGACGCCTGCACCGGCACATCGGTCGGCAGCTGGATCGCGCCGAGCGCCCCGCAGAGCACGTCGGCGACCGGACTGAGCAGGGCCGCGGCATCCATGTCCACGAACAGGCAGCCGGGCCGCCGCTGCTGGATCAAGCCGCCGTCGAGCAGCGCCCGGCTGAGCAGCAGGCTGGTGGCGCCGGGGCTCGGCGGTCGCGGGGGCCGGCGCTGCCCCTCCTTCCAGCGGAAGGCGAGTTCCAGGCCCATCGGTTCGACCGAGCCATCGATCACCGCCTGGCGGGCGAAGTGGACCTGCGGCGGCTGCGGCGCCATCAGGCGTTGGACCAGCGTGACGCCACTGCGGGAAGGACGGGAGGAAGGCATGGCCGGGGCTTCGTCGACTGGCCCGCGATTCGGGCCGGGACGCCAGTATTTCCAGGATCGGCCCGGCGTTCGATGGCTCAGCCCGGTGGGAATGCAGCCGCGCCCAACTGAGAGCTGTCGCGAACCGACTCGTTTCCCGGCCGAGCGTCGCTGGGCACGCGCAGCGGCAGCCGCAGCAGCGTGCGGGCGCCGCGTGGCGTGCGCTCGAAGTCGAAGCTGGCACCGATGCGCCGGGCGCGACGCTGCAGCCCTGCCAGACCGGTGCCGCCGCGCAGCGCGGCGGCGCGGCGACCGGTCGCGTCGGCCGCCTCGCCCCGCCGGTCGACGGACTGGCCGTTGTCTTCGATCACCACCTCCAGCGATTCCGCCTCGACGATCGCCATGCGGATCGACAGGCGGCTCGCGCCGGCGTACTTGATGGTGTTGGCCACCGACTCCTCGACGATGCGCATGAGCTGCTTCGACAAGTCGGCCAGCAACACGAGCTCCAGCCCCTCGGGCACCTCGTATTCGACCTGGAAGTCGGCCCGCGTGAGCGCCTCGTCGAGGCCGCTGCAGTAGGTGAACAGGATGTCCTGGAAGGCGCGTTGCTCGCGGACCTGCGTCACCGAGATGATCTCCCGCAGGTCCGTCAAGGCCTCCAGCAGCCGCCCTTCGAGCCGTTCGTGGTCGATGGCGCGGTCGCGCACGCTGAACAGCGTCGTCACCAGCTTGGAGCCGATGCCGTCGTGCAGGTCGCGATAGATGCGGTCGCGCTCGAGCTGCATGGCGGCTTCGTTCTCCATCTCGCGCTGGCGGTTGTGGCTGATCAGCAGTTCGCGTTCGCGTTGCTGCAGGGTCTCGGTCAGGATGCGGTTGTGGTCGCGGATGCGCTTCACGTTGGCCTGGAACTTCGTCAGCAGGATCTGGGCGACGACGAACAGCAGCAGCGGCACGCTCAGGTGGCTGAGGAAGATTGGCGCCACCAGCAGGTGTGTCATCGACCAGCCGGCCTCCGGCATCGGGATCGAGATCAGGTGCTGCACCGCGTTGTGATCGCGCAGCGCGAACACCTGCGCGAGCACCGATTGGAAGAGCAGCGACATCGCGGTGCGCGAGCGGGTACGGGCGATATGCAGCGCCAGGCGCGAACAGGCGTACAGGTGAAAGCACAGCATGGTGGGCAGCCACCAGAGGTCCAGCCATTCGCGGCCGCGCAGCCCGAGCAGCGGATAGGCGAGCGCCGCGAACGCCGCCGTGCCGAAGAGCGCCGCGCGGCCACGCCAGCCCAGGGGCTCGCCGACGAAGGCGAAAAGAAAGAGCGTCAGCACCGCGATCACGCCGCCCATGCAGGCGTACTGCGCCCAGGTCCACAGCGGCAGCCACGCCGCCGGGACATAGGGCAGCAGCACGAGCGTGAACAGCACCGACCACAGCACCGTGGTGGCGCCCGCGTGCAGGAACACGGCGCCGTCTTTCCTGCTCGCCAGCCACGCCCCCAGCATGAACATGCCCGCCAGCAGGCAGAAGACGTTGGACGCATTGGCCAGCGACGAGCCGATGAACAGGGTCAGCTCATGGATGGTGGAGATCGCGTCCAGGTCCCCGATGTAGATCGGCGCGAGCTGGATCTGCGGATCCCAGGTCGTCAGCTCGACCGTCAACTGGTTGCCCTCGGGCTGCAGCAGTCGGCGCGCCAGCGGCACCTGGAGCGGCCGGTACCACTTGTAGCGTCCGCTCGCGTTCGACTTCGGCAGGCCCGCGACCCAGACCCCGTTCAGGTAGACGTCCATCCCGTCGAGCGCCTGGCTGATCACGAGGCTGGTGCCGGGGATGCGTCTGCCGCCGATCACGCCGCCGTCGGCGTCGATCTCGCAGCAGGCGGTCGGCCGCTCGAGGTAGCGGTCCAGGTCGATGCGGAATCTCACCCGCTTGAATCCGCCGGCCTGGCTCACGTCCTCGACGTGGGGCAAGGCCACCCGTGGCGCCTGGACCAGGACCCGCCCGGCCAGGCGCGGCGCCTCGGGGCCCGCATCGCGCGAATCGGGCGCCGCGGCGACGACCTCCAGGTCGCGGATCGTGTCGACGTGGTAGACCCGCGTGGCGACACTGCTGGTGGCGATCACCAGCAGCGCAACGATGAAGAAGCTCAGCCAGAAGAAGACCGTCTTCAGCGAGCCGCGGCGGGGGCTATTCATCGATCAGTCCATGCAGCCGCGCCGCGTTGGCCGCCATCGCGCGGGACTTCACGCCCAGCTTGCGATAGACGCTGCGCAGGTGCTGGTTGACGGTGTGATGGGAGATGCTCAGCCGGCGACCGATCTCCACGATGGGCAGCCCCTCGATGAGCAGGCGCAGGACCTCCCATTCGCGCTCGCCCATGCCCAGATCGCGCAGCACCTTCTCGCGATCGACCTGGGGCCGCACGTTGTTCTCCAGCATGGAGATCCGCTCGACCACCAGTTGGGCCACCGCCGGGCTGAGCGGCGCCTGCCCGTTGTGCGCGCTGACCAGCTTCTCCACCAGCGACGGCTGGATCTCGTCCTTGAGCAGGTAGCCCCGGGCGCCCGCGCGCAGACTGCGCATCACGTGCTTGCTGTCGCCGAAGGTGCTCAGCACCATGCTGCGGGATTCCGGACACCTTTCCCGCACCAGTTGGATCAACTCCACTCCGTCGGCGTCCGGCAGTCCCAGGTCGATCAGATAAAGATCGGCCCGGTTGGCCAGAATCGCGGCCATCGCTTCGCCGCGATTCCTGGCGACACCGACCACTTCGCAGAAACTGCTATTTGAAATCACGTCCACCAGCCTTTTCATGACAGCCGGATCGTCCTCGATGATCACGACGGCGATACTCATTCCTCAGCTCCTTCTCTCGTTATCCCAATGCCATGGGCGGGCACAGTTTCGCGAGCGGCAGGAAACGAGCAATCACCGAAGCAAGTAAACAAAAACTGCTGGGTGACTGGAGTCAGTGGTGATCGACGATTGGCGGTGGATGGCGCTCCCAATCCGGCTCAGGCGAGCCGCAAGCGCGGCGCCGTCGGGCTCGCAGCCAGGCGTCGGCCGAGGCGGCGAGGCAGGCGATCAGCAGCATCAGTCCGCCGCTGATCAATAGATAACCGATGACAGTAAGTTCAAATGAGGGATTCCCGGGTATCGACCGCGTGGATTTCTCGGCCAGCAGGCACCCGGCGCCGGCGAAGGCCAGACCGATGGAGATCGCGTACATATTCTTCATGACAGCAGTCCGTCTGCAGGTTTCGGCCGGCAGTGTGTCCGAGTACGCCTCACTTGCTAATAACTCACAAATGTGAGTGATCAGCCTAAATTTGCTATTCAACGAGGATGGTCGTGAGAAAGATCATGATTGGCGAATATTTCCAACACCGGCATTCAACCGTCGAGTATCAAAAGACCCTGTCAAGGCTTTGAATACCGTCCATTGACGGATTCGGTGAATTCCGAGATATCCAATGACAACGGGCGCCCGAAGGCGCCCGTCAACTGGGAACAACTGCGATCTGGAGCGGTCCAGGCTCAGCGCAGGAATCGGCCTCGCGGATCGATGATGGCGATGTCGGCGTAGTTGGTGCCGGTGTGATCGGTGGCGCTGAAGTTGAGTTCCATGCCGCCCAGGTCGTAGCGCGACATGTTGTTCAGCGCGCGCAGCAGGCTGACGCGGTTGGCGTCCTTGCCGGCGCGCTTGAGTCCTTCGACCAGCACCTTGGCACTCGCGAAGCCCTCCATCATGGCCGGCGTGACCAGGCCGCCGCTTTCGGCCGGCTTGGCCTTCACCAGGTCGGTCAGTTCTCTGACCATCGCCAGGTTGGTGCTGCGCTCGCTCGGGAACACCTGCGACACGATGACGCCGGCGGCGTTCTGGCCCAGCAGCTGGACGAAGCCGTTGGACGCGTTGTTGGACAAGGTGGCGCCGAGGATGCGCGAGCCGGCCGCGCGCAGCGCGTTGATCGTGTCGGCGGTGATCTGCTGCGAGGCCACCAGCAGCACGACCTGCGGATCGGCGGCGATCAGCTGCTTCACCACGCCGGCGATGTCCGGTTTCTCGCGCTCGTAGGTGAAGTGGGCGACCGGCTTCATCTTGCGATCGTTGAAGCCGGTCATCGCGCCCGCGACGCCATCGGCGCCGAAGGTGTCGTTGACCTGCACCAGGGCGATCCGGGTGTTGCCCATCTCGAGCAGCAGCTGGACGGCGCGTTCGGCCTCGCGCTGGTAGGTCGAGCGCACGTTGAAGACGTAAGGGTGCACCGGCTTGTGCAGCAGCATCGCGCCGGTCGACGGCGCCACCAGCGGCACCTGCGCCTTGTCCAGCAGCGGCATCACCGCCTGGGTGTGCGGCGTGCCGCGGGTGAGGAAGAGCGCGACCGCGCCCTTGTCGATCAGCGTCTGCGCGTTGGCCGCGGCGCGCTTGGGATCGAAGCCGTCGTCCAGCGACTGCAGGTCGATCTTCTGGCCGTTGACGCCACCGGCGGCGTTGACGTGGTCGATGTAGAGCTTGGCGCCCAGCGTCAGTTCCTTGACGCTGGCGGCGACCTGGCCGGTGAAGCCGGCCGTCTGGCCGATCAGGATGTCCGCACGGGCGGCGGTGCCCAGTCCAAGGACCAGCACCGCGGTGGCGGCGGTGGCGATGGTCGCGACGAACCGGCTCAGGGGCCGGCTCCGGGAAGGCTTGCTCATGGTGATCTGTCCCACCGGCGCGCGGTGACGGCCGGCTGTGTCTCCTGCACGCCGGCGGTCAGGTCGACGGCCGGCCCCTCGGCGCCGCCACCCCCATGTTCAGGGGGGATCAGCGCCCGGCGCGCATCTTAGCCACGATGTCCGCCACCCGCCCCTGCAAGGCCTGGGTGTCGAAAGTCAGAACGTTGCGATTCGACAGCACCTGCCGGCCGCCTACCCACACGTCCGTGACATGTTCACGCCCGGCCACGTAAACCAGCTGCGCGTCCGCGTGATAGACCGGCTGGCATTCGATCGAGTCCAGCGCCACCGCGACGACGTCGGCCAGCTTGCCGGCCTCCAGCGTGCCCAGGTCGCTGGCCCGGCCCATCGCCTTGGCGGCGCGCACGGTGGCCATCTCCAGCGCGGTCCGCGCCGACACCGTCAGCGGATCGCCGGTCACGCCCTTGGCCAGCAGCGCGGCGGCGCGGATCTCGCTGAACATGTCCTGGCGGTTGTTGGAGGCGGCGCCGTCGGTGCCCAGGATGGTGTTCACGCCGGCCGCTTCCAGCGCCTTCACCGGCGCGACGCCCGACGCCAGCTTCAGGTTGGAGCTCGGGTTGTGGACCAGGTGCACGCCCTGCTTCGCGACCAGGTCGATCTCGTCGTCGCTCAGGTGGACCATGTGCACGGCGATCATCTTCGCGTTCAGCAGGCCCAGCTTGTTCAGGCGCGCCAGCGGACGCTCGCCGTACTGCTTGAGGCTGCCGTCGATCTCGTCCTGCGTCTCGTGGATGTGGCAGTGCATCTGCAGGTCGTACTTCTCGGCCAGCTGTCGCAGCTGGATGAAGGTCTCGTCCGAGACCGTGTACGGCGCATGCGGCGCGCTGGTCCAGTCGAGCAGCTTTTCGCCCTTGAACTGCTCGTAGGCGGCCAGGCCCTTCTCGATGTAGTCCTGCGCGTTGGCGGCGTAGCCGGTCGGGAAGTCGATCACGTTGATCGACACGCCGGCGCGGATGCCGCTGTCCACCGCCGCGCGGGCCATCGCGGTGGGGAAGAAGTACATGTCGTTGAGGTAGGTCACGCCGCCGCGCAGCGCTTCAGCCGCGGACAGCAGCGAGCCCTGGTAGGTCCAGTCCTCGCTCACCCACTGGCGCTCCAGCGGCCAGATGTGGTTGTTGAGCCAGTCCATCAGCGCCAGGTCGTCGGCCACGCCGCGCAGCAGCGACATCGCCGAGTGCGTGTGGGCATTGATCAGGCCGGGGATCAGCACGTGGTGCGGCAGCTCGACGCGCTCGGCATCGGCGTAGCGCTGGAGCGCCTCGTCGCGCGGCAGGACGGCGGCGATGCGCTCGCCCTCGATCGCCAGCGCATGCTGTTCCAGCACCGGGCTGTCGGGGGTCATGGTGATCAGCCAGCGGGGCAACAGCAGCTTCACGGCTTGGGTCGTCATCAGGTTCTCCTTGGGGCGCGGGTCGGCGCGCCATGCATTGTCTTGAAACTCGAAGGCGTGGCGAAGGCCGCCGCCGGCGTCAGAAGATCTCGTCGAACAGGGCCAGCACGCGCGGCGCGTCGACCGCGACGCAGACCTGCTGCGACGGGTGGCCGCTCCACGGCGTGCCGGTGCCGTGCTCGTTGCGCCAGTCCTGGATGGTCTGGCCGGTGGCGATGCCCTCCAGCACGACCCGCACCGGTCCGGCGCGCAGGGTGAAGGCCTCGGGGACCAGCAGCAGCGCCGCGGCGCTCGCGTCATGGGCATAGATGCCGCCGATGCCGTCGCGCGCGTCGTAGAACTGCTGGTAATGCCGCGTGGCCTGCCAGAGCAGGTCGCCGGCGCCCTCGCCGCGGCCGCGCAGCCTGGCCAGGTCGGCCTCGCGCATGATCGCCTCCTGCGTCACGTCCAGGCCGACGATGGTGACCGGCCAGGGCGCGGTGAAGACCTGGTCGGCGGCCTCGGGGTCGGCCATGATGTTGGCCTCGGCCACCGGCGTGACGTTGCCGCCATGCCCCTTCAGGCCGAAGGCGCCGCCCATCACGATCACGCGCCGGACCTTGCCGGCGATCGAGGGATCGTGCGCCAGCGCCAGCGCCAGGTTGGTGAACGGGCCGACGGCCACCAGCGTGATCTCGCCGGGGCGCGCGTTGACGAGGTCGCAGATCAGGCGATGCGCCGGACGCGGATCCAGCGGGCGGGTCGGCGCGGGCAGGCCGGCGGCCATGCCGCCCAGGCCGTCGTCGCCGTGCACGTGCGCGGCGTCCTTGCGGCGGCGCTTGTCCAGCAGCGGGNCGGCGACCGGGATGTCCTGGCGGTAGAGCGCGGTCAGGCCGCGCGCGTTGCGGGTGGTGGTCTCGACCGGCGCGTTGCCGAAGGCCGTCGTGACGGCCAGCAGCTCGAAGCGCGGATGACGCGCCAGCAAGGCGAGCGCGAGCGCGTCGTCGATGCCGGGGTCGGTGTCGAAGATGACGGGAATGCGGGCGGAAGCCGGGATCGTGCTGTCCATGGGAATACTGCGCTCCAGGGTCAGGGGTTGCCGTCGGCGGAGTGTGCCGCCTTCGCGATCAGCGCGGCGAGCTCGGGCAATTCCGGCAGTTCCGAGCGGTGGGGCATGGCCTGCTGGACGCCGGCGCGGCTCACCGCGAGCGCGGCGGCCGATTGGCCCAGCGCCACCGCGCGCGCCGCGACCAGCCCTTCGGCCAGGCCGACCGCGAGGCCGCCGACCAGCGTGTCGCCCGCGCCGACCGTGTCCACCGCCTCGACGCGCGCGGCGACCAGATGCAGGCCCTCGGGATGCGCGTCGCACAGCAGCCAGGCGCCGGCGGCGCCCAGCGTCACCAGCACGTGACGCGGCCCCAGCGTGCGCAGATGCGCCGCGGTCGCGCGCGCGATCGTCAGTTCGTCGGCATCGCCGGGCAGCGTCACCGCGCGCGCCAGCTGCAGCGCTTCGGTCTCGTTGACGACCAACCAGTCGCTCAGCGCCAGCAAGATGGGCGGCAGCTCCTGCGCCGGCGCGGCGTTCAGCACCGTGGTCACGCCGGACTGCCGGGCGATCTCGAAGGCGCGCTGGATCGCCGGCACCGGCACCTCCAGCTGGGCGACGACGACCCGGGCTTGGCGCAACAGCGCCCCGCCCTGCTCGACGTCCGCCGGCGCCAGGTCCGCATTGCTGCCGGGCACGACGACGATGGCGTTCTCGCCGCCCTCGCTGGCGACCATGATCACGGCCACGCCGGGCCAGGCGGTCTCGTCGCGGCGCACGGCCTGGGTGTGGACGCGTTCCGCCTCCAGGGCCTTCAGCAGGTCCTGGCCATGCTGGCGCATGCCGACGCGGCCGATCAGCGCCACCTCGGCCCCCAGCCGCGACGCGGCCACCGCCTGGTTGCCGCCCTTGCCGCCGGGGGTGCCCGCGAAGGCCTGGCCGATCAGGGTCTCGCCCGGCGCGGGCAGCCGCGCGGCGTGGGCCACGAGGTCCATGTTGACGCTGCCGACCACCACGACGGTGGCCGCAGCCTGGGCTGAAGTCATGAAAGCTCCGGAGACGACGGTGCCGCGGTGCTCTCGCGCAGCACGACCTGCGGCACGAGTTGCAGGTCCTTGAACGGCGCCTGGGGATTCTCGATGCGCTCGATCAGCGCGCGACCGGCCTCCCGGCCGAGCTCGCGGATCGAGCAGCCCACGCTGGTCAGCGCGGGATAGACGTAGCTGCCGAGCTCGATCGCGTCGAAGCCCACGACCGAGAGCTGGCGCGGCACGACCCGGCCCATCTCGGCGGCGGCGCGCAAGGCGCCCATGCCCATCAGGTCGTTGCAGGTGAAGACGGCGGTGAGCTCGGGCTGTCGCGTCAGCAGCGCCTTGACGGCCTCGTAGCCCCCGGCGGTGCTGAAGTCGCTCTCGGCCAGCCATTCGGGACGGGCCACCAGGCCGCGCTGCTCCATGGCACTGCGCCAGCCGGCCACGCGCTCGGTGGTGACCTCGAACTCGCCCGGTCCGCTGACGCAGCCGATGCGGCGATGGCCCAGTTCCAGCAGGTGGCGCACCACCTCGAAGGCGCCCAGCTGGTTGTTGACGCTGACGCGGTCGGCGCGCGCGCCCGGCACCAGGCGGTCCACCGTCACCACCGGCACGCTGGCATGGCGGAAGGTGCTGGCCAGCGCCTCGGTGTCGCCGGCCGAGCTGAGCAGCAGGCCGTCGATGCGCTTCTCGAGCAGCGTGCGCAGGTAGGACTGCTGGTGCTTGGGATCGTTGTCGGAATTGCAGAGGAAGACGGAATAGCCCGCCTGGCGGCACCACTCCTCGGCGCCGACGACCAGTTCCGCGAAGAAGGGATTGCGCACGTTGGGCACCAGCACGCCGACGATCTTGGTCTCGCTGCGCCGCAGCGAGCGGGCCACCGCGCTGGGCAGGTAACCGATCTCGTCGACCGCCGCCAGGACGCGCGCCCGCGCCTCGGCGCTGACCGGCCGCGTGTTGTTCAGCACATGCGAGACCGTGGTGAAGGACACCCCCGCCAAAGCGGCCACATCCTTGATGGTGCTCATCGGTAGATTCGGTCCCCTGCTCGTGCCAAACTGGCGTGTTCCGTCAATTGCAAACGTTTGCAGAGCATACCGCAAGCTTGACGGAAGCCGTGCTCGGGCGAACCCCGCGCATCAAATATTCAAAAGAAAAGCCCCTGGCCTCGAGCGCAGGGGCTTCGCAGCGACGAGCCGCCGAGGGCGGCTCGATCCCGATCAGCGCTGGGCGATCGGCTTGACGTCGCGCTTGGTGGCGCCGACGAACAGCTGGCGCGGGCGGCCGATCTTGTACTCGGGGTCGCCGATCATCTCGTTGAGCTGCGCGATCCAGCCGACGGTGCGGGCCAGCGCGAAGATCGCGGTGAACAGCGGCACCGGGATGCCGATGGCGCGCTGCACGATGCCCGAGTAGAAGTCCACGTTCGGGTATAGCTTGCGGGCGACGAAGTATTCGTCTTCCAGCGCGATCTTCTCCAGCTCCATCGCCAGCTTGAACAGCGGGTCGTCGTGCAGGCCCAGTTCGTTCAGCACTTCGTGGCAGGTCTCGCGCATCAGCTTGGCGCGCGGGTCGTAGTTCTTGTAGACCCGGTGACCGAAGCCCATCAGCTTGACGTTGCTGGACTTGTCCTTGACCTGCTTGATGAAGTCGCCGATCTTGGCCACGCCGCCCATCTGCTGGATGTCGTTCAGCATGTTCAGGCAGGCCTCGTTGGCGCCACCGTGCGCCGGGCCCCACAGGCAGGCCACGCCGGCCGCGATCGCCGCGAACGGGTTGGTGCCCGACGAACCGCACAGGCGCACCGTCGAGGTCGACGCGTTCTGCTCGTGGTCCGCGTGCAGCGTGAAGATGCGGTCCATCGCGCGCACCAGCACGTCGTTGGGCTTGTACTCCTCGCAGGGCGTGGCGAACATCATGCGCATGAAGTTGCCGGCGTACGAGAGGTCGTTCTTCGGATAGATGTAGGGCTGGCCGATCGTGTACTTGTAGGCCATCGCCACCAGCGTCGGCATCTTCGCGATCAGGCGGATCGCGGCGATCTCGCGGTGCTCGGGGTTATTGATGTCGGTGCTGTCGTGATAGAAGGCCGACAGCGCGCCCACCAGGCCCGTCATCACCGCCATCGGGTGCGCGTCGCGGCGGAAGCCGCGCAGGAAGAACTGCATCTGCTCGTTGACCATCGTGTGGTTGGTCACGCGGCTGACGAACTCTTCCTTCTGCGACGGGGTCGGCAGTTCCCCGTAGAGCAGCAGGTAGCAGGTCTCGAGATAGTCGCAGTTCACCGCCAGCTGCTCGATCGGGTAGCCGCGGTACAGCAGCTCGCCCTTGTCGCCATCGATGTAGGTGATGGTCGAGTTACACGACGCCGTCGACAGGAAGCCCGGGTCGTAGGTGAACTTGCCGGTCTGCGCGTAAAGCTTGCGGATGTCGATCACATCCGGACCGATGGTGCCCTTGTACAGGGGCAGATCCATTTGCGGGCTGCCGTCGGAGAACGACAGGGTGGCTTTGACGTCAGACGGGGTCATGGGCATTCCTTATGACTTCGGGGGGTTCTTGTTACTGAGGGGTCCGCAGCAGCGCGAGCACGGCATGCACGTCCGGCCGGTCCAGGTCGTCCGCTGGTTCCTTGCGGGCCAGCAGCAGGTCCAGCAGGTCGTTGTCGGACAGGTCCATCAACTGCCGCAGGCCTTCCGCGTGGAAGACGGTCAGCGCGCCTTCGTGACGTTGGAAGAACCGCTCGATGAAGAGGTCATTCTCCAACAGCCCGCGGCGGCAACGCCACTTGAGCTTGGAGAGATCCCTCTCATCGATGAGGGTGTTGGTGTCCACGGCGTTCATGCGTGTGCGCGCTGCTGTCTCGCGGTGCGGGCCTCAGACGGCGCGACGCACCATCAGTTCCTTGATCTTGCCGATCGCCTTGGTCGGGTTGAGACCCTTCGGGCAGACGTCGACGCAGTTCATGATGGTGTGGCAGCGGAACAGGCGGTACGGATCCTCGAGGTTGTCCAGGCGCTCCGCGGTGGCCTGGTCGCGGCTGTCGGCGATGAAGCGGTAGGCCTGCAGCAGGCCGGCGGGACCGACGAACTTGTCGGGGTTCCACCAGAAGCTGGGGCAGCTCGTGGAGCAGCTCGCGCAGAGGATGCACTCGTACAGGCCGTTGAGCTCGTCGCGCTCCTCGGGGGACTGCAGGCGCTCCTTCTCGGGCGGCGCTTCCTCGTTCACCAGGAACGGACGGATCGAGTTGTACTGCTTGAAGAACTGCGTCATGTCCACGATCAGGTCGCGGACGACGGGCAGGCCCGGCAGCGGCTTCAGGACGATGACGTCCGGCAGCGAGCGCAGGTTGGTCAGGCAGGCCAGGCCGTTCTTGCCGTTGATGTTCATCGCGTCGGAACCGCACACGCCTTCGCGGCACGAGCGGCGGAACGACAGCGACGGATCCACTTCCTTGAGCTTGAGCAGGGCGTCCAGCAGCATGCGTTCGTTGCCGGCGAGCTCCAGCTCGATGGTCTGCATGTAGGGCTTGGCGTCCTTGTCCGGGTCGTAGCGGTAGATCTTGAAGGTGCGCTTGATCATTTGAATGCTCCTGCGGCGCTCAGAAGGTACGGACCTTCGGCGGGACGCTCTCGACGGTCAACGGTTGGAGGTTGACCGGCTTGTAGGTCAGGCTGTTGGTCTTGGAGTGCCACAGCGTGTGCTTCATCCACTCCTTGTCGTTGCGGCCCAGCGGGAATTCCGCATCGTCCGGACCCCGCTCGTAGTCGTTGACGGTGTGGGCGCCACGGCATTCCTTGCGGGCGGCGGCGGACACGATGGTGGCCTGCGCGGCCTCGATCAGGTTGTCCACTTCCAGCGCCTCGACGCGGGCGGTGTTGAAGACCTTGGACTTGTCCTTCAGCGTGATGTTCTTCACCCGCTCGCGGATCGCGGCGACGGCGGTGACGCCCTCGTCCAGCAGCGCCTGGGTGCGGAACACGCCGGCGTGCGACTGCATCGCGGCGCGCAGGTCGTTGGCGACGTTCTGGGCGTACTCGCCGCCGGTGTTGGACTCCAGGCGGGCCAGGCGCGCCAGCGTCTGGTCGGTGGCATCCTTGGGCAGCGGCTTGTGCGCCTTGCCGGCGGCCTTGAAGCCCTTGTGCGCCTCGACGATGTGGTTGCCGGCCGCGCGGCCGAAGACCACCAGGTCCAGCAGCGAGTTCGTGCCCAGGCGGTTGGCGCCGTGCACCGAGACGCAAGAGCACTCGCCCACCGCGTACAGGCCGTTGATCACCGACTTGTGATCGTCGCCCTTGGGGACGACGACCTGGCCGTGGACGTTGGTCGGGATGCCGCCCATCTGGTAATGGATGGTCGGCACGACCGGGATCGGCTCCTTGGTGATGTCGACGTTGGCGAAGTTGTGGCCGATCTCGAACACGGACGGGAGCCGCTTGAGGATGGTGTCGCCGCCCAGGTGGGTCATGTCCAGCACGACGTAGTCCTTGTTGGGACCGCAGCCGCGACCTTCCTTGATCTCCTGGTCCATGCATCGCGAGACGAAGTCGCGCGGCGCCAGGTCCTTCAGCGTCGGGGCGTAGCGCTCCATGAAGCGCTCGCCGTTGGCGTTGCGCAGGATCGCGCCTTCGCCGCGGCAGCCTTCGGTCAGCAGCACGCCGGCGCCGGCCACGCCGGTCGGGTGGAACTGCCAGAACTCCATGTCCTGCAGCGGGATGTCGGCGCGCGCCGCCATGCCCAGGCCGTCGCCGGTGTTGATGAAGGCGTTGGTCGAGGCCGCGAAGATGCGCCCCGCGCCGCCGGTGGCCAGCAGCACGGTCTTGGCTTCGAGGATGTGGATCTCGCCCGTCTCCATCTCCAGCGCGGTCACGCCGACCACGTCGCCCTCGGCGTCGCGGATCAGGTCCAGCGCCATCCACTCGACGAAGAAGTTGGTGCGGGCCTTGACGTTCTGCTGGTACAGCGTGTGCAGCAGCGCGTGGCCGGTGCGGTCGGCCGCGGCGCAGGCGCGCTGGACCGGCTTCTCGCCGTAGTTGGCAGTGTGGCCGCCGAACGGGCGCTGATAGATCGTGCCGTCCGGGTTGCGGTCGAACGGCATGCCGAAGTGCTCGAGCTCGTAGACCACCTTCGGCGCTTCACGGCACATGAACTCGATGGCGTCCTGGTCGCCCAGCCAGTCCGAGCCCTTCACGGTGTCGTAGAAGTGGTAATGCCAGTTGTCCTCGGACATGTTGCCCAGGCTGGCGCCGATGCCGCCCTGGGCGGCCACGGTGTGCGAGCGGGTGGGAAAAACCTTGGACAGCACGGCCACGTTCAGGCCGGCGAGCGACAGCTGCAGCGACGCGCGCATGCCGGAGCCGCCGGCTCCCACGATGACGACGTCGAATTTGCGCTTGGGCAGCGAGGTTCCGATTTGCATTTCTTACAGCCTCCAGAGCACTTGGATCGCCCAACCCGCGCAACCCGTCAACCACACCAGCGTGAACACATGCAGCGCCAGCCGCACGCCCACCGGCTTCACGTAATCCATCCAGATGTCGCGCACGCCGACCCACGCGTGATACGCCAGCGAGACGATCAGGCCGAAGGTCAGGAACTTCATCCATTGCTTGCTGAAGATGCCGGCCCACAGGTCGTAGCCCAGCGGCTGGCTGGTGAACAGCACCTGCGCCAGCAGCACGAGGGTGAACAGCGCCATGAGCAGCGCGGTGGCGCGCTGGGCCATCCAATCGCGCAGGCCGTAATGCGCACCGGTGACGATGCGCTTGCTTCCGTAGGTTGTCATTGTTGATTTGCCTCTTGGGTCAATCGTCGGGATTCATCCCGGTCGCGCGAGCCGAGCCACGCGCCGGCGGCGGGATCAGTACAGGCCGAAGAGCTTGGCGCCGAGCGCGATCGTCAGCACGATGGACAGCACCAGCGTCACGATGGCGCTGCTCTTGCCTTGCTGCTTGCTGACGCTGTGGGTCGCATCCATCCACAGATGGCGCACGCCCGCGATGAAGTGGTGGAGGTAGCCCCAGATCAGGGCCAGCGCGACCAGCTTGATGAACCAGCCCGGCAGGAAACCGATGCCCGAGACGAAGGCCGCGGTGAAGGTCTCGTACGAGATCTCCGACGTGAGGCTGGTGTCGAACATCCAGATCACGAACGGGAGCAGGAAGAACATCAGCAGGCCGCTGATGCGATGCAGGATCGAGACGATGCCCGCCGGCGGCAGGCGATAGCCAACGATCTGCGTGACATGGATGTTGGTGTAGACCGGTCGATTCTTCTTGGTGGCTTGGGTGGCGTCCGTCATGTCCGACCTTGTAATCAATGTGAAACCCGAAGATTTTATGGCAACGCAACACCCCGGAAGGGTGTCCTGGGCGCATGTCGTTTTCATGCGGTGCCATGAAAACGTCATCGCCGCAACGCGAATGCATCAGTTCAGGTCGTTGCGATAGAAGTGATGAGTAGTGTTGTAGAGGCCGCGGCGCAACTCCACCGGCTTGTCGCCGTAGGTGAAGGCCAGGCGCTCGACGCTCAGCAGCGGACTGCCGGGCGCCACCTGCAGCAGCGCGGCGGCGTCTTCCTCCGCCGCGACCGCCCGGATCTTTTCCTGCGCGCGAATCATCGGCACGCCGAATTCGGTTTCAAGCAGGCCGTAGAACGGCCCGCGATGTTCCAGCAGCCGCTCCGCCGTCAGCCCCTTGAACAGGGCGCCGGGCAGCCAGATGTCGTCCAGCACGACCGGCTGGCCGCCGCTGTGCAGCAGGCGGCGGATCTCGATGACCGGGTCGCCGGCGCGCAGCTGCATCAGCTTGGCGATGAAGGCCGGCGCGCGCTGGCGCTTGCAGTCCAGCAGCTGGCGCCCGAGCGACGCGGCGGCATCGCCGTCGGGCGTCAGGCGCAGGAAACGGTATTGCTGCTGCTGTTCCGCATGGGTGGCGACGAAGGTGCCCTTCCCTTGCCTGCGGACCAGCAGGTTGTCGGCGGCGAGTTCATCGACGGCCTTGCGGACCGTGCCCTGGCTCACCCCGAAGCGGGCGGCCAGGTCCATCTCGCTGGGGATGGTCTCGCCCGCCTTCCACTCGCCGGCCTGCAGGCCCTTGAGGATCAGCCCCTTGATCTGGCGATACAGCGGGCTGAACGACGGCGCGGCTTCCGCGCGCGCCAGCTCATTGAGCGGCGTGACGGGGTGAACCGGGGCGGCGGGGGGCGACATGGGGCGCGATTCGAGCACAACTGCGGTGCGAGCGTCCATCCTCCGGGGGGAGTCCGAGGAGATTAGTCTTATATAAGACACAAGAGTGTCAGTTTCACGCAATGGTCGCCCGCTAATTTGGGGGCGCCTCCCCACACCGGTGGGCGAAGAAGACCCTATCGCGATCCGTGCCGCCACCGTGCTGGCCTACACTTGCCGCCGCTGGCGCGGACCGCGCCTCCCGCATCATTCACTCGCACTTCCCCGGAGACTTCTGATGAGCAAGAAACCCGTTCGCGTCGCCGTCACCGGCGCCGCCGGCCAGATCGGCTACGCCCTGCTGTTCCGCATCGCCAGCGGCGAGATGCTGGGCAAGGACCAGCCCGTCATCCTGCAGCTGCTGGAGATCCCGGACGAGAAGGCCCAGAACGCGCTCAAGGGCGTGATCATGGAACTGGAAGACTGCGCCTTCCCGCTGCTGGCCGGCATCGAGGCCCACAGCGACCCGATGACCGCCTTCAAGGACACCGACTACGCGCTGCTGGTCGGCGCCCGTCCGCGCGGCCCGGGCATGGAGCGTTCGGACCTGCTGGCCGCCAACGCCCAGATCTTCACCGTGCAGGGCAAGGCGCTGAACGCCGTGGCCTCGCGCAACGTCAAGGTGCTGGTGGTGGGCAACCCGGCCAACACCAACGCCTACATCGCGATGAAGTCGGCCCCGGACCTGCCGGCCAAGAACTTCACCGCCATGCTGCGCCTGGACCACAACCGCGCCGCCTCGCAGATCGCCGCCAAGACCGGCAAGCCGGTCGCCGGCATCGAGAAGCTGGCCGTGTGGGGCAACCACTCGCCGACGATGTACGCGGACTACCGCTACGCCACCATCGACGGCCAGTCGGTCAAGGCCCTGATCAACGATGAAGAGTGGAACCGCACCACCTTCCTGCCGACCGTGGGCAAGCGCGGCGCCGCGATCATCGCCGCGCGCGGCCTGTCGTCGGCCGCCTCGGCCGCCAACGCCGCCATCGACCACATGCGCGACTGGGCCCTGGGCACCAACGGCAAGTGGGTCACGATGGGCATCCCGTCGGACGGCTCGTACGGCATTCCGAAGGAAGTCATGTTCGGCTACCCGGTGACCGTCGAGAACGGCGAATACAAGATCGTCCAGGGCCTGGAGATCGATGCCTTCTCGCAAGAGTGCATCAACAAGACGCTGAACGAGCTGCTGGAAGAGCAGAACGGCGTCAAGCATCTGCTGTAAGCCGCGCGAGGGCCCGCAGGGGCCCGCGCACCGCTTCCGCTGAGCGACACTCGACGGGCCGGCCTTTCGCAAGAAGGCCGGCCCTTCTTCCTTCCAGAGTTCAACCCCTCCCGCCGTCATCGCATGAGCACGCCCCTCCACCCCGCCGACGCCCTGTTCGAAGACGGCCAGGCGCCCGTCGTCCTGCCGGTCGTCGACCATTACTGCGGCGTCGAGGCCCGCATGATCAAGAGCCTGGAGCTGCAGGCGCGGATGGGCCCGGTCTTCGACATCACGCTGGACTGCGAGGACGGCGCGCCCGTCGGCGGCGAGGCCGAGCACATGCTGCTGGTGCTGCACCTGCTCAATGGCTCGCTCAATGCGCATGGCCGCGTCGGCGTGCGCGTGCATCCGTTCAACCACCCGGCCTTCGAGGCGGACGTGGAGGCGGTCATCGCCGGCGGCGGCGAGAAGCTGGCCTTCCTGATGATCCCCAAGCCCGAAGGCATCGCGGACCTGGACCGCGCCATCGCCTTCATCGACGACTGCCTCAAGCGTCACGCGATCCGCAAGCCGCTGCCGCTGCACACGCTGATCGAGACCCACGGCGCGCTGCGCGACGTGATGGCGATCGCGGCGCATCCGCGCATCGAGTCGCTGTCGTTCGGGCTGATGGACTTCGTGTCGGCGCATCGCGGCGCGATCCCGCGCTCGGCGCTGACGGTCGAGGGCCAGTTCACCCATCCGCTGGTGCGGCGCGCCAAGCTGTCCATCGCCGCGGCCGCGCATGCCTATGCGAAGACGCCGTCGCACTGCGTGGTGACCGAGTTCAAGAGCGAGCGCGCGATCCAGTCCGCCGCCGAGCGCGCCGCGCGCGAGTTCGGCTACACGCGGATGTGGAGCATTCATCCGAACCAGATCCAGCCCATCATCGATGCCTTCGCGCCGAGCGTGGCCGAGATCGACGAGGCCATCGAGATCCTGCAGGCCGCCCAGGCGGCGCAATGGGCGCCGATCCAGCACCGCGACATGCTGCATGACCGCGCCAGCTACCGCCTGTTCTGGCACCTGCTGCAGCGCGCGCACGGCACCGGACAGAACCTGCCGACGGAGGTCGCGCAGGCCTGGTTCGCGCCGCGGCCGTCGCCGCTTTGACGCGTCGACGCCGCAGTGGCGGGCCGGTCGCGCGTCGGGCGCAACAATGTGCAATCGCCCATCCGTGCAGCACTTCACGCGCCGCGGACCACCACGGCGAAAAAGCGGCGTCACGCCTCGCGCCGCGACGCGCACAACCGGTGAAGACCCTAGCGTCGATCAACGGTTTGACACATTAAATGCGGGTTTTGCGGGACGAGGCCGCGGTGACAATTGCGCATCGCCGCCTGTCGGCGTTTGTTTTTCGGCCACCTGCATCGGCTGGTGTTTCCAGGCCCCTCTTCCCCATTCCCAGAATGCGACTGACCGCCCTCCTCCTGTCCGGCGCCGCTGCCGCCGCGCTGACCCTGACCGCCGGCCTCGCCGCCGCTCAGCCCGACCCGAATGCCGGCAGCAAGGCCGCACCGGCCAAGGCCGCGAAGCCCGCCGCCGGCAAGTCGACGGCCAAGAAACCCGCCGCCAAGACCCCGCCGCCCCCGCCCCCGCTGCCGGAGGCGAACGAGGAGCAACTGGCCGCCGCCAAGCGCGCCTACCTCGGCCTGTACGAGTGCGAATTCAAGCAGTCCGTCACCATCGCTCCCGATGAGAAGCACGCCGGCTACATCAACGTCGGCTTCAAGAAGGACACCTTCACGATGAAGCCGGTGCTGTCGTCGACCGGCGCCCTGCGCCTGGAGGACGTCACCGGCCGCACGCTGATGGTCCAGATCGCCAACAAGTCGATGCTGCTGGACGTCAAGGCCGGCCAGCGCCTGGTCGACGAATGCGTCCACCCGGAACAGCGCGCCGCCATCGAGGCCGCCCGCGCCGCGTCGGCGCCCGCCGGCCCCGGTCTGGGCATCGCGCCAAGCGCGAACTGAGCCTCGCGCCCCGACCAAGCCGCCCTCGAGGCGGCTTTTTCACGCCCGTCCGCCACCGCTTCCCCCAGCGCGGACCTCGGGCTTGCACACGCCGGGCTGGATTTCGCGAGCCGAAAGTACGTACAATTCATGCATACTTTCCGATTCATACCGCACCGGCGCCCGGCCGCGGGCGGTCATGAAATCGCCAAGGCCGTCGCCTAATCTCCCAGGATCGCCAGGAGCCCGCATGGAAGCCACCGTCGCCGAACGAGGTCAGATCACCCTGCCCAAGGCCGTGCGGGACGCCCTGGGACTGACCAAGGGCACCACCCTCAAGGTGGAACTCGACGGGGCGCGCATCATCCTGCGCAAGAACGTCGACGACGCCATCTCCCGCGCCCGCGGCCGTTTCAAGCTGCCCGAAGGCACCTCGACCGACGACGTCATGCGTGACCTGCGCGGTCGCACGCCGGACCAGTCCTTCGACGAACCCACCGACGCCTGATCCGATGATCGCCGTCGACAGCTCCGTCCTCATCGACCTCCTGGGCGACGCCCCCGGCGCCGACGCCGCCGAGGCCGCGCTGCGCCTGGCGCTGTCCAGCGGCCCGGTGGTGCTCTGCGACGTCGTGCTGTCGGAGGTGACGGCCGGACTGGGCCATGGCTCCGAGGTGATGGATGCGCTGGAGGAGATGGGCCTGGGTTTCCTGGCCATCGACCAGCGCGCCGCGATCCGCGCCGGCGAGATGCAACGCAAGTTCAAGCAGCGCCTGTCGGACCGGGGCGCCGGGACGGCCGGCGCGGCTGCGTCGATGCGGGCGATGCCCGACTTCCTGGTGGGTGCGCACGCGATGCTGCAGTGCGACGGCCTGATCACCCGCGACCAGGGCTTCTTCCGAGACTATTTCAAGGGCCTCAAGGTCATCGTGCCCAGCGCGCCGTGACCGCCGAGACCCGCTCTTTCGACCCAAGCAGAGACCACACTGGAGTTCGCATGCTGCAAGCCTATCGCCAACATGAAGCCGAACGCGCCGCGCTCGGCATCCCGCCGCTGCCGCTCGACGCGAAGCAAGTCGCCGAGCTGATCGAGCTCATCAAGACCCCGCCGGCCGGCGAAGAGGCCTTCCTGCTGGACCTGCTGACCCACCGCGTGCCGCCGGGCGTGGATGACGCCGCCAAGGTCAAGGCCAGCTTCCTGGCCGCCGTCGCGCATGGCGACCTGAAGGTCGGCCTGGTCTCCAAGGCCAAGGCCACCGAGCTGCTGGGCACCATGGTGGGCGGCTACAACGTGCATCCGCTGATCGAGCTGCTGGACGACGCCGAAGTCGCCGGCGTCGCCGCCGACGGTCTGAAGAAGACCCTGCTGATGTTCGACTACTTCAACGACGTCGCCGCCAAGGCCAAGGCGGGCAACGCCAAGGCCAAGGAAGTGATGCAGAGCTGGGCCGACGCCGAGTGGTTCACCTCGCGTCCGGAAGTCGAGAAGAAGATCACCGTCACCGTCTTCAAGGTGCCGGGCGAGACCAACACCGACGACCTGTCGCCCGCGCCCGACGCGTGGAGCCGTCCGGACATCCCGCTGCATTACCTGGCGATGCTGAAGAACACCCGCCCCGACGCGGCCTTCAAGCCCGAGGAGGACGGCAAGCGCGGCCCGATGCAGTTCATCGAGGACCTGAAGAAGAAGGGCCACGTCGTGGCCTACGTCGGCGACGTCGTCGGCACCGGCTCGTCGCGCAAGTCGGCGACCAACTCGGTGATCTGGGCCACCGGCCAGGACATCCCCTTCGTCCCCAACAAGCGCTTCGGCGGCGTGACGCTGGGCGGCAAGATCGCGCCGATCTTCTTCAACACGCAGGAAGACTCGGGCTCGCTGCCGATCGAGGTCGACGTGTCCAAGCTGGAGATGGGCGACGTCATCGACGTGCTGCCCTATGACGGCAAGCTGGTGAAGAACGGCGAGACCGTGGCCGAGTTCAAGCTCAAGAGCGACGTGCTGTTCGACGAAGTGCGCGCCGGCGGCCGGATCAACCTGATCATCGGCCGCTCGCTGACCGCCAAGGCGCGCGAGTTCCTGGGCCTGCCCGCCTCCACCCTGTTCCGCCTGCCGCAAGCCCCGGCCGCCTCGAACGCCGGCTTCACGCTGGCGCAGAAGATGGTCGGCCGCGCGGTCGGCCTGCCGGAAGGCCAGGGCGTGCGTCCGGGCACCTACTGCGAGCCCAAGATGACGACGGTCGGTTCGCAGGACACGACCGGCCCGATGACCCGCGACGAGCTGAAGGACCTGGCCTGCCTGGGCTTCTCGGCCGACCTGGTGATGCAGTCCTTCTGCCACACCGCCGCGTATCCGAAGCCGGTGGACGTGAAGACGCACCGCGAGCTGCCCGCCTTCATCTCCAACCGCGGCGGCGTGGCCCTGCGTCCGGGCGACGGCGTGATCCACAGCTGGCTGAACCGCCTGCTGCTGCCCGACACCGTCGGCACCGGCGGCGATTCGCACACCCGCTTCCCGATCGGCATCTCCTTCCCGGCCGGTTCGGGCCTGGTGGCCTTCGGCGCCGCGACCGGCGTGATGCCGCTGGACATGCCGGAATCGGTGCTGGTGCGCTTCAAGGGCGAGATGCAGCCGGGCGTGACGCTGCGCGACCTGGTCCACGCGATCCCGCTGTACGCGATCAAGGCCGGTCTGCTGACCGTCGCCAAGGCCGGCAAGAAGAACATCTTCTCGGGCCGCATCCTGGAGATCGAGGGCCTGCCCGACCTGAAGGTCGAGCAAGCCTTCGAGCTGTCCGACGCCTCGGCCGAGCGCTCGGCCGCCGGCTGCACGATCAAGCTGAATCCGGCGCCGATCAAGGAGTACCTCAGCTCCAACATCGTGCTGATGAAGAACATGATCGCCGACGGCTACGCGGACGCGAAGACGCTGCAGCGCCGCATCGAGAAGGTCGAGGCCTGGCTGGCCAAGCCGGACCTGCTGGAAGCGGACAAGGACGCCGAGTACGCCGCCGTCATCGAGATCGACCTGGCCGACATCACCGAGCCGATCGTCTGCTGCCCGAACGACCCGGACGACGCGAAGGTGCTGTCCGAAGTCGCCGGCACCAAGATCGACGAGGCCTTCATCGGCTCGTGCATGACCAACATCGGTCACTTCCGCGCGGCGGCCAAGCTGCTGGGCGGCCAGCGCGACATCCCGGTCAAGCTGTGGGTCGCGCCGCCGACCAAGATGGACCAGAGCGAGCTGATCAAGGAAGGCCATTACGCCGCCTTCGGCACCGCCGGTGCGCGCACCGAGATGCCGGGCTGCTCGCTGTGCATGGGCAACCAGGCGCAGGTCCGCGAGGGCGCGACGGTCATCTCGACCTCGACGCGCAACTTCCCCAACCGTCTGGGCAAGAACACCAACGTGTTCCTGGGCTCGGCCGAGCTGGCCGCGATCGCGTCCCGCCTGGGCCACCTGCCGACCAAGGCGGAGTACCTCAAGGAAATGGGCGTCATCGATGCCGACAAGGCCAGCGTCTACCGCTACATGAACTTCGACCAGATCGAGGAATACGCGGAGACGGCGAAGTCGGTCGCCTGATCGGCCGGGCCGTCGCGGATCACGGTCCGCGGCGACGCGGGGGATGGTGAGTCCCCTGCCCCGCCAACGACAAGGGCCCGGAGGTGCGAACCTCCGGGCCCTTGTTCATGGTGAATCGACGGCGCGGACGGCGCGGGTCCGGTCCGGACGTCCAGCGGCCGCTGCTGCGCCGCTGCTCAACCGCCGATCACGCCGCAGGCGATGCGCGCGCCGCCACCGCCCAGCGGCGCCGGGTGGTCGGCGTGGTTGTCGCCGCCGGCATGGACCATCAAGGCATGGCCCTTGACCTCGTCGAGCTTGGTCAGTCGCGGCGACAGCACCGGATTGATCGCCTGCCCGTCCTGCGCGACGAACAGCGGCGGCAGGTCGCCCAGGTGGCCGTCGCCCCAGGGCTCGCCATGGCGCTTGCTGCCCTTGGGATCGAAGTGCCCGCCCGCCGCGCCGGCCGGCGTCACCGTGCCGTTGGTCGTGGCGGGCCCGCAGGACGGGTTCTCATGCACATGGAAACCATGCAGGCCGGCAGGCAGCCCCTGGAGCTGCGGATAGAAGGCCAGGCCATACGGCGTCTCGACGATGCGCACCGTGCCCGCCGAGGCGCCGGCCCCATCGGGCTGCGCGATGGCGAGGTTCACCGTCAGTTCGGCGGCATGCGCGGCCGTCAAAGCGGCACCGGACACGATCAGGCCCAGGCACAGGGACTTGGCGACTTTCATTCGAAACTCCTCTTCGGATGGACGGGAAAGGCGAGCGGGCCGACAACGGCCATCGGTCGGGGCACCGGCCGGCGGGGAAGACCGGCGACGCGCCCTGGGGTCGAATGATCGTGCAACGGCGCGTCGCGCGCACGCTAACGAAGCGATGCGGCAGCCGCGCAACGCGCAGGGCAGCCAATCGTCGTCCGATGTTCACCGCTTGCTCACCCCGCGTTCACCCGGTCTTCACACCCTCCTCGGGATGAAGGCGAAAGCGCCACGTCAGAGCTCCACTTCGGAGCACCACGTCAGAGCACCCCTCGCAGCGCCTCGGCCCTCGCCAGATGCACCCGCACGCGGCTCTCCAGCCAGTTGTGACGGTGGCTGCCCGGCGGCGGCGCCAGGCGGTCGAGCAGTTGCGCGTAGCTCGCGCTGAGCGCCTCGAAGCCGCGATCCAGTCCATCCTCGTCGCGCGGGCCGACAGCGCCGGGCGCGAGCGCCTCGATCGCCGGCGGCAGGCAGCAGCCCATCGCGGCCAGTTGATGGGTCCGACGGAATTCGCCGGCCAGGCCGTCCACGAGCACGTCGGGACGCCGCACGCCGATGCGCCGCAGCCGCTGCTGCGCCGCCGGTGTCGCGCAGGACTGGCCGAGCTCGCGCAGTTGGACGAGCACCCGCACCCACAGCCCGCGCAGCGCCTGGCATGCCGCGTCGGCGCCCTCGACGCCGCCTTCGGACCGGCCGCTCCGCGCCGCGAGCACGCAGCGCTGGGCCGTCATGGCCAGCGCCGGGTCCAGGCGCGCAGCCCCGGCGCGACGCTCGCTTCGCGGTGCCAGTCCTTGCCGCCCGGGGCGGCGGGCCATCGCTTCGCCGCATCGCGGACGAGGTCGATGACGGCATCGAGGACAACATCGATGACCATGGCTGTCTCCTGCGGCCTGCGCCGTCTGCTTGTCGCGTCCCGGCCCGTCGAGGGACCGGGACCGGCGGCGAGTCTCCCCGCGCCGGACCTGCCGGCCGGGGGCGCCCCGCCGCCCCTTCATGGCGCGTTCATCGCGCCCGTCTTGTCACCCGCCGCTCAGGCGAGGTCGAAGCGGTCCAGGTTCATCACCTTCGTCCACGCGGCCACGAAGTCCCGGACGAACCGGCCCTGCGCGTCGGCGCTGCCGTAGACCTCGGCCAGCGCGCGCAGCACCGAGTTCGAGCCGAACACCAGGTCCACGCGGGTGCCGGTCCAGCGCGGCTGCCCGGTCTCGCGATCCAGACCTTCGAACACGTCGGGGTCCTGCGCGCTCGCGCGCCACTGGGTCGACATGTCCAGCAGGTGGACGAAGAAGTCGTTGGTGAGCACGCCGGGCCGGTCGGTGAAGACGCCGTGCGACACGCCACCGACATTGGCGCCGAGCACCCGCAGACCGCCGACCAGCGCCGTCATCTCCGGCGCGCCCAGCGTCAGCAGCTGCGCCTTGTCGACGAGCAGCTCCTCCGCCGAGACGGTGAAGCGGGCCTTCTGGTAGTTGCGGAAGCCGTCGGCGACGGGCTCCAGCACCGCGAAGCCCTCGACGTCGGTCTGCGCCTGCGAAGCGTCCGTGCGGCCCGGGGTGAAGGGCACCACGACCGCATGGCCCGCGGCCTGGGCCGCCTGCTCGATCGCGGCGACGCCGCCCAGCACGATCAGGTCGGCCAGCGAGACGCGCTTGCCGCCGGTCGCCGCCGCGTTGAAGTCGCGCTGGATGGTCTCGAGCGCCGACAGCACCTTGGCCAGTTGCGCCGGCTGGTTCGCTTCCCAGTCCTTCTGCGGCGCGAGGCGGATGCGCGCGCCGTTGGCGCCGCCGCGCCTGTCGGAGCCGCGGAAGGTCGAGGCACTGGCCCAGGCGGTCGACACCAGCTCGCTCACCGTCAGGCCGAACGCCAGGATCTGGGCCTTCAGCGCCGCGATGTCGGCCGCGTCGATCAGCGCGTGGTCGACGGCCGGCAGCGGGTCCTGCCAGAGCAGGTCCTCGGCCGGCACGTCCGGGCCCAGGTAGCGCGACTTCGGGCCCATGTCGCGGTGGGTCAGCTTGAACCAGGCGCGGGCGTAGGCATCGGCGAAGGCGGCCGGATCCTGATGGAAGCGGCGCGAGATCGGCTCATAGATCGGATCCATGCGCAGCGACAGGTCGGCCGTCGTCATCATCGGCGCGTGCTTGCGCGACGGATCGTGCGCGTCGGGGATCATGTGCTCGGGCTTGACGTCCTTGGCCACCCACTGGTGGGCGCCCGCCGGGCTCTTGGTCAGCTCCCACTCGTAGCCGAACAGCATGTCGAAGTAGCCGTTGTCCCAGGTGGTCGGATTCGGCTTCCACGCGCCCTCGATGCCGCTGGTGGTGGTGTGCACGCCCTTGCCCGACTCGAACTGGTTGATCCAGCCCAGGCCCATCGCCTCGATCGGCGCGGCCTCCGGTTCCGGGCCAACCAGCTTCGGATCGCCGGCGCCATGCGCCTTGCCGAAGGTATGGCCGCCGGCCACCAGGGCGACGGTCTCCTCGTCGTTCATGCCCATGCGGCCGAAGGTGTCGCGCACGTCGCGGCCCGAGGCCACCGGATCGGGCTTGCCGTCCGGGCCTTCCGGATTCACGTAGATCAGGCCCATCTGCACCGCGGCCAGCGGCTTCTGCAGCTCGCGCTCGCCGGTGTAGCGGCTGCCCGGCTTGTCGCTGGTGGCCAGCCATTCGGTTTCGGCGCCCCAGTAGACGTCCTCCTCCGGCGCCCAGATGTCCTCGCGTCCGCCGGCGAAGCCGAAGGTCTTGAAGCCCATCGATTCCATCGCGACGTTGCCCGCCAGGATCATCAGGTCGGCCCACGAGATCCGCTGCCCGTACTTGCGCTTGATCGGCCACAGCAGGCGGCGCGCCTTGTCGAGGTTGCCGTTGTCGGGCCAGCTGTTCAGCGGCGCGAAGCGCTGGTTGCCGGCGCTGGCGCCGCCGCGGCCGTCGGCGGTGCGATAGGTGCCGGCGCTGTGCCAGGCCATGCGGACGAACAGCCCGCCGTAGTGGCCCCAGTCGGCCGGCCACCAGGGCTGCGAATCGGTCATCAGCGCGGTCAGGTCGCGCTTGAGCGCCTCCAGGTCCAGGCGCTTGAATTCCTCGGCGTAGTTGAAGTCCTCGCCCATCGGATCGGACTTGGCCGAGAGCTGTCGCAGCACCGACAGGTTGAGCTGGTTGGGCCACCAGTCACGGTTGGTCCGCGCCACCGGCGCGCTGCCATGCCCCATCACCGGGCACTTGCCTTGTTCACTCATCGCTTCTCCAGTTGTCTTGCTGCCGGCACCGCGTCGCCAGGATGTCGAGCCCTCCTCGACGCCGTGCTTCCTGTCCCCTGGAATGTCAGGGGTGGCGCGAGTATTTGCTATCGACAATCAGAGGTCCATTTGCAATTCCTAATGACCTGGATAGCGGCAAGCTTGGAGCCCTGCCCCCCAAGGCAAAGGGCCCGGAGGCGAAAGCATCCGGGCCCTTGTGTTTGAGCGGTGGCGCCAAGCTCTCAAGCACGAAGAGCGAGGCGCTATCCGATCACTTCGGTCCGACGCTGCCGGGCAGCAGGCCCGGCAGGGAGGACGCGCCCGCAGACGGCGCCGGCAGGCTGGCCCGCAACGCGCCAGCGCGCTGCAAGGCGTAGGCGTCGGCCGTGAAGTCGCTGGTGCCCGAGTTGACGGTCACGTTGCGGTTGCAGTTGCGGCCGAGCGCCGAGGTGCAGGCGGCGGTCATCTGGCTGGTCATCGGTTGCAGCGGCGCATAGACCGCGCCGCGATTGCCGCTGTTCTGCAGGATGGGGATCTTCACGTTGCCGAAGTAATTGCCCTCCACGAAGACCGCATTGGTCGCGAACGGCTCCAGCGCGTGGTACGTGCCGTCCTGGAAGTAGTTGCTCATCAGGTGGAGGAACTGGTTCTTGCCATGCACCGCCGGCGCGCGGCCGGAGAACTGGTGGATCCAGTTGTAGGCGAAGACGAAGCTCTCGTTCTGGCCGGTGAGCAGGAAGGTCCAGTAGTGGCTGCCGTCGCAGCGGGGCGAGTAGCTGGTCCGGCCGTCGAAGTCATTCCACGAGACGGTGACGTTCTGGGCCCCGCTGTTGGCTTCCCAGCCGGAGACCATCATCTGCCGCGCGATGTGGACGAAGCGGTTGTGGTCCAGCCAGATGTCCCTGGCATTGCCGATGACGATGGCGTCGCCGGCGAAGACGATGCCGTCGTTGATGTCGCTGATCGTCAGGTTGCGGATGATGATGTTGTGCACGCCACCATACATCGACAGGCCGGTGCCCTTGATGCCGGCCTTGCCGCCCGCCTTGCCGATGACCGTCTTGTTCGAGCCCACGAGCAGGTTGTCACGGCCGGCCTTGTCGTACGACAGCATGAACTTGGAACGGCCGTTGCAGTGCGTGTCCTTGGGGTCGAAGAGCGCGAGCTTCTCCTTGGAGTCGCAGCTGGGCAGCATGCTGTAGTAGCAGCCGTTGATCTGGCCGGCCCCTTCGGTGCCGGTGAAGTCGATCATGGCATCGACCGAGATCACACGCGCCTTGTCGTCCTTGCACACGCCGCCGACGATGGTGTCGCAGAGGGCGCGACGCAGGTCCGCCGGCGTCGCCACATGCACGGGGAGCGCGTTCCCGCCGCCGGTGACGCCGCCACCCAGGCGGTTCGACGCGCCGCCGGCCGCCATCGCGGTAGCGCGCTCATCGCCAGCGTCATCGGTCGCGGTGGCCTGCGCCGGCTCCGATGCGGCGGCTTGCACGTCAGCTGGCGCGACCGCAGCCGCGTTCGCCTCTTCCTTCGGTGTCTCGAGGGACTGGGCTTCGGCGGAACTTTCCGCAACGGCGACGCCGGCCTCCACGGCGGTCTTGTCGCCGCCGCCACCACAACCCGCGAGGGCCACCACCATGGCGGCCGCCATCCAATATCCGACGCTGCGTGTGTTCATCAATTTCTTCTCCGCATGAATGCTCATTCGATCCGTGCGCCCATTGGCGGAACGGAGACCCTCCAATCAGAGGGATCCGGAGAAAGTTTCGCAGCCTGACTAATTCGAGCGAAGGACTCTTGATGACACTTTCATCACGAGGATTTCACCGGATCGCCGATGAGGTCACGCTTTGAAAGGGCGGTATCAGAGCATGACCTACGACTCTGGTCGGCGCATGTCCTGGATCAGTTGCTCTGCATGCCGAGCGATCACATGGCCGAAGCTTTTGCCGCGTCCGTCAGCATCCGCACGCCTGAAGCTCTCCGCAATATTCCGGAGTTCTTCTTCGGTCGTCGTCATGACGAACTCATTGTCGAAAACACCGTCCAGTTCCGCCTTGCGCCACGCTTTCAGGACGTTCACGTTCAAGTCGAGAAGACCCAGCATGTACGCCGCCGGCACGTCGTCGGGATCGACACGCAGAGCGGCACCATTGCTCGCGTCGTACATGAAACGACGTTCGCAGGTTTCATCCATCGGGGAGATGAAACGTTCTTCGCAGAAGCCATTCCCTTTCGCATGACCGCAATGCAAGGTCGCGCCCTGGGCCTCCGGAACCCGAATGCAGGAGGCGTGCAGATTGAGGTATTCAAGCTCCAGTTTCGCGTGCGTTTCCTGCGGTCGCGCATGCTCAACGTGGCACGTCGTTTCGTCGACCAACCGGCCACAGTAGCAGCATAGGAAAGACTGCTCTTCGAGGAGTGCGCGCAGTAACGCGCGCCTTGGCTCGCCAGCCAACGTTTTGTAGCTTGGCGACCAGTCGTCATTTTTCAGGCGCTTCCAGTCTTCGAATGCCAACGGCGACGCCCGCTTCGCAAAATGCCTCATCGACCGATCGTCCTTTTGCGCTTGAGAAGCGCCTCGGCGCTCGCGAGTTCGCGCAACTCCGGCGCTTCACCGGCGAGTTCACGAATCTTCAGCTCAGCCTGGTCGAGTTGATTCCGCGTCAGGGCTTCTCCGATCTCATCCAGCTTCTTCTTGACCGACTTGGCCTGGACCTCAGCGTCCATCAGTTCCTGCAAGACCTGATTCGACGTCATGCCGAAACTTCCCTGCGGATTCACGGGCCCGTCCGGCGTCAGCAGGATGACGTTCTCGTGAGGCACTTCGCCGATCACCTGCGGCGAATGGCTGGCAACGATGAATTGCACCTTCGGGAAGGCCTTCGTCAGGCCACGCGTCAACGCACGTTGCCACTCCGGGTGCAGGTGCATGTCGAGCTCGTCGATCAGGACGACGCCCTCGGTCTCGGCGATCACTCGACGTCCCAGATGAGGGTTGAGCAAGCACATGCGACGGGCAATGTCAGCGACAAGGCAGATCACCGCCCGCTGGCCGGCGCTCAGATGCTCGAATGCCACCGGATCGCTCTGCTGATCGTCCTCGCTCTGCCAATCCACCACGATCTTCTTGCTCTGGAAATCGAAGCGCATGGACTGGTACGTATCCAGCGTCGCCCGCAGCGCACGATCGATCTCCGCAAGCTCATCCGAATCGAACTTCGAGAACGGCACACCCGTTTCAGATGCGACGTGCAGGCGTTCGAGAGACTTGGCGACCACCCAACGCTGCAGGGAAGCGGCATCGTGGCCCGCAATTGCCCAGTTCTCATAGCCATGAGCACGCGAATTCCGCTCGGTCACAGCGCCCACGGTGTCGACCTCTTGCAGTCGCCAAGCGCGCTCTGCGCGATAGAACGCGATCAACGGCAACGCTTCGAAGGCCGGCGAGGCGGTGTCATCGAGGCCGCTCGCCGCTCTCGCCTGCAACATGGAATTGGGGGGCGACCCTTGTATTCCATGGTGCGTCAGCGTCCGCACCGCGTTCCACGACATGCTCACTCCGAAGACTTCCGCGGCTACCTGGACTTCGACAGGGTACTGCTCTTCGAACCGAGCTCGTCCTTCTGGCGCAATCGCCTTCACATGAGCGAAGCCGGGTTCTCCGAACATGCTGGAAAGGTAAGTCCCAGGGGAAACCGGAACGACCTGGATCAACGCCTCGTAGATCGCAAAAAGAAGCGAGGTCTTCCCAGCGCCATTGATGCCCGCTACGACAGAAAGCCCCCGTTGGAACTCAACATTCAACCGCTCGTGCCCACGGTAGTTCTTCAACTGAATGCGTTCGATGTACATGTCGGGTGCCCTCTTCTGCTCATCTTCCCACGGCCTGCCGCCTGCGCCGACGAGGCTCACAGCCCCCGGACCATCTCCACATGCGCGATGCCGGCTTCCTCGAACACCGGCCCGCGGCGCTGGAATCCGGCACGTGTGTAGAAGCCCTCGGCGCTGAGCTGCGCGTGCAGCAGCACCTCGCGGTAGCCCTGCTCGCGGCCGGCCTGCATCAGCGCGTCCAGCACCTGGCGGCCGACGCGGCTGCCGCGCATCGGCGACAGCACCGCCATCCGGCCGATCTTGGCCACGCCCGGCACATGCTCCAGCAGCCGGCCCGTGGCCAGCGGCCGGCCCAGCCGGTTGTAGGCGACCGCGTGGGTGCAGCTCTCGTCGGCGGCATCCCATTCCATGTCGGCGGGGATCTTCTGCTCCTCGACGAACACGGCCTGCCGGATGCGGTGCGCGTCCGCGCCCAGCGTCGCCCAGTTGCCCACGCGCGCCTCGGTCATCGGCTCGCCGCGCTCGAAGCCCAGCAGCAGCTCGCGCAGCGCCTGCGGCACCGCCTTGGGCACGCGCGCCACCGGATCGGCGAAGACATAGACCAGCTCGCCATGCACCAGGCACTCGTCGCCGCGGAACACCGCGCAGCTGACCGTCAGCGAGGTCGTGCCGACGCGCTCGGTGCGCACGCCGATGTCCAGCAGCTCGTCGTAATGCGCCGAGCCCAGGTATTCGATCGTCGACTTGCGCACGAACAGGTCGCCCTCGAGCGCCTGCATCGTCGGCGCGTAGGGCAGCGCCAGCGCGCGCCAGTAGCCGCCCACCGCGGTGTCGAAGTAGGTCAGGTAATGGCCGTTGAAGACGATCTGCTGCGCGTCGATCTCGGCCCAGCGCACGCGCAGGCGTTCGAAGAAGCGGAAGCGGTCGCGCGCGAGCGCGGAGGCGGTGGTGCTGCTCATGCGGAGGCCCCGGTGGGGGTCGTGGAGGTCGTGGAAGTCACGGGGGCGGTGGCCGGCGCCGGCAGGCCGAAGGCGGTCCGGAGCGCATCGGCGCAGGCGTCCAGGGCCTGCTCGGCTTCGGGGATGCTGCGACCCATCTTGATGAAGTCGTGGGTCACGCCGCGATACAGCTCCAGCCGCACCGCGTTGCCGCGGGCGCGCAGCAGGTCGGCGTAGGCGATGCCCTCGTCGATCAGCGGATCGGCCTCGGCCAGGATGAAGCAGGCGGGCGCCAGGTCCTCGTGGTCCTCGGCCTGCAGGGGGGCGAAGCGCCAGTCCTCGCGCCGCTCGGCCGGGATGTACTGGTTGAAGAACCAGGCGATGGTGTCGGCGTCCAGCAGGTGGCCCTTGGCGAAGCGGCGGTGCGAGTCGGTGTCCGCATGCGCCGTCGCCCCCGGCGTGATCAGCAGCTGCAGCGCGAGCGGGACGCCCAGCTGCGCGCGGATGTCGCGGGCATGCAGCGCGGTCACCGCGGCCAGCGTGCCGCCGGCGCTGTCGCCGCCGACGGCGATGCGCGCGCGGTCCAGGCCCAGCGACGGCGCGGCCTGCGCCAGCCAGGCGAGCGCGGCCCAGCAGTCGTCGACGGCGGCGGGGAACGGGTGGTCGGGCGCCAGGCGGTAGTCCACCGCGACGACCGCCGCGCCGCTGCGCAGCGCCAGCTGGCGGCACAGGCTGTCGTGGGTCTCCAGGCTGCCGATGACGAAACCGCCGCCATGGAAATACAGCAGCACCGGCAGGCCGCGCGGATCACGGGCGGCGGCGTCCTCGCGCGTGACCGGGGCGTACAGGCGCACCGCGATGTCGCCGGCGGGACCGGGAATTGCCAGGTTCTCGATGCGCGGCAAGGGCGCCCGCGGCAGGTCCAGGATCTCCGCGCCCATCAGGTAGGCGATGCGCGCCTGCTTGGGCGAGAGGCTGTGGAAGGACGGGCGGTTGGCGCGGTGGATGCGCTCGAGCACCGCGGCCATCCGCGGTGTCAACAAGGTGCTACTCAACGGGAACTCCAGGGCGTAGGCTCAGCCGTTGCCGAGCCGCAATCGCGGGATTTTCCCAGACAACGCGCCCCGTCGCCGACGCGGCGCCAAGACCCGTCTTCCCCCTCGCCCACCTCCCGGCAGAAGGACTCCGCCCATGGCCCTGATCCAGTACCTCACCCACATCCACCTCGAGGTCGGCGCGCGCCGCGTGCTGGGCGCGGAATGCGCCCGTGCCGGCATCACGCGGCCGCTGATCGTCACCGACAAGGGCGTGCGCGCGGCCGGCGTGCTGGACCTGGTGATCGAGGCCTGGACCGCGTCCCCGATCGACGCCGCCGCCCTGCCCGTCTACGACGGCACCCCGCCGAATCCGACCGAGGCCGCGGTGCGCGAGGCCGCCGCGCTCTACCGCGCCCACGGCTGCGACGGGCTGATCGCGATCGGCGGCGGCTCCAGCATCGACCTGGCCAAGGGCGTCGCGATCGCGGCCACCCACGAGGGCCCGCTGACGGCGTACGCGACCATCCTCGGCGGGGCCGGCAACATCGGCCCGCAGGCCGCACCGCTGATCGCCGTGCCGACCACCGCCGGCACCGGCTCCGAGGTCGCGCGCGGCGCGATCATCATCGTGGACGACGGCCGCAAGCTGGGTTTCCACAACTGGACGCTGATGCCGCGCTCGGCCGTCTGCGATCCGGAGCTGACGCGCAAGCTGCCCGCCGCGCTGACCGCCGCCACCGGCATGGACGCGATCGCGCACTGCATGGAGACCTTCATGTCGGCCGCCTTCAATCCGCCGGCCGACGGCATCGCGCTGGAGGGCCTGCGCCGCGGCTGGCGCCAGATCGAGCGCGCCACCACGCATCCCGACGACCTCGACGCCCGGCTCGACATGATGGCGGCCAGCACCATGGGGGCGCTGGCCTTCCAGAAGGGACTGGGCTGCGTGCATTCGCTGAGCCACGCGCTCGGCGGGCTGATGCCCAGGCTGCACCACGGCACGCTCAACGCGGTCTTCCTGCCGGCGGTGATCCGCTTCAACGGGATGCACGACTCGATGCGGCGCGACGACAAGATCGCCCGCATGGGCCATGCGATGAACCTGCAGGAAGGCACGCCGGCCGATGAGCTGGCCGGCGCGGTCAAGGCGATGAACCAGCGACTCGGCCTGCCGTCGGGCCTGCGCGAGATGGGCGTGACGAATGAGCTGTACGACCAGATCGTCGAGCGCGCGCTGCATGACCACTGCCACAAGACCAACCCGCGCGAGGCCTCGGCCAGCGATTACCGCCGGATGCTGGACGAGTCGATGTGACCCGCAGGCTAGCCTCGGGGGCTTTGACAAGCCGAGGTGCGCGCCCATTTCCACGACCTGAACGCCTGGCTCGTGTCGGTGCTCAAGCACGGCGTCGGGGGCAGCCGGTGATGACAAGTTGGACCGCCGCTCGACCACGCGCGAGCGCGCGGGCCGGCGTTCAGTTACCGGGCCGGCTCCTGGACTTGTAGCTGGAGCCCGGCGGCGTCCAGAACACTGCGCCGACCGAGGTCTCGTTCAGATGCGGCGGCAGGCCGCGCGCCTCGAGCTGCTCCCGCACGCCGTCCAGGCCGGTCTCGGAGTCGATGATGTAGCCCTCCTCCAGCACGTCGCCGTAGTTGGCCTCGGTGTTGCTGACCGCCAGCTCGACCAGGTCGCCGAGCTCGCCGCCATCGAGCGACCAGACATGCACGTCCTGGTCGGTGGCATAGGTCTTGATCCGCCACGCGGCGCCGTTGGAGGCGAAGAACTGGATGGTGTCGAAGGTGTCCTCGGTCGCCGGCTCCTCGGAGTTGGCGACGTAGCTGCTCTGGATGGCGAGGCGGAAGAGGATGAGCTGGGTGGTCATGCGCGGCGGTGGGCGGGAGCGATGAGGCTGGATCGTACCGGGCGCCCGCGCGGCCGTGCGCCGCCCCGCCGTGTCATCGCGCCGCTGTGGCGTCATGGCCTCGTGGCCTCGTGGCGCTGTCAGCGTCCCGGATTACGCTCGGGGCCATGACTTGCCCCGGATCCCTCTCCCGCCGCGGCCTGCTGCAGGCCGTCCTCGTCGCCGGCTGCGCGCCGGCGCTGCTGCGACACGCCGATGCGGCCGCCGAGCCGCTGTTCGCGCTCGGCGTCGCCTCCGGCAGTCCGCGCGCCGACCGCGTGGTGCTGTGGACGCGGCTCCTCGGCGAGGCCCTGCCGGCGACGGTGCCGGTGCACTGGGAGCTGGCGCAGGACGAGGCCTTCCGGACCGTGGTGGCGCGCGGCACCGAGCACGCCGAGCCCGGCAGCGCCCACAGCGTGCATGCGGAGCCCGCCGGCCTGCGCCCGGACCGCTGGTACTGGTATCGGTTTCGCGCCATGGGCCAGCAGAGCCCGGCTGGCCGCACCCGCACCGCGCCGGCGGCCGACGCGATGCCGGCGGCCCTGCGCTTCGCCATCGCGTCCTGCCAGCGTTTCGACCACGGCGAGTACGCGGCCTGGGGCGACATGGCGAGGCAGGACCTCGACCTGGTGCTGTTCCTGGGCGACTACATCTACGAATACGCCACGCCGCACGATGCCCGTGTGCCGCGGCGCCACCATGGGCCGCAGTGCCGCAGCCTGGCCGACTACCGCGACCGCTACGCCCAGTACAAGCGCGACCCGCAGCTGCAGGCGATGCATGCGAACGCGCCCTGGATCCTGACCTGGGACGACCACGAGGTGCAGAACGACTGGGCCGGCGACGTGTCGCAGGACCTGGCGCCGGACTTCCATCAACGCCGCGTCGCCGCGGCGCAGGCGTACTGGGAGCATCAGCCGTTCCCGGCATCGATGCGGCCCAAGGGCGTGGACATCGCGCTCAGCCACCGCATCGACTGGGGTCGACTGGCGCGGCTGATCACCCTCGACGATCGCTCGTGGCGCGATCCGCAGGCCTGCCCCAAGCCCGGCCGCGGCGGCTCCAACACCGTGAACGTGAAGGACTGTCCCGAGCTCCTGGACACGCGCCGCACGCTGCTGGGCGCGCCGCAGGAGCAATGGCTGCGCGACAGTTGGGACGCCACGCGGCCGTGGAACCTGCTGGCGCAGCAGACCCTGATGGCGCGCTTCAACCGGCAGGATCCGGCGCAGGGGCCGGGGCGCTACTGGACCGACGGCTGGGACGGTTATCCCTTCGCGCGCGAGCGCCTGCTGCGAGACCTCCAGGCGCGGCGCGTGCCCAACACGGTGGTGCTGGGCGGCGACGTCCACGCCAACTACGTGGCCGACCTGAAGCTGGACTGGGACGACGAGCGGGCGCCGGTGCTGGCCAGCGAGTTCTGCGGCACCTCGATCTCCAGCCACGGCGCGGAGCAGTCGCAGCTGGACAAGGCCCTGCCCTTCAATCCGCACCTGCGCTACGGCCGCAGCGACCAGCGCGGCTACATGCGTTTCGAGCTGCGGGCGGACCGGCTCGACGTCGAGCTGCGCAGCGTGGCGTCGCCGTGGGATGCGAAGAGCCCGGTGTCGACCGCGGCGCGCTTCGTCGTCGAGGCCGGGCGGCCGGGCGCGCAGGTGGCCTCCTGAGGCGCCACGGCGGGACGCCGATTGCCCCACGGTGAGGCCGCGCTTCCTCGGGCTCGCGAAACAAACTCGGTACACTCCGCCCCGCTCGCGGCCCGGGCGCAATACCCTGCCCCACCCGCCGCCAGCGCCCTCCGCCACCGACGCGGAGCGCGAGCCAGCAAGGCCCGTCCACGACGCGGCCATCCGCACAGCCAGCCAACGCCTCGATCGCGGCCTCGATGCCGCCGCCGGACCCGCCCTCGCGGGGCCGGCTGACCTGCCGTGCCTTGCTCGCTGACGCCATGCAACGCGGATCCCTCCACCCCGTGCGCCGCGCGTGCCCCGCGCCGGCGTCCCGTTGCCGTCGACGTCCATGTCCTTCCGCCTCCATCGCCGTTCCACGCTGCCGCGCCCATGCGCGCCCACCCTGCATCCCGTCGCCATCGCCGTGTTCATCGCGTTGGGCGCGTCCTCCCCCATCGCCCTGGCCCAGACGCCGCCAGCGTCCGCGTCCGCGTCCGCATCCGCATCCGCGTCCGGCTCCCCCATGGCACCCGGCGGCACCGCCGCGCCTGCAGCGCCAGCGGCGCCTGCCGATGCCGCCTCGGAGGCCGCGCCGCGCCGCATGGACTCGGTCGTGATCTACGGGAGCGTCCAGCGCGACACCGGCTTCGCGCCGACGCAGGGCATCACGGCCGGCAAGGCCGAGATGCGCCTGCTGGAGACGCCGCGCTCGATGAGCGTCGTGACCCGCGAGGTGATGGACTCGCGCCAGATCACCAACCTGCAGCAGGCGCTGCAGACGGTGCCCGGCGTGAGCCCGGTGAACTTCGGCCGCCGTGGCTTCGACGACATCAACATCCGCGGCTTCCGCTCCACCGAATCCATCCTCATCGACGGCCTGGTGCAGAGCCCCGGCATGTGGACGCGGCTGACCAGCTACGCCTACGAGCGCTTCGAGGTGCTCAAGGGCGCGTCCTCGATCCTCTACGGCCAGGTCCAGCCCGGCGGCCTGGTCAATGCGGTCAGCAAGCGGCCCGAGACGGTACGCCGCCTCGATGGCGGCGTCGACATCGGCAGCTTCAACAGCCGCACGCTGTCCGCCGACATCAACGAGCCGCTCTCCGCCAACGGCCGCACCGCACTGCGCATCACCGCGCAGACCTCCGACGGCGACGACGCCACCGACCAGGTCTGGCGCAAGGACCGCTGGATCTCGCCGTCGCTGTCGATCGACTTCGGCCGTGACACCGAGGTCGTGATCTTCAGCAGCTACTCGCACAGCCAGTGGATCCGCCAGCAGGGCACGACGCCCTACGGCACGCTGCTGCCCAATCCCAACGGCACGGTGGACCGCCGGATGTTCACCGGCGATACCGCCTTCGGCGGCTACGACGTCGAGCAGAAGACCCTGGGCTACAGCCTGGAGCACCGCTTCGATCCGGCGCTGACGCTGCGCCAGGGCGTGCGCTACGAGGAGGAATCGGGCACCGGCAACTTCGTCGCGCTGCAGGCGCTGCAAGCCAATCGCCGTCTGCAGAATCGCTCGGCGACGCGGCAGTACCTCGACTACGACCTGCTCGCCACCGACACCTCGCTGCTCTACCGGGCGGACACCGGGCCGGTCGCGCACCAAGTGGTCGTCGGCCTGGACGCGCGCCGCGGCCACAGCCGCCAGGGCTCGCGCGCCTGCACGATCGCGCCGCTGGACCTGTTCAATCCGCAGTACGGCATGCCGGCCACCTGCCCCGCCAACCTGACCACCTTCGCGCCGTCGACGCTGACGGTGGCGGGCCTCTACCTGCAGGACCAGATGAAGTTCGGCGCCGGCTGGACCGCGCTGGTGGGCCTGCGCCGCGACCATTCGCGCGAGCGGCTCGAGGACCGCGTCCGCAACACGCAGTCGCTGAAGACCGACGCGGCCACCGTGGGCAGCGCCGGACTGGTCAAGGAGTTCCTGCCGGGCTGGTCGACCTACGTCAGCTGGTCCGAGTCCTTCCTGCCGGTCAGCGGCCAGGACTTCGACGGCAAGGGCTTCGTGCCCGAGACCGGCAAGCAGTACGAATGGGGGCTCAAGCATGAATCGGCGGACGGCCGCCTGACCGGCTCGCTGGCGGTGTTCGATCTCAAGCGGCGCAACGTCACGACCTCGGATCCGGTCAACACCGGCTTCAGCGTGCAGACCGGCGAGCAGCAGTCGCGCGGCGTCGAGTTCGAGGTGGGCGCCCGGCTCAAGGACGGCCTGAGCCTGACCGCCGGCTACGCCTACACCGACGCCCGCGTCACCCACGACAACAACGCCGCGATCCTCGGCAAGCCGATCAACCTGCAGCCGCTGCACGCGGCGACGCTGTGGGCGCTCTACAAGCCGACCGGGCTGCCGAACTGGACCTTGGGCCTCGGAGGTCGCGCGGTGAGCCGCCAACGCGGCAGCCTGCCCTTCGCGCTGCCCGGCTACGCGGTCGTCGATGCGAGCGTCGGCTACGCCGGCCCGGCCTGGCGCGTCAATGCGGGCTTGAAGAACCTGCTCGACAAGGACTACTTCGACGGCGCCATCAACGCCAACGTGGTTTCGCCGGCGCTGGGCCGCACCTGGACGCTGAGCCTGCAGCTGAGCTATTGAGCTCTTGAGCCTGGCGAGCGCGGCAACGCCGGGCGCGGCGGACCCCGTGCTCGCGGATCAGCCCAGCTTCAGCTCCCACGTCTCGCCGACGAGATCCAGGCCGAATCCCTGGAAGGGCTCGCTCGCGACCAGCTGGTAGCCCGCCTTGCGATAGATGTGCTTGGCGGCATCGAGCTGGCTGTTGGTCCACAGACGCACCTGCCGGTAGCCCGCCTCTCGCGCGAAGCGATGGCATTCGGCGACGAGGCGATCACCCAATCCGAGTCCGCGCGCCGAGGGCTCCACCAGCAGCAGTCGCAGCTGCGCCACGCCGTCGATCGGCGCGCCGGTCGCCTCGTCGCGGGCCTGCACCAGCGCGACGCTGCCGATGTTGGTGCCGTCGCGCTCGGCGATCCAGCAGGCCTCGCGACGCGGGTCGAAGCGCTCGAGGAAGTCGGCGGCGATGCGCGCCACCAGCGCCTCGAAGCTCATGTCGAACTGGTACTCGCGCGCATAGAGCGCGCCATGCCGCGCGACGATCCAGCCCATGTCGCCGGGCCGGTGCTGACGCAGCAGGAAGCCGCCCGTCGCCGGCTTCGCGCCCGGCTCCTCGAGCAGCGACTGCACCCGCCGCAGCGCCTGCAGCAGTTCCACCTGCTGGGCCTCGCCGAGCTGGCCCAGCAACTCGCCCACCTGCTCGCGCGAGCGGCGATCCAGCGGCTTGAAGGCCTTGCGGCCGGCCGGGCTCAGCGTCAGCAGCGACTGCCGGGCGTCCGCCTCGCTGCGCGACGCGCGCACCAGGTCGCGCTCCTTCAGATGGCGCAGCAAGCGGCTGAGGTAGCCGGCGTCCAGGTCCAGCAGCCGCCCCAGTTCGGTCGCGGTCATCCCGGTTCCGGCCTCCAGATGCGCCAGCTCCCAGAGGATGCGGCACTCGGTAAGGCTGAACTCGGAGTCCAGCAGTCCTTCGTCGAGCACGCCGATGCGGCGCGTGTAGAAGCGGTTGAAGCGGCGGACGGCTTCGATGCGGTCGCTGTCGGTCATGGCGCGCATGCTGCGCCATGTATTTGCTTTTGGCAAGTATTTACTTGCTTAACAGATCCAATGCCAACCCGGTCCACAGCACTGGGAATGGCATGGCGCCTCCCTCGGACCGCCTGACGGTGCGAGCGTTGTCGTTTGCCTGGTAGCGCGGAAGGGGCCCATGGTTTGGTGACGTTTGGGTAATGGATGTAAAGGGCCAAAGAGCGGCTGAGGATGTCATCTCCCTCCGGCAGAATCGCGCTCGTTCAATCAGGGAGAGAGGCTGACTCGAGGCCGAGCGCGATAGACGCTTGCCCGGGCGGACCACGATGCGGCCACCAGCGGTGGGGACGCACAGCTTCCTGATGGCTTGCCAAACTACATCAGGGAGTTCTCGCGTGAGCGACCCAACGCATCGATTCTTCTCGGCCGCGAAGGCCATCCGCCTGCTGGTGCTGGTTCTCGGGTCCGGGCTCTTCACGCTGCCGGCGATGGCGGCCAAGGACTGCTGGACCCTCTGGACCCCACACGGTCCTGGCGCTTGGTACGACGGTTCGCCTCAGGGTCGTGACGCGCACCTGAATTGCCGCGATTCGCTGGAGGCGGCCGGTGCGAGCTTCTGGACGGCCATGATGCCCTTGGTGTCGCAGCCGGAGCAGTACCCGGAATTTACCTCCGTGACCAAGGTGACGCCCGGAGCCTGTTCGATCACTGTAGATGCGCAGGCACCAACTAGATGGGGCGTTGGTGTGTGCCAATACACCTACACGACTACAACGACGCCAAGCAATCCGAACAATCCGCCAGGGGTCTTGCGAGGCGAGTCGTTCATTGAATTCCTCATGACCTGCGGCCGCAAGCTCAACACGACGCCGATCGGAGCGACGGTCGATACGTGCAAGGGCATCAAGGACGAGGTGGCGTCCCCCGTGCCCAGTTGCTCCGTCAGCAATCCCATCGAGCCGCTGACAGGGTTGAAGCGACAGCCCGAGGCGCTGTTCTCATGGGGCCGCGGCCACTCCCTGAGCGCGAGTTATTGGAGCGCGCCGAAGAGCGGCGGCACCGAAGTCGATGAGCTGGGTGCGAACTCCTTCGGCCCGTACTGGTCCAGCAACCTGCATCGGCAGATGATCACGGAATACCGGCTGTACCTGTTCCAGCGGGGACTGGGCATCTGGAAGAACTATCCCCAGTACGGCTACAACCGGGAAGCCACGGAGCGTGATCCAAAGCCGGCGCTGTCTGCAGATGGATCGGTCTGGCTGTATCGCGATGAGACGGCACGCGCGATCGAGACCTATCAACTGGACGGTAGCCTCGTGTCCATCGCCTACATCGACGGACGGCGGCTGGACTTCTCTGGAAGTCTCAACGCGCCCGGGGCAGCGACGGGGAGCGGCAAGTATCTGGTGCAGTCCGTCGTGGACGAAGCGGGACGACGGGTGTCGTTCAACTATCGCGACGCGCAAGGCCAGCGCTACGCCTCGATCGGCAGCATCGTCGATCCAGCCGGCGCGATCCTGCCCATCGGTTACGACGCGATTGGCAATCTGACGTCGATCACCTACGCGGACCAGAGCTCCCGTCGCTTCCTCTATGAGAACGCGGCGTTCCCCCATGCGATGACGGGTCGGCTGGATGAAGGCGGTGAACGTCTGGGCTCGTATGTGTATGACGAGCAGGGGCGTGTCATCTCTTCGGCCACGGGCAGCGAGCCGCCCTGGACCATCCAGTGGCCAGTGCCGCCCGAGGTGCGCCCGGTCGAGTATTACGACCCTGAACAGGATGTCGTGATCCGCCTGAGCGTGAATGTCCAGCCCACGCAGGCCGTCGTCAAGGCGCCGGACGGAAGGGAGTCCACTTGGACCGGCACGACGGTAGGACGAGCCACGCTGGTGGGGTCGCGCAGCCAACCGGCAGGCGCGGGATGTGCGGCGTCCACCTCGAGCTCGGCCTTCGATGCCGCTGGAAACGTCACGCGCAGCGACGACTTCAACGGCAACCGCAGTTGCATGGCCTATGACGCGGCGCGCAAGCTGGAGGTGACGCGAATCGAAGGTGTGTCGTCGGCAATGGCGTGCGAGTCAGTGTCGGCGGCAGCGTTGCCAGCGGGCGCCCGAATGATCAGCTCCCAATGGCATCCCGATTGGCGTATGGCCACGCGGACGGCCGAACCTCGCCGCATCACGACGCTGGTCTACAACGGACAGCCCGATCCCTTCAACGGCAATGCGGTGGCGAGCTGCGCGCCGGCCAGCGCGTTGCTGCCCGATGGCAACCCCATCGTCGTGCTGTGCAAGCGCGTGGAGCAGGCGACGACCGACGACACTGGCGCGCAAGGCTTCGATGCGACGCTGCAGTCCGGCGTGCCGGCTCGCACAACGAGCTGGACCTACGACGCCACCGGCCAGGTGCTCACCGAGACCGA
>NZ_JBQEOF010000024.1:0-91790 GCF_052044995.1 Roseateles sp. 22389
AACCTCACCAACCTGGTCCTGCAGAACAGCTACATCGTCATCATGGCGCTGGGCATGCTGCTGGTGATCGTCACCGGCCACATCGACCTCTCGGTGGGCTCGGTATGCGGTTTCATCGGCGCGCTCGCGGCGGTGCTGATGGTCCAGTACGAATGGGCCGCGCTGCCCGCCGGCCTGGTCTGCCTGCTGGCAGGCGCGGTGATCGGCGGCGCGCAGGGCTGGTTCGTCGCCTACCTGGGCATCCCGTCCTTCATCGTGACGCTGGCCGGCATGCTGGTGTTCAAGGGCCTGGCGCTGGCGCTGCTGCAGGGCCAGTCGCTCGGTCCCTTTCCCGACAGCTTCCAGGCGCTGAGCGCCGGTTTCCTGCCCGAGCTCTTCGGCCAGGAGGATCCGCGTCCGACGACGCTGGGCCTGGGCCTGCTGCTCGCGGCGGCCTCGCTCACGGTCGCGTGGCGGCATCGCGCCGCGGCGGCGCGGCACGGCATGGAGACGGAGCCCGGGGTGGTCTTCTGGACGCGGCAGGGACTGCTGGTCGCCGCGATCGCCGCGATGAGCTGGCTGATGGCCTCCTACAAGGGGCTGCCGACGGTCATGGTGCTGATGGTTGGGTTGACCCTGGCCTATGACTTCATCGCCGGCCGCACCACGCTGGGCCGTCGCGTCTATGCGGTCGGTGGCAACGAGAAGGCGGCCCGCCTGTCGGGCGTGCGCACGCAGCGCATCGCCTTCCTGACCTTCGTGAACATGGGCGCGCTGGCGGCGCTGGCCGGCCTGGTCTTCGCCGCGCGGCTCAACACCGCCACGCCCAAGGCGGGCCTGGGCTTCGAGCTCGACGTGATCGCCGCCTGCTTCGTCGGCGGGGCTTCAGCCTCGGGCGGTGTGGGCAAGATCATGGGCGCGGTGATCGGCGCCTTCGTGATGGGCGTGATGAACAACGGCATGTCCATCCTGGGCGTCGGCATCGACTACCAGCAGGTCATCAAGGGTCTGGTGCTCCTGGCCGCCGTGTTCGTCGACGTCTACAACAAGCGCAAGTAGGGCAGGGCTTCAGCGCGCGGCGCCCGCGGCGTCCGCGGCGATGGCGACATCGCGGAGGTGGCGGCTAGTGCACCGGGCCACTACCGCATCGCCTGCACCGCCTCCACCGCGTCCAGCACCGCCTCCGGCGTGGCCGGCGCCCGCAGCGGCGGGTCGCAGCGGTCCGGCCCGCAGGCGGCGACCGCGTCCTTGATCGCCAGCAGCACTGAGAAGGGCAGCAGCAACGGCGGCTCGCCCACCGCCTTCGAGCGGTGGATGCTCTCCACCGCATTGGGCGCGTCGTACAGGGCGACGCGGAAGTCGCGCGGCATGTCGTTGGCGGTCGGGATCTTGTAGGTGCTGGGCGCGTGCGTCAGCAGCAGGCCGGAGCGCGGATGCCAGACCAGCTCCTCGCTGGTCAGCCAGCCCTGGCCCTGCACGAACGCGCCTTCCACCTGGCCGATGTCCAGCGCCGGGTTCAGCGACTGGCCGACGTCGTGCAGCACGTCCGCGCGCAGCACCCGCGTCTCGCCGGTCAGCGTGTCGACCAGCACCTCCGCCACCGCGGCGCCGAAGGCGTAGTAGTAGAACGGATGGCCCTGCAGCTTCGCGCGGTCCCAGTGCAGGCCGGGCGTCGCGTAGAAACCGTCGCTCCACAGCTGGATGCGTTCCAGGTAGGCCTTGGCCACCAGATCCTTGAAGCCGATGGATCGCGCGCCCTCGGGACCGTGGCCCCGCACCTCGCCGCCGTCGAAGACCAGCGCGTCTTCGTCGCAGCCCAGCAGCCGCGCCGCCAGCGGCATCAGCCGCCGCTTGATCTTGCGTGCCGCGTCCTGCGCCGCCTTGCCGTTGAGGTCCGAGCCGGTGGACGCCGCCGTCGCCGAGGTGTTGGCGACCTTGCTGGTGTCGGTGGCGCTGGCCCGCACCTGCGCGGCGGGCACGCCCAGTTCGTGCGCCACCACCTGCGCGACCTTGGTGTTGAGCCCCTGGCCCATCTCGGTGCCGCCGTGGTTCACCAGCACCGAGCCGTCGGTGTAGACATGGACCAGCGCGCCCGCCTGGTTCAGGTGGACGACGTTGAACGAGATGCCGAACTTGACCGGCGTGAGCGCCAGGCCGCGCTTGAGCACCGGGCTGGCGGCGTTGAAGGCCGCGATCTCGGCGCGCCGCGTGGCGTAGCCGGAGGTCTCGATCAGGCGGTCGGTCAGCGGCTGGATCAGGTTGTCCTCGACGCGCTGGCCGTAGGGCGTGAGGTCCTGGCCGTCGCGGTAGAAGTTGCGTTGCCGCACCACGAGCGGATCCAGTCCCAGTCGCCGCGCGATGCCGTCCAGGATCATCTCGATCGCCAGCGCGCCCTGCGGGCCGCCGAAGCCGCGGAAGGCGGTGTTGCTCTGGGTGTTGGTCCGCGCGCAGTAGCCGTGCATCGCCACATGCGGCAGCCAGTAGGCGTTGTCGAAGTGGCACAGCGCCCGCGCCATCACCGGCGCGGACAGGTCGGCGCTGTGGCCGCAGTTGGAGATCAGGTCGATCTCGGCGCCGAGGATCCGGCCCTCGTCGTCGAAGCCGACCGACCAGCGGTAGTCGAAGCCGTGGCGACGGCCGGTGACGAGGAAGTCGTCGTCGCGGTCCACGCGCAGCTTGACCGGCCGATGCAGCCGCTGCGCCGCGATCGCGGCGACGCAGGCGAACAGCGCCGACTGCGATTCCTTGCCGCCGAAGCCGCCGCCCATGCGCCGGCACTGCACCGTCACCTGGTGGGCCTGCCAGCCCATCGCATGCGCCACCAGCTGCTGCATCTCCGACGGATGCTGCGTCGAGCAGTGGATCAGCAGCGCCTGGTTCTCCTGCGGCAGCGCGTAGCTGATCTGGCCCTCCAGGTAGAACTGCTCCTGGCCGCCGACGGCCCACTCGCCGTCGAGCCGATGCGGCGACGCGGCGAGCGCGCCGGCCGCGTCGCCGCGCGCGAGATGCATCGGCGGCAGCACGTATTGCCCGATGGCATGGGCCTCGCGCGCGGTCAGCACCGCCGGCAGCGGCGTGGCGACGATGGCCTGCGTCGCCAGGGCGGCGGCGCGGCGCGCGAGCTCGCGGTCGGTCGCGATGACTGCGTAGACCGGCTGGCCGACATAGCGCAGCTCGCCGTCGGCCAGGAGGGGGTCGTCATGGAGCAGCGGGCCGCAGTTGTTCTCGCCCGGGATGTCGGCGGCGGTCAGCACCGCCACCACGCCGGGCTGGCGCCGCAGCAACTCGAGGTCGACCGACACCAGCGTCCCGTGCGCGATCGGCGACAGGCCCAGCGCCGCATGCAGCGTGCCGTGGGCTTCGGCGATGTCGTCGATGTAGACGGCCTCGCCGCTGACATGCAGGTGCGCGGCTTCATGCGCGCGGCTGATGCCGACCTGCGGCCGCGGCGCGGCGGCCAGGGCCTCGGTGCCGACGCCGGGCGGGAGTTCCAGCGGCTTGTTCATGCGACGCTCCGCTGCAGGTTGACCGCTTGCCAGACGCTGGCCGATCCGGCGTCGATGGGCGCGTTGGCGCGGGTTTCCAGCCAGAAGCGACGGACCAGGTTGGCGGCGGCGCGCTCGCGGTAGGCGGCGCTGGCACGCAGGTCGGTCATCGGGGTGAAGTCCTCGCGCAGCGCCTGGGCGGCGGCCAGCGCGGCCGCCTCGTCCCAGCTGCGGCCGTTGACGGCCGCCTCGGCCTTCGCCGCGCGCTTGACGATCGCGGCCATGCCGCCGAAAGCGAAACGCGGCTCGCGCGCGACGCCGTCCTCAAGCCGCAGGCTCAGTACCGCGCAGACGGCGGAGATGTCGCTGTCATAACGCTTGGCGAGCTTGTAGCCGCGCAGCCGCGTGCCGGGCGCGGGCCGGGGGACCTCGATCGCCTCGACGAACTCGCCGGGCTGCAGCGCGTTCTTCATGTAGTCCAGATAGAAGTCCTCGAGCGGCAGCGTGCGGGTGGCGGGGCCGCGGCGCAGCACCAGTCGCGCACCCAGCGCGATCAGCGCCGGCGCGCCGTCGCCGATCGGCGAGCCGTTGGCGATGTTGCCGCCCAGCGTGCCGGCGTGCCGCACCGGTGGCGAGGCGAAGCGCAGCCACAACTCGCGCAGCGCCGGCACCCGTGCGCTCAGCGCGGCCCAGGCGTCCTCCAGCGAGACCGCCGCGCCGATGCGCAGCGTGCCGTCGGCGCCGGCCTCGATGCGGCGCAGTGCGTCGATGCGGCCGGTCAGGATCACGTCGCCGAGCTCGCGCTGCTGCTTGTTGACCCACAGCCCGACATCGGTCGCGCCAGCGACCAGGCGCGCGGTGGGCAGGGACTCGCGCAGCGCGGCGAAGTCCTCCAGCGAGCGCGGCGCGAAGACGCGCTGCGGCGAGCCGTCGCGCGCGGACGCCTCGTACTGCAGCGGCGGATCCTCGCGCAGCGTGCGCAGCGCCGCGACCATCGGCGCGCGATCGAGGGTCCGCGCCGGTGCATCGAACATGCGCTCGCCCGCGTCCAGGATCGGCCGGTAGCCGGTGCAGCGGCACAGGTTGCCGGCCAGGTCGTCGGCCAGCGCCTGCCGGTCCGGACGCGTGCCCTGCGCCTGATGCCGCTCATAGATCGCCTGCATCGTCATCGCGAAGCCCGGCGTGCAGAAGCCGCATTGCGAGCCATGACAGTCGACCAGCGCCTGCTGCACCGGATTGAGGTCGTCGCTCGCGCCCAGGTCCTCGATGGTCAGCAGCGCCTTGCCGTCGATCATCGGCAGGAACTGGATGCAGGCGTTGACGTTGCGAAGCTCGACCGACTGCCCGTCCGCATCGAGTTCGCCGACCAGCACCGTGCAGGCGCCGCAGTCGCCCTCGGCGCAACCCTCCTTGGTGCCGGCGCAGCGGGCGTGCTCGCGCAGGTACTGCAGCACCGTGGTCGTGGGCGGCAGTCCGGTCACGGACTTCAGCTGGCCCTGGTGGAAGAAGCGGATCGGACGGGGAGCGGTCATGGACAGGGGTGGTGCGGAACGGACGCGGGCGGCCAAGCAAGAAGCGGGCACGGCTGGCGGGCGGATGCAATTACTCCGAACGGTACTCCTGTGAACGTCCTATGGTTATACGATGCGCCGTATGGCTTCTATATGCGATTGACCATGTCGGAAGAGCTGAACTTCGACAAGATCGACCTCCTTCTGGTGCGGGTCCTGCATACCTTGATTTCCGAGCGCAGTGTGTCTCGGGCCGCGATGCGGCTCGGCAGCACGCAGCCCGCCTTGAGCGCGCAGCTGCGGCGCCTGCGCACCCTGACGGGCGATCCGCTGCTGGTGCGCAGCGGCGCGGGCATGACCCCGACCGCGACGGCGCTGGAACTGCTGGCCCCCGCCGAGCGCCTGCTGCGCGAGGCCGACGAGCTCTTCGGCGCGCGGCTGCGCAAGTCCGGTTTCGATCCGGCCAGCGCCGAGCTGCGCTTCCGCGTCGCCGCCAGCGACTACCTCGACCCGCTGTTCCTGCCGCTGCTGGTGGCGCACCTGCAGCGCCACGCGCCGGGCGTGCAGCTCGATTTCCAGCCGCTGAATGCCGATTTCGACTACCGCGCCTCGCTGGCGCGCGGCGAGGTGGACCTGGTCATCGGCAACTGGCTGGAGCCGCCGGAGGAACTGCACCTGGGCCGCCTGCTGGTGGACGAGGTGGTCTGCCTGGTCAGCCAGGACCACCCGGCCGCGCGCATGGCGCCGCGGGCCTGGACCCAGGAGCGCTACCTCGACTGCCAGCACCTGGCGCCGATGCCGTTGAGCCGCGGCCAGCCGGGCGTGATCGAGCAGCACCTGGCCTCGCTGGGCCTGGAGCGCCGCATCGCTGTGCGCTGCGCCCACTTCGGGCAGCTGCCGCAGATGGTGGCGCGCAGCTTGCTGGTGCTGACGACCGGCCGGCTGTTCTGCCACCGCTACCTGGATCACTTGCCGGTCACCGTGCTGCGATGCCCGGTGGCCTTCCCGCCGATGACCTATTACCAGCTGTGGCACGACGTCAGCCACAACAGCGCGCCGCTGCGCTGGCTGCGCGAGCAGGTGCGCGAAGTCGCGCGCGAGCTCGTGCCGTGAGCGGCGTCGTACCGCAGCCGCCGACGGTTCCGCCTTTCCGTTCTCTCCTGTCCGCCTGATTTCCGACGCATGACGACCGACCGCTTCGCCACTCCGGCACGCCTGGCCCTGAAGGGCGACCTGCTGGACTTCACCGCCGCGCCGCAATGGGGCCGCGTCGACGATCCCGCCGTGCGTTTCCGGCCCGGCCACTGGCTGCTGATCGAGAACGGCCGCATCGCCGGCGCACAGGCCGAGGATCCGGGCGAGGGCTGGGCCCGCGAGGATCACAGCGGCCGGCTGATCCTGCCGGGCTTCGTCGACACGCATGTGCACAGTCCGCAGCTGGACGTGATCGCGTCGTATGGGACCGAGCTGCTGGACTGGCTCAACACCTACACCTTCCCGGCCGAGCAGCGCTACATGGACCCGGAGGTCGCGCGCTACGGCGCGGACCGCTTCCTCGATGCGCTGCTGGCGCACGGCACGACCTCGGCCGTCGTTTACCCGACGGTGCACAAGGTCTCAGCCGACGCGCTGTTCGACGCGGCCGCCGAGCGCGGCATGCGCCTGATCACCGGCAAGGTGCTGATGGACCGGAACGCCCCGGAAGGCCTGCGCGACGACGTCGTCCAGGCCGAGCGCGACTGCCTGGACCTGATCGCGAAGCACCACAAGCGCGCGCGCCTGGCCTACGCGGTGACGGTGCGCTTCGCGCCGACCAGCACGCCGGAGCAGCTCGCGATGGCCGGCGCGCTGTGCCGCGCCGATGCCAGCCTCTACATGCAGACCCACGTCGCGGAGAACCGCGGCGAGGTCGAGTGGGTGGCCCAGCTCTTCCCCGAGGCGCGCAGCTACCTCGATGTCTACGACCGCGTCGGCCTGCTGCATCCGCGCGCGGTGCTGGCGCATGGCATCTGGCTCGACGACGAGGACCGGCGCGTGCTCGCCCGCACCGGCGCGCACATCGCGCATTGCCCCTCGTCCAACCTGTTCCTGGGCAGCGGGCTGTTCGACTGGCCCGGCGCGCTGGCCGCGGGCGTGCGCGTGAGCGCGGCCAGCGATGTCGGCGGCGGGACCTCGCTGTCGGCGCAGCGCACGCTGGCGGATGGCTACAAGGTGCAGGCGCTCGGCGGCCAGCGGCTCACCGCCTGGGCGGGGCTGCACGCGGCGACGCTGGGCGCTGCCGAGGCCTTGGGTCTGGCGGAGGAGCTGGGCCACTTCGGTGTGGCTACACTGGCCGACGTCTGCATCTGGGACTGGGCCGCGGGGCCGGTCGCCGAGGCCCGCATGGACCTGGCGCGCGACCCGCATGAACGGGCCTTCGCCTGGATGACGCTGTCGGACGATCGCAACCTGGTGGCCAGCTACGTCGCGGGCGAGCTGCGCTACCGGAGATCCTGAGGACCCTGCCGCCCCCATGACACCGCCACGCCTGGAACTCCGCCGCATCAGCAAGCAGTACCCCGGCGTGAAGGCCAACGACGCGGTGTCGCTGTCGGTGGCGCCGGGCGAGATCCACGCGGTGCTTGGCGAGAACGGCGCCGGCAAGTCCACCCTGATGAAAGTCATCGCCGGCGCGGTGCAGGCCGACGCCGGCGAACTGCTGTGGGACGGCGCACCGCGGGCGCCGCGTTCGCCGGCGCAGGCGCGCGCGCTGGGCATCAGCATGGTCTACCAGCACTTCTCGCTGTTCGATTCGCTGACCGCGGCGCAGAACATCTGGCTGGGACTCGACAAGGCGATGACGCTGGACGCGGTCCGCGCCCGCGTGCGCACGCTCTCGGCCGAGTACGGCCTGCCGCTCGATCCCGAACGCCCGGTGCATGCGCTGTCGGTGGGCGAGCGCCAGCGGGTCGAGATCCTGCGCGCGCTGATGACCGCGCCGCGGCTGCTGATCCTGGACGAGCCGACCTCGGTGCTGACGCCGCAGGCGGTGGAGGCGCTGTTCGTCACGCTGCGCCAGCTCGCCGACCAGGGCTGCGCGATCCTCTACATCAGCCACAAGCTCGACGAGATCCGCGCGCTGTGCCATCGCTGCACGGTGCTGCGCGCGGGCCGGGTGACGGGCGAGGTCGATCCGCGCCAGGAGAGCAACGCCAGCCTCTCGTGGCTGATGATCGGCGCGGAGCCGCCCCGGCTCGCCGCGCGTGCCGTGCGCGAGCACGCGCCGGCGCGATTGCGGGTGAGCGGCCTGAGTCTGGCGCCGGAGACGCCGCATGGCACGGCGCTCGCGGACATCGCGCTGGCGCTGCGACGTGGCGAGATCCTCGGCCTGGCCGGGGTGTCGGGCAACGGGCAGCAGGAACTGCTGCGGGTGCTGTCCGGCGAGGACCGCCGCGCTCAGCGCGGCGTCGTCACCTGGATCGCGGATGACCCGTCGACCGACCCATCGAATGACGCTTCGAATGACCCGTCGAACTCGCGGGCCGCAGCCGGTGCCGTGAACCGCACCACCGATCTCGGACCGCTCGGACCGGCCAAGCGCCGCGCGCTCGGGCTGCACCACGTGCCGGAGGAGCGGCTCGGACGCGGCGCGGTGCCGTCGATGTCGCTGGCGCAGAACACGCTGCTGACGCGGCGCGAGCCGGTGGGACGGCTCGGTCACGTGTCGACGGCCAAGGCGGCGGCGCTCGCGCGGCGGCTGATCGAGCGCTTCGGCGTGCGGGCCGCCGGGCCGCAGGCCGCGGCGCGCAGCTTGTCGGGCGGCAACCTGCAGAAGTTCATCATGGGTCGCGAGATCGACGCGGCGCCCAAGGCGCTGATCGTCGCGCAGCCGACCTGGGGCGTGGACGTCGGCGCGGCGGCGCAGATCCGCGCGGAATTGCTCGCGCTGCGCGACGCCGGCTGCGCGTTGCTGGTGGTCAGCGAGGAACTGGACGAGCTCTTCGAACTCAGCGACCGTCTGGTGGTGATGGCGCGCGGACGCTTGTCGCCGGCGATCCCCGTCGGACAGGCCAGCGTCGCGCAGATCGGGCAGTGGATGAGCGGGCTGTGGGACGCGGCCGCGGGGGAGGGCGCGCATGCTGAAGCTTGAACCCCGCCCGCAGCCGTCCGCGGCGATGTCTCTGGCGTCGCCGCTGATCGCGCTGGCGCTGACGACGCTGATCGGCGTGGCGATCTTCGTCGCGCTGGGCAAGGACCCGTTGCAGGGCCTGCGCATGTTCTTCTGGGAGCCGCTGCGCAATGGCTACGCGCTCGGGGAACTGGGGCTGAAGGCGACGCCGCTGGTGCTCATCGCGCTGGGGCTGGCGGTGGCTTTCCGCGCCAACGTCTGGAACATCGGCGCGGAGGGCCAGTTCGTCGCCGGCGCGCTGGCCGCCGGCTGGGTTGCGATGCAGGCCGATGCCGGCAGCACGACGCTGATCGTCCTGCCCATCCTGCTCGCGGGCGTGCTCGGCGGCGTGGCCTGGGCCTCGATCATCGCGGCGCTGCGCGACCGTTTCCATGCCAACGAGATCCTCGTCAGCCTGATGCTGGTCTATGTCGCGGAGCTGCTGCTGCAGTACCTCGTCTACGGCCCGTGGAAGGACCCGGCGGGCTACAACTTCCCGCAGACCATCACCTTCCTGCCGGCGACGCAGCTGCCCAAGCTGTTCACCGGCACGCGGCTGCACATCGGCGTGTGGATCGCGCTGGCGGCGGTGATCGGCTGCTGGTGGCTGCTGATGCGCTCGATGACGGGCTTCGCGTTGCAGACCGGCGGCATCGCGCCGATGGCGGCGCGCTACGCGGGCTTCTCGTCACGCGCCGCGCTGTGGGGCGCGATGACGCTGTCGGGCGGCCTGGCGGGCCTGGCCGGCGCGCTCGAGACGGTTGGCCCGCTCGGCCAGCTCACGCCCTACGTGCCGGTGGGCTACGGCTTCGCGGCCATCATCGTGGCCTTCGTCGGCCGGCTGCACCCCGTCGGCATCGTGCTCTCGGGCATCCTGATGAGCATGTTCTACATCGGCGGCGAGCTGGCGCAATCGCGGCTCGGCTTGCCCAAGGCCATCACCGGCGTGTTCCAGGGGCTGTTGCTGTTCTGCCTGCTGGCCTGCGACACGCTGATCCACTACCGCGTGCGGCGCGTCGCGGGACTCGGCGTCCGCGGCGTCGACAAGGAGCAACGCTGATGGATGCCTGGGCCTTGCTGATCGCCGCGACGCTGAACGCGGGCACGCTGGTGGCGCTCGCGGCGCTCGGGCTGCTGATCAATGAGCGCGCCGGCGTCGTGAACCTCGGCGCCGAGGGCATGATGCTGGTCGCCGCGATCGCCGGCTTCGCGGCGGCGGTGCACAGCGGAAGCGACCTGGTGGGCTTCCTGGCCGGGATCGGCGCGGGCGCGCTGATGGCGCTGGTCTTCGGCGCGCTCGCGGTCTACCTCAACACCAACCAGTACGCGACCGGGCTGGCGCTGAGCTTGTTCGGCGCGGGCTTCTCGGCCTTCGTCGGCCAGAACTACGTACAGGCGAAGCTCGGACCGCGGCCCACGTTCGCGGTGCCGGGCCTGGCCGACATCCCGTTCATCGGACCGGCGCTCTTCAAGCAGCATCCGCTGGTCTACGGCGCGATCGCGCTGACGGCGCTGCTGGCCTGGGGACTGACGCGCACGCGTGCAGGCCTGGTGCTGCGCGCGGTCGGCGAGTCGCCGGAATCGGCGCATGCGCTGGGCTATCCGGTGCGGCGCATCCGGCTGCTGGCGGTCGTCGCCGGCGGGGCGCTGTGCGGGCTGGCGGGCGCCTACTGCTCGGTGATCTACACGCCGCTGTGGGTCGAAGGGATGATCGCCGGCAAGGGCTGGATCGCCTTGGCGCTGACCAGCTTCGCCACCTGGCGGCCGGCGCGCGTGCTGCTCGGCGCCTACCTGTTCGGCGGCGTCACCATGCTGCAGTTCCACCTGCAGGGGCAGGGCGTGCAGGTGGCGAGCCAGTTCCTGAGCATGCTTCCCTACCTGGCCACGATCGTGGTGCTGGTGCTGATCTCGCGCAACGAGGGCTTCATCCGCGCCAACATGCCGGCCTCGCTGGGGCGGCCGTTCCATCCTGGCGGATAGCCGCGCGCGGCGCCGCGATCCTCCGCTTTCCGCTTTCCGATCACGACTTCGCTGGAGAACCCATGTCCGTCCGATATCCGCGTTCGATGCTCCGCCGTTCCCTGCTGATCGCCGCGTCGGCGGCCGCCGCGCTCGCGCTGGGCGCATGCGGCAAGAAGGACGACGCGCCCGCCGGCGCCGCGTCCGCGCCGCAGGCGGGTGGCGCCGCGTCCGATGCCGCGCCGCTCAAGGTCGCCTTCGCCTACGTCGGCCCGGTGGGGGATGGCGGCTGGACCTTCGCCCACGACAACGCCCGCAAGAAGCTGGAGCAGACCTTCGGGTCCCGCATCCAGACCAGCTTCGTCGAGAAGGTGCCCGAGGCGGCCGATGCCGAGCGGGTCTTCCGCGACCTGGTCCAGCAGGGCAACACCCTGGTCTTCGGCACGACCTTCGGCTACATGGCGCCGATGCTGAAGGTGGCCGCGGACAGTCCGCAGGTCCGCTTCGAGCATGCGACCGGCTACAAGCAGGCCGCCAACCTGCGCAGCTACGACGCGCGGACCTACGAGGGCGCGTACATGGCGGGTGTCGTCGCCGGCGCGATGACGAAGACCGGCACGCTGGGCGTCGTCGGCTCCATCCCCATCCCCGAGGTGATCCGCAACATCAACAGCTTCACGCTGGGCGCGCAGAGCAGCAACCCGAAGGTGACGGTCAAGGTCGTCTGGGTCAACGAGTGGTTCAACCCGCCCCAGGAGACCAACGCCGCCCAGACGCTGATCAACGCCGGCGCCGACGTGCTGATGCAGAACACGGATTCGAGCGCGGTGCTGCAGACGGCCGAGAAGAACGGGAAGTACGCCTTCGGCTGGGACTCGGACATGAGTTCGTACGGGCCCAAGGCGCACCTGGGCTCGGCGGTGATCGACTGGTCGCCGTACTACATCGCCAGCGTCCAGGCGGCGCTGGACGGCACCTGGAGCGCCGGCCCGGGCAAGCACAGCTGGTGGGGCGTCAAGGAAGGCGCGATCGACCTGGTGGCGCTGAACGCCGCGGTGCCGGCCGAGGTCAAGGCCCGGGTCGACCAGGTGAAGGCCGGGCTCAAGGACGGCAGCTTCGTCATCTGGAAGGGGCCGATCGCCGGCCAGGACGGCAAGGAGGTCCTGGCCAAGGACGCGGTCGCCGACGACGCGTTCCTGCAGAACATCCGGTTCTACGTGAAGGGCGTGGAGGGGCAGGTGCCCGCCGGCAAGTGAGCGACCGGTTCCTCCGTCCATCCCGCCGGATCGACGCTCCGTCGCGGCGCTCCGCCGCCAGTCGGCCACGGGATGGGCAAGGACTGACCCCGGCGTCTACAGTCGCCGGATCCCGGGATGGTCCCGGGCCCGATCAGGAGAGGAGAACCCGATGAGGAAGTCGTTCCCGAAGGCCGCCCCGCGGCACGCGCTGACGCTGCTGGGCGTGGCCTTGGCGGCCGCGATGGCGATGCCCGCCCAGGCCGCGACCGAGAAGGCCGCGGCCCGTTCCGAGGCCAAGGCCAGCCAGCCGCGCCCGGCCAAGCGCTACACGATCGAGCAGTTCATGGCGACGACCTCGATCAGCGGGGCGTCCTTCTCCCAGGACGAGCGCCGCATCCTGTTCAGCAGCAATGCCAGCGGCATCTTCAACGTCTACAGCATCAGCGTCGACGGCGGCGAGCCGGTGGCGCTGACCGCCTCCAAGACCGACAGCCATTACGCCGTCAGCTACTTCCGCAATGACGACCGGGTGCTCTTCACCCGCGACCAGGGCGGCAACGAGAACAACCACCTGATCGTGCGCGAGCTCGACGGCAGCGAGCGCGACCTGACGCCCGGCGACAAGGTCAAGGCCGGCTTCAACGGCTGGAGTCGCGACGGCGACGCCTTCTTCGTCACGACCAACGAGCGCGACGCCCGCTACATCGACGTCTATCGCTACGACGCCAAGACCTATGCGCGCACGCTGGTCTACCAGAACAACGAGGGCAACGCGGTGTTCGGCGTCAGCGGCGACGGCCGCTGGGTGGCGCTGGGCAAGACCAACACGACGGCCGACTCCGACGTCTACCTCTACGACACGCAGTCGAAAGAGACCAAGCACCTCACGCCGCACCAGGGCGTCGCGTCCTTCAGCGTGACCGGCTTCGACCCGGCGTCGACGACCCTGCTGATGCTGTCCAACGAGGGCGCGGAATTCCAGCGCCTGCTGGCCTACGACCTGGCGTCCGGCCAGACGCGCGAGCTCGAGAAGGCCGACTGGGACATCGTCTACAGCAGCTACTCCCGCGACGGGCGCTACCGCGTCACCGGCATCAACAACGATGCCAGCCTGGAGCTGCGCATCGTCCAGACCGCCGATGGCCAGCCGGTGACCCTGCCGCGGCTGCCGGGCGGCGAGCTGCGCGGCGTGGCCTTCTCGCGGACCAGCCAGCGCATGGCCTTCTACCTGAACGGCGACCGCTCGCCGAGCAACCTGTATGTCTACGACTTCGGCAGCAAGCAGGTGAAACAGCTGTCGCGCAGCCTGTCCCGGGACATCGATCCGGAAGAGCTGGTGGAGGCGCGCATCGTGCGCTTCCGCTCCTTCGACGGCATGGTGATCCCGTCGGTCTACTACCAGCCCAAGGAAGCTTCCCCGACCCACAAGGTGCCGGCCGTGGTGCTGGTGCATGGCGGCCCGGGCGGGCAGACGACGCGCGGCTACTCGGCGATGGTCCAGTACCTGGTCAACCACGGCTACGCGGTGCTGGGCATCAACAACCGCGGCAGCTCGGGCTACGGCAAGAGCTTCTTCACCGCCGACGACGGCAAGCACGGCCGCGAGCCGCTGTGGGACTGCATCGAGGCCAAGACCTACCTCGCCAGCACCGGCGTGATCGATCCCGAGCGCATCGGCATCATGGGCGGCAGCTACGGCGGCTACATGACGCTGGCGGCGATGGCCTTCCGGCCCGAGGCCTTCAAGGTCGGCGTGGACATCTTCGGCGTGTCCAACTGGCTGCGCACGCTGGAGTCCATCCCGCCCTACTGGGAGAGCTTCCGCAAGGCGCTGTACCTGGAGATCGGCGATCCGGTGAAGGACAAGGATTTCCTCGTCGCCACCTCGCCGCTGTTCCATGCCAAGGAGATCCGCAAGCCGCTGCTGGTGATCCAGGGCAAGAACGATCCGCGGGTGATCAAGCCGGAGAGCGACGAGATCGTCGAGGCCGTCAAGAAGAATGGCGTGCCGGTGGAGTACGTCGTCTTCGAGGACGAGGGGCATGGCTTCTCCAAGAAGAAGAACCAGATCGAGGCCAACCAGAAGACGCTGGAGTTCCTCGACAAGTACTTGAAGCCCGGGTTGAAGAACTAAAACCGTGTGAAGTTGCACGGCTTACAGGCTGTTGCCCGGGGCCGTGGCGGCTTGGGCAGCATGCACCCCCAGAAGCCCGGCCCCGTGCCGGGCTCTTTTGTCCGAAGAGAGAGAAGCGCCCGATGGAGGGCGTCCAGCGGACCACAAGTCCGCGACGCGGCGTCGGGCGATCCACAAGACGGGGGAACAAGTCATGCGATTCGAAGGAACCTTGGACAGCTGGTACGCCGAGCGCGGCCACGGCGTGGTGCGGCCCGAGCAGGGCGGCGAGACGCTGTTCGTGCATGTGTCGGCCTTCCCGATGGACGGCCAGCCGCCGCAGGAGGGCGAGCGCATCAGCTTCGAGATTGTGTCCAGGAGTGACGGCAGCAAACAGGCGGTGCGCCTGCAGCGCCTCCAGGCCCACAGGCTGCCCTCGCAACTGCGACCCCGCATGGCCTCCCGCCCGCCGCGGCCGATCGCGCGCCGCCGCACGTCGCCGCTGACCTGGATGGTGCTGGTGCTGCTGGCGCTGGGCGTCGGCGCCACCGTGTGGACGCCGGCCAGCCATGCGCTGGGCGGCGCGAAGGCCCAGAGCGAACCGTCGCGGCGCTGAACCAGTTGACTCCTTGGGGCCGGCACCTGCGGCCCCGTCGCCCTCGCGGAGGCGTGTTGCTCCGCTTTTTGCAGGCTGCCCTCGGGCAGCCTTTTTTGCGTCCTCAGACCTTCAGCTCCAGGCGCACGGTCCAGACGGTGAAGCTGCGGCCGGTGCTCTCGCTGGTGACCAGCCGGCCCGGCGTGACCGCGATGCTGCCGTTGCCGTAGCTCAGCGGCACCAGGTTGCTCGCGGCCAGGCGCAGCGCCACGGCGGACGAGAAGGTCCACAGGGCCGAGACGTCGATGACGCGCTTCTTGTCGATCTCGTTGAGCACCTGGTCGCTCTGCTGCAGCAGCGTGGTCGGCGTGTAGTTGAGCGAGGCGCCCAGCGTCAGCGGCAGCGAGCGCAGCCGGTAGTCGGCGCCCAGGTTGGCGGTGTAGCGGGGCTGCTGGTCCAGCTTGTTGTCGGGGCCGCGGATACCGTCCACCGAGGAGTCGAACAGCGACAGGTTGCTGCGCACGTTGATCGGCAGCGCGTCGGCGAAGTATTCGTCGAGGCGGAACTTGGCTTCGAGCTCGACGCCGCGGGTGGTGGCGTTGCCGATGTTGCGCGGTCGGATGACCCAGCGCGGCTCGGTGGCGTAGGGCACGGTCTCGAGCTGGGCCTGGGCGCGGATCAGGTCGGTGATGCGGCGATAGAAGAAGTTGACGCTGAGCAGCCCGCCCTTCGAAAGGTATTTCTCGTAACCGATCTCGACGCCCGTCGCCATCTCCGGCTTGAGGTCGGGGTTGCCGAAGCGGTCGGGATAGTTGATCAGGTTGCTGCCGCAGAGCGTGGCCGGCGGCTGGCAGGTGAACTGGCTGTTGATGCTGAGCCGGCCGATGACGTCGTTGAGGTTGGGCGCCTTGTAGCTGCGGGTCAAGCTGGCGCGGATCTGCTCGCGGCTCTTCTCGTCGATCTTGTAGACGCCATGCAGCAGCGGGGTGAGCACGCTGGAGGTGTTCTTCACCGGGCCCTGGTTGTTGCTGCTCTCGGTCTGGATGCCTTCCCAGCGCAGGCCGGCGTAGAAGCCCCACTGCTTGCCGACGCTCCACTCGTCCTGCGCATAGGCGGCGAGCCGGCGCGTCGATGCGGAGACGTTCTCGCCGAAGTCGGCGAGGAAGGCGCAGTTGTCGCGCCGCATGGTGCTGCCGTAGACCTCGGTGCAGCCGCGCGTCTGCTCGCGCGTGGTGCCTTCGCCCTCGACGCCGGCGACCAGGCTGTGCTCGTTGTCCATCTGGTGGTTGAGCTTGAGGTTCACGCTCCACTGCGTGTCGCGGCTCTTCGTGGTGTCGTCCTGCGTGCGGAAGAAGAGGCCCGGCGTGGCGTCGAGGTCCTCCTCGCGGTGGGCATCGCCGTCCATCGTCATGCGCCCGGCACCCAGCCGCGTCTCCAGGCGGGTGCGCTCGTCCAGGCGCTTGTTCCACTGCAGGTTCAGCCGGGCCATGGCGGCGCGGTTGCTGCTGTCGCTGGTGTAGCTGTCGTACTTGATGCGCTCGAAGGCGTTCTCGTCCGGCACCGCCGACTGGGTCTGCCGGGCGCTGCTGGCGCCGCGGCCGCGGTTGACCATCACGAAGGGCTGAAGCGCGAGCGTGTCGCCGCCCTCCAGGCGCAGCTGCAGGCGGCCGGTCAGGTTGAGCGACTTGCGCTCGTCGGCGCTCTGCCCGCGGGTCTGCAGCAGGGTCTGGCTCTGGAGCGCGCCGGTGCCGGTGTCGAAGCGGCTGGTCAGCGACTGCGACGCGATGTCGTCGAGCCGCTTGTGCTGCATCGCGTTGACGGTGAGGTTGTAGGCGGTGCCCTGGTCGTCGAGCTTGTCGTTGCGGGTCCAGCTCAGGTGGGGCGTGACGTGGTCGCGCTCGAAGGTGGAGGCCAGGCGCAGCTCGTTGAGGCGGCGCTGCAGGGCCTCGCGCAGGACGACGTTGATGGTGCCGGCGATGGCGCGCGCGCCGAACTCGGCGGTGGGCGCGCGCATGACCTCGATGCGCTCGATCTGTTCGGGCGGGAGCTCGTCGAGCGAGAAGCCCGGCGGCATGCGTTCGCCGTTGACCAGGATCTGGGTGTAGCCGCCGCCCATGCCGCGCATGCGGACCTCGCCGCCGCGGCCGGGGCGTCCGCCGGTGGTGACGCCGGGCAGGCGCTTGAGCACCTCGCCGATGGTGGCGTCGCCGTAGCGTTCGATCTCCTCGCGGCCGATGACGATCTTGGAGGCGGTGGCGGCGCGGCGCTGGTCGTCGTCGCGCGAGGTGCCCTGGATCTCGACGCGGTCGAGCCGCGCGGGGTTGTCGGCGGCGTCGCGCCGGGCTGGTGACGGCGCGGGGCGGGGGGCGGGCGGTGTCGCGGCCGGCGCGGGGGAGGTCGTCGTGGCGGGCGCGGTCGCCGGCGGGGCCGGGGGCGCGGGAGGCGCCGATTGGGACCAGGCGGGGGCGCTCAAGCCCAGCATCAAGGCAACGGAGAGTGGACGCGGGGCGGGGCGGCGGGAGCTTGTCATCGGGCAGGCCAGTGCGAGGCAAGCGCGGCCGATCTGGCGATGGCTGGGACGGAAGCGCGGGGAATTTGTATGGGGGTCGTCAGCCGGGCCGAGGCGGCCGGTCGCGGAACGGGCCGAAGCATCGCACGGTGTACGTTTCGTGAAGCGGCGCCGCTGCGGACTTTCAAAGTTCTTTACCCAAGGTGATGGGCGGGCGCGACGGCGTTGAGGGAAAACCCGCAGCGGAGGCGGGTCCACGGCGTCGGCGATTCGACAGCCAGGTGGTTGAAGTCCCTGAATGGGGGGTAGACGATCGGCTTGCTACTGGAGTGGGCCATTGGCCCGCTCGCGAGCAAAGGAGAGAGTGGGGGTACGCCCGATCAGGACGGCGGGCGACGATCGATCACGCTGAGATCGTGCGGCTCGACGCCGATGCGGCCATCTTCCTTTCTTCCCATGGAGCAGCAATGCTTGGACTTCTGAATCTCGACAAGGTGAAACGGCTCGGTGCCAAGCGATTTCTCGTCTTGTTCGCGTTGGCCGTGTCGGCGATGTTCTTCGGCCTCTTCGTGGCGATCGGCGTGCTGATCGAGGGGGAATACGTGGCGCGCAGAGGCTTCCTGCTGGTCAGCGTCACGTATGGCTTCCTCATGACGGCCATCTTCGGTTGGGACCTCTGGCGATCGCCGCCGCCCGATCACGGTGATGCCGGCGAGCAGCGTGACGGTCAGACCTGACCAGCGGGTGACCCCCGGCGAGTTCCGCGGCGCCCCAATGAAAGAAGCCACCCGTCGGGGTGGCTTCTTTCTGAAGAGGGTATCCGGACGCTGGTGACGGGTTCCAGCTTTCTGCCCTATGTCGCAGTCGGTTGTTTGTCTCGGATGCATGGCATTGTGCCGAGGCTGTGTGACGGCCAGTTGACGAAAAGCGAGGCGAGTCCGGGTCAGTTCATCGGCGGGCGTCCGGTGCGTGCCGTGACCGATCGCAGCGGCTCAGCAGGCGGGTGCCGTGTCGCTGTGCAGGCGCCGGGTGGACTCCCGCACGATCAAGCGCGGCACCGGGGGCTGCACCGAGGAACTGCCATGCCGGAGCAGATCCAGCATCGCGGCGGCGGCGCGCCGGCCGAGCTCGGCGATCTGGACATCGATCGTCGTTCGCGGTGGGCTGGCATGGGCGGTGTTCAGCAGGTCGTCGTAGCCCACGAGCGAGACGTCCTCGGGCACGCGGATCCCGCGGCTGTGCAGCACGCGCGCGGCGCCGGCGGCCATCTGGTCGTTCGCCGCGAACACCGCGGTGAAGGCGGTACCGCGCTCCAGCATGCGCGCCATCGCGGCAGCGCCGCCGGCCTCGAGATAGTCGCCGTTCGCGATCAAGGCTTCGTCGAGCCCCAGCCCGGCCTCCGCGAGCGCCGCCCGGTAGCCCGCCTCGCGCTCCTTCGCATCAGCATGCGTCGCATCGCCGCCGATGAACGCGATCCGCCGATGGCCGCGCTCGATCAGGTGGGCGGTCGCCGCCCGTGCGCCCGCGGCGTCATCGGTCTTGAGCGCGTGAAGGCCCGGCGCCTGCAGCGCCCGTCCGGTGACCACGACCGGCAACTCGCGCGCGAGCGCCGCCAGGAAGGCGTTGTCCAGGCCGCCCGTCAACACGATGATCCCGTCGACGCGCCGGGAGCGCAGCGAGGCGATGCAGCGTTGTTCCTCTTCCGCCTGCCAGTGGCCGCTCGACACCACCAGTGCGTAGCCTGCAGGCGTCAGCACTTCCTCGATGCCGCGCAGCAGCAGCGCGTAGAACGGGCTTTCGAAATACTGGACGAGCAAGCCCACGTTGAAGGTGCGCCCGTCCGCGAGCGCCCGTGCGATGGTGTTGGGGACGAATCCCAGGGCCGCGATGGCCTGTCGCACGCGCTCGGTCTTGTCGGCGCTGACCTGCGCGCTGCCGCTCAGCACGCGCGACACGGTGCTCGGCGACACACCGCTGGCCGCGGCCACCATGCCCAGCGTCACCTCGCTGGACGTCGATAGGAGAGGCTTCTTTCTCTTCATTGGAAAGCGCTTTCATGGACGCGCCATCCTACTCCTGCGAGCGCGAGGCTGTGGAACGGACGCCGGGATGGAAGAATGCGCCCCATGCCCGCGCAGGCTCATTGGAATCCTTGCCGGGCGCGATGCGGGCCCGCCGATTGCTATGGCCGCTCCAACCATTTCCGAACGACACCATGCAGGATCGCCTGAAAGTCCTGATCGCCGATGACCAGCCCGATTCGCTGGAGCTGCTGCGCGAGCTGCTGACGGTCTACCACTTCGAGCTGAAGGTCGCGCCCACCGGGCTCGAGGCGATCCGCATCGGCCTGAAGTGGGAGCCGGACCTCCTGATCACGGACATCGCGATGCCGGACGCCGACGGCCGGCACGTGGCGAGCCGGCTGAAGCTGAGCCTGCCGGCGCTGATCGCGATCGCGGTCAGTGGCACGCCGCTGAACACGGATTTCGAGTCGGCGGAGGACCTGGTGTTCGACGACTACTTCGTCAAGCCGCTCAACTGGGCCCGGCTGCACGCGGTGTTGACGCGGCATGGGGCGAAGCTGGTCGAGCCGGGCGGTGCGCAGCTGTTCGGCGCGGACGACGGCGCCGACGTGTCGCTGGAGGCGCCGACGGACCCGAGCCGGCGGCCGGAGCGATGAGGCGGCTGCTGCACCTGACCAGCCGCCACCGCGCGCCGTCGACCAACCAGGCGCTGGGGCTGCTGCTCGCGTTCAATGCGGGCGCGGTGAACGCGGGCGGCTTCCTGATCCTGCAGCGCTACACCTCGCACATGACCGGATTCGCCTCGCAACTGGCCGACGGCGCGGTGATGGGGCAGGGCACGCTGGTGCTGAACGCGCTGGGCGCGATCCTCGCGTTCGTGTGCGGCGCGGCGGTCTGCGCGGTGCTGGTGAACTGGGCGCGGCGGCATGGCCTGCGCAGCGTTTACGCGCTGCCGCTGATGCTGGAGGCGGCGCTGCTGTTCCCGTTCGGCCTGATGGGCGCGATCACGCTGACCTGGCACACGCCCTTCGCGGTGCCGCTGACGGTGCTGCTGCTGGCCTTCATCATGGGCCTGCAGAACGCGGTCGGATCGAAGACCTCGGGGGGCAGCGTCCGCACCACCCACATGACGGGGAACATCACCGACCTGGGGATGGAGCTCGGGAAGATGCTCTATTGGAACCGGCAGCCCAAGGCGATCCGGCCCGGCGTGCGGCACGACCGCGAGCGGGCGCTGCGCGCGGGCGGGCTGCTGGCGGCCTTCGTGCTGGGCGGCGTGGCGGGGGCGCTCGGGTTCAAGCACCTGGGCTTCATCTGCGTGGTGCCGCTGGCGACAGTGCTGTTCGTGCTGGCGCTGCCGCCGGTGACGCGGGATTGGGGACGGTGGAGAGGGGTGCTGGCGCGGCAGCGGTGACGGGGCCTCCGAGGGGCGCGTCGAATATGCCTGTTGGCTGCGCTCAGGCCGGGTTGTTGTCGGCTGCCAGCGCCACGGTCCAATGCCCTCCGTCTTCCTGGCGGACATTGAGCAGGTCGTAGGTTTTCAGCATGCTCACGAGACCGGAATGCCCGTAGGTCTGAGGCGAAAAGCCCGGGTCCGTCCGGCGGAGATAGGAGCCGAGCGTGCCGACATGAACGCGTCCATCCGGTGTGTCGGCCGCCATCAGCTTCACCGCATTGACCAATGCGCGAGGGCGTTGCTTCGGCTTGGGTGTCGGCGCCGGCACCGGCGCGGCAGGCTTTGCCGCAGCTGGACCTGCGGCGGCGATCGGCGTTTCGGGCGCAGTCCACTCGAAGAACTGGTCGCTCGCATTGCGTAGCGCCGCCGGAGTCTTTGCCTCGCCGACGATGAGCACGGTGGATCCGCGCTCGCGCAACTTGCGGCAGAGGTAGGCGAAGTCCGAATCGCTGGTGACGATGCAGAAGGTGTCAGCGCGTCGATCGAATAGCGCCTCGACGGCGTCGAGTGCGAGGGCAATGTCGGATGTGTTCTTGCCAGCCGCGTATTGGTACTGCAGGCACGGCGTGAAGGCCAGTCGCACGAGCGCTTCCTGCCACTTGTTCGCGAGCGTGGCGTGATTGCCGTATCCGCGCCGCACGATCACCCGGCCGAACTGGGCGACGACGCTCAGCGCATGTTCGAGGATCTCCGGCGTGGTGTTGTCGCAGTCGACGAGAACTGCGACCTTGGCGTCGTTGCGGTTGTCGATGGTGTCCACGCTGCCTCCCTGAAGTGGGCAGAGTGTCGTCCAGCTTCAGCGATCGCGCAGCGGTCGTTCTCGAAGCAGGCGGCGATTGGCCTCGCGCTCCTCCGCTTCCCGCTGCCGCGCGATCCGGTCGCCTTCCGCGGGATCGGCCGCGCTGTGGACGGCCTCGGCGCGGCGGCGGGCGTCGGGGCCGCCGGTCAGGCTGCTCTGGGCGTCGACCGCCTGCTTGCTGACGGTCCAGTCCGCGGCGCTGTACTTGCCCTGGCCCTTCTGGCATTGGCGCGCCCGGCGGATCTCGTCCTGGACGAAGCGTTTCGCCTCGGGGCTCAGCGAGATCGAACTCGCCTTGGTCTCCATGCCGGCGATGTCCCGGTCGGAGGGGCAGACGTTGGCGGGAGCGACCGGTGCGACCGGCGCCGCCGATGGCGTCGCGGTCGCGGCTTGCTGCTCCGCGGCGGCCGCCTTGGCGCGCTCGATCGCGGCGCGGTCCGCCGAGGTGTCGATCACATTGCTCTGCAGCGACCGCGACTTCATCGCTTCGCCCTTGGCCGGGCAGGGCTGGTCCGAGTACTGGACCTTGCCGTCGATGGTGCATTTCCAGACTTGGGCCTGGGCGGTGGTGATGGCGCCGGCGAAGCACAGCAACGCGGTGGCGATCAGACGGAACTTCGGCATGACGTGTCTCCCTGGACCCGGTCGAACGCACCAGCGGCTGCCAGGTTGACGCACTGTAAAGGGGACAGCGAAGCTCATGTGCTGTCGCGAGGGTGGCCCCGGGCGATCCGGGTGCCCGGTGCGACCGCGGAAAGCGCCTGGCACTCGGCATGTCCCTTGTTCCGGCGCATTTGAGCCCTGCTCATGGCAGGCCGGTAGGCGATCGCTTGAAGCGGGCCCGGCGCGTCGCTAGCGTTCGCACAACTGCGGGAGATCGCGATGACTTGTCGACAGGCTTGGGTGGTGGGCCTGCTCTGGTTGAGCAGCAACGTGTTCGCCGATTCACTGGTGACGGGACAGGTGTCGTTCGACGCGCAAAGCGGCCTCTACACCTACACGTACACGCTCGACGCGGCTGACCTGCCGTCGCCCGACTTCATCGAGTTCGCGGTGGTCGCTTCCCACAGTGGCGATCCGCGCCTGCCCTTGCCGCCCTCCTATGGCAGCAACACCGGTTGGCGTCTCGAGATCGCTTCCGGCGGCTGGTTCCAGGACGACATCAATGTCAACGGCACCTTCTACATGTGGAAGGGGCTGACGCCGGTGCAGGGCGTGCCGCAGCTGGAGTTCTGGTTCACCTCCACCGAGGCGCCCGACACCTCGGGCCAGAACAACTACTTCATCTGGACCGCCACGACCTACGGCCCGCAGAACTTGCCGCTCGACTTCGGTCGGGTGGTCGGCCCCAACATCGACTACGTGGCGCCCCCACCCGTGCCGGAGCCCGCGACGGCGGTGCTGATGGCGCTGGGGCTGCTTGGGGTCGGCTGGGCGAGGCGGCGCGCCGGTTGATGCGCCGCCGGCCAGGCTGCACCGCGGAGAAAGAAAAAGCCCCGACATCTTGCGATGCGGGGCTTCAGTTTGGCTCCTCGACCTGGGCTCGAACCAGGGACCTACGGATTAACAGTCCAGCTTCCGGCCCGTGCTCGTCCTCCGTAAGTCCAAGATCCTCAAGGCGGCCCGCCGATGTCGAGGTCTCCCTATGGCGATTACCGACCTAAATCCGAGCCAAGCATAGATGCCGGCAACGGTTAAATATCAAAAACCTAATAAAAATCAATTGGTTGGCGGCCATTATGTCGAGCGGAAGACGAGGTCGGCGGCTCTCGTTGGTAGCACATCAAAGGGCATCGATCCTGTCTCGATCCGCTCAGCGTGGATCCTCCAGAGGAAGCTCGCAGCTGAACGACACGGATGAGATGGACGAGCGGTTGTAGTACGGCTCTTGGAACGTTGTATGAATGGAGACAAGCTTGCCAGCTTGCGCCATCGCCAACACAAAGTCGAACTCCCGTTGTGAGACGTTGATGACGCCATCGAACGAAGGCCGCATCCCGATCCATACGCCGATCGACGCGGCGGTCCCTATGTTCACCTGCGGTTCTTTCTCTGGGTATAGGCGCAAGACGAAGGACGTGATCGAGCGGATTGGGTCAGTGAACTCACCCTTGATGTTCAAACACATGAGCATTCGGCGGCTGCTGACGCCTTGACACCTGTCCCCGTGGACAAACATGTAGGGGTCCCAACCCTGCACGAGACCGTCGCGAGACACCAATGCTTGGCGGACTACCTTGGCCCTGGCCTTCCGTTTTCTCGGAGCGGATTTCAGGCTCATGTCACCCACCTCGTGTCATAGCCGCGAACGCATCAAGCGCCGCGACTTCCGCTTGCATAGGGTGCTCGTACTCGCCCCTTATAGGAAGGCGGACCGCTGGACCTATCGGCGTGGGTGGTCGTAGCACTAGTACCGCAACATAGCGCCCAGAAGGGTTGCGTTCGACCTCGACCTCGACGTCTGCGTCCCATTCGTCATCCATCTGAGGTGCCCCGCTGACCTGATCCTCAATGAGAGCATCATTCTGCACCTGGAGGCCTCTCAACAGCTTCGGTCTTAACTCGTCTCACGGACACGGCGCAAGCAAGGGAAGCGAGGTCATCTCCCGACGCCTCGTTCGAGCCTCATGTACACCATGCCAGGGCCAGAGCATGGTGTTCAGACCTGATCCCAGCTTACCTGCTACACCGCCACTTGCTGATTGGATCGTTGAACGATCACCGAGGCGGTGTCAGCGGCTGCCAATAGAGTCTTCGACGAAAGATGGCTATACCGCATCGTCACCTTGGGATCGCTATGACCAAGGATCTGTTGGACCTCATATAGGGTGCGGCCGCTGGAGACCAACAAGGACGCGTAGGCATGACGCAGATCATGGATGCGGAGACGGGGCAGTTCTGCCTTCGTTCGCAGACGCTCCCATACCTTCATGATCGTCGTATACGGTCGGCGAGTCTGACGATTGACAAACAGGTGCTCGAACTCACCCTCGGTGCCCAACTGGTCCAAGATGTGTAGAGCGCTTTCGTTCAGCGGCACTGAGCGCATGCGTTTGGACTTCGAGTTGATGGCCAGGATTCGCCACACACGCTGACCACGATCGATGTGGCGCCAGGTTGCCTGCAGTGCCTCATTCAGTCGGCAGCCGGTACTCAGCAGGAACATCGCAATCAGACAGACCGAGCGGTTCTCATCCGATCGCAACACTGTCAGCAGACGGTGCAACTCATCGGCGGTCAGGTAGTTTTCCAGTCGGTTGTCCTCGTTGAAGAGTTCGATCCCGCTGATGGGATTGGCTTCTAGGTAGCTCCATTGCACGGCTAGGTTCAGCATGCGTCGGAGGAGCTTCACGTGGTGATCCGCGCTGGCCTTACTGAGGCCTTGGGCTGGCAGCGCTGAATGAAAGCCCTGAACTGACTTGCGGGTCAACTGGTTCAACTTCAGTGAGCCGAATGCTGGTGCGATGCGGAGACGAAACAGCTCTTCATCGCGGCGCCAGGAGCGCTTGTGACGCTTGGCGTGTGGCAGGTAGTCGTCCTTGTAGAACGCGGACAGCAAGGGCACCTCACGGTGAGCCTTCGCTTGCGCAGCAGGGCTGATGCCTTGCGAGACTTCGAGTTTCAGTCGCTTTGCTTGCTTGCGAGCGTCGACAAGGCTGACGTCCACCGTGCGGCCAATTTTCTTGTGGCAGGTCTTGCCTGAGGAATCCTTGTAGCGCAGATAGAAGGTGCCTCGGCCAGGAGTGGCTTTGGTGACCGACACATAGAGACCGGGAACTTCCGAGTCGCAGTACTCGGTCTTGGCCTTGTTGGGCAAGCATGTGAGAGAGTTCGCGAGGAAGTCGCAGGAGAGTTTTTGAACTGGCATAGGCTTTCGTGGTTGTGGAAGACATAGCTCCGCCCACGACGGTTCGAGACCATCGTCAGGATGAAGCTGCGAGGAACAGGAGGAGGGCGCTCCGATGAGCGCTAAGAGTCGTGTGGGGGCGTACCGCTTGGCGGCATCGCTGGACCTAGGCGTTGAGGATCAAGAGCAACGACGCGGCGGGGCGCCGGGGGAGGGGTTGCTACTGCACCCCCAAAGCCAAATGCAATTGACTTTGAGAGGCAGTGTTTTCGCTACCCCTCCTACCCCCTTGTCCCTAAACCGTTGATTCGGCTCAGAACTGCGGTGGCGCGCCGGGGGTAGCGGCCGGAGGCGCGGGGGTGGCTGGCACGCGTGATGCGATCTTGCCCACGGCGATGATGGGGAACTCCCATACGTTACTGCCGTGGACGCGCTTCTCCGAACCCACAAGCTGCCGAAGGATTTCCGCGCACTCCTTCGCCTGCTTATTCGTCGGGGACTCGAACCCGAGTTCAAGCAGAACCTTTGTCGCGGTCAGCTTCTTGGTCGTCTGCGTGACGAGAGGGGCGCTTTTGACTTCGTCCAGATGATGGCGGATGGACTCTCTCAGGACGCTCACGCTTAGATGCTGGAGGTTCTGTGTGTTCAGCTCCAGCTCTTCTTCGGAGGTCAACCACCATTGCTCGTTGCTATCGACGAGCAGCTTCAGTTGAGCGAACAACTGCTGCATGTCTACGTCGTGGTTGCAGTCGAGAGCCTTGACGGGCAGCGTCCACCAGCGTGAGTTCCCAGTGTTGTCCACCAGAAAGCTGGTCTCGTTCACCGTGGCACAGAAGACGGTTCGACGCTCATAGTTGGAATCGGACCGGGCGTATGGCCGACGGACCTTGTCGCGTTCTCCAGTTAAAAAGCCTTTGAGGCGGGCGATGTCTTTCCGGAATGAGCTGTCCAACTCTCCAATCTCCACGATCCAATGGCTGACGGCGGCGATGATCGAGTCCTTGTTGTTGGGATCTAAATGATGGTCAATCTTGAGAACCGACGAACGTAGCGGGTCTGGAATCAGGCGGCGAATCCAGCTTGTCTTGCCAATGCTTTGCGCGCCCTGCAACGTGAGCACGCCACGAGCGTGGAAGCCTGTTGCTAGGACCGCCGCGGCTGTAGCGCTCAGCAGCCAACGATAGATGAGCGCATCTCGAAGGTGTAGAGGAAACTCATCGATGACGGTAACGGTGCGGTAGAACTCGGGCAGCCGGTCGTGTCCATCCCATGGCTTACTTTCGATCCAATCGAGGACGGGGTTGTAGCTATTCCGACCGGCAATCGCGTCAAGGAACAAAGCGACGTTCTGCGTGTTTAGGCCATTGGCTGCGGCTAAACTGGTTATCTCTGCCAGCGCAATGTTCTCGACGTTGTCTGGGTTGAGCGCGCAGCCTGGAATCTCATAGACCATGCACTTGGAGATCACGTCGTAGCGAATCGTGACCCCGTACTGCTCGAGCACATACTCCAGATTCGGGATCGTCGTTGGCGGCTTACCGCCAAGCGGATTGCGATCAGGGAACTTGAAGGGGTCTACGAGCTCTGACTTGCCGAGTGTTGCCCGAGCGGTGGTCGTTGGCGCAAGTTGCCCTCGGCCGAGCTGACCGGAGGAGATGGAAGCGGTAGAGGGTGGGTGGGTGGGAAGCATGGTGGCTCTCTGAAGCTCTGAATGGACTGATCCCATGAAGAATCAGGACTTAGCACTTGCTAAAGGATTCAGAGGCCAAAGGCGCTTGCCGGCCCGTGGAGGCAACTAATGGCCCTAGGGCAGGGCCACCTCACTATCGACGTTGCATCGATGAGCACGCAGTGTACGACGATCAGCGAATTCGTGCACGGAGGCTCACGCCGTCGCCAACGACATCGATGGGACGCGGAGCACGACCGATCTCGCTATGCGGTGAAAAAAATAGCTCACGATGCTCAGCCTCCCCTCCCTATCGCGGCGGCACACGACCCCTCTCCGACTAGCGGATGGAGGCCAGCGTGACGCTGCGATGGGGAGAGGTGCTGTGAGCAAGTTTGATGCGCGAATGAGATCGAGAGCTCAACGCCAGGAGAAGTTGTCGCTATCCAGCGCCACACCTGCCAGCATGGACGCCTGATTCGAGATGGTCAGGGGCAACAACTCAGCTGGCAGATCCCAGTCGAGGACAGTGTCAGCGGCGGCGGTCAGGCAGTCTTGGAAGGTCATGATGGAAGTCCTTTAGCGAAAGAGATGAAGGCGGGTCAAAACTGGTGAAAATTCGCCGGGCGAGGCGCGGAACGCTGTCGCACGAGGTCGGCATTCGGTCGGCATTGACGGAGGCTCGCGCCAGCATCAAAGAACCGCCTGTCGCGGCAACTACTTAGTGAGGCAACGAGGCGGGCACCTGCGGACTAGGTATCCAGTTCACGCCGAGCGGCTTTCGATGCCGTACCACCCTTGCGCTTCCCAGCGCGTCGATGGCCTTCGGGCCGCGCATCGACTCCGAGCGAGATATCCGACTCGATGAGCGCTTGCACCTCGGCCACGACCGCCTGGAGATCGGCCAGCTCGTAGTTGCGAGGGCTGCTTTCCATTGGCTTGACCACGCCCAGGTGCTTGAGGCACGCCATGAGAAATCCTCCGGTATTCACCGACCGACCCTCAAACAATGGTTGCAGCGAGTAGAAGGTCTGAGCCTCGCCGGGTTTGAGAAGCTCAAGGATCCTTGCAAAGCGCACCCACTCTTGGCTATAGAACCCGGACCCACTGCTCTCAGTGATGCGCAGCTGTACATCTCCGTCCGGCGTGCATCCCACCTGATAGACGAGGTTGGAACGGCCCGAGAGCGTCCCGCAGCTTGCAGCTCTCAGTACTCGCAGTCCGTCCTGATCTTTTTCGGTAGTCATTAAATATCTCCTGTATTGATTGATGAGTGATCACGAAGGAAATTGGCCCTTCAAATAAGATGCTGAATTTCTCGCGTCAATATTTATGTCCAGCACTTGAGGAGCGCTTCTGGATGGTTGCTAATCAAATCCAAAAGGGCCAAACACTCCGCAAGCTCTCGCTCAATATTTGCGTCAAACTCCATGACGGCAGCTCGCTCTTCCCAAGCTTCGAGGAGTGCGGGCGTTAGCTTTGATACAAGTTTGGTGACGATTGGATTGAGGCTGTGCATGGGCTATATGAATTAAATGGGCGAAAAAAAGCCACCCGAAGGTGGCATTGACGTTTTCTTCTGCGTGCTTTCATAAGTCCTGCCGCTTGCTAAGACTGGGTTCTACATATCTCGCACACATATCCAGTAAGTCGGTCAAGTGCGGAGCAGACTTGGGGACGACTACCAGTAGGCCGGAGCCGTCCTCGCCAAGGACATAGCTCAATTCAAACCAATTCGGATGCTCAACGAGCGAATCCCATGAAGGTGTGGACACAGCGTCGCTAACGGTCTTTGAAGTGAATCGATTCCTCAAGATTGAAAAGCCGATTGCAGCATCGACCGTATCGATCCCGTCGTGCAACTCGATGATCAGGAATGTGACCAAGTCGCCAATCTCGTCTACATATGCCGAGAATTCCTCAGCGCGAAGTTGGAGTAACGCATTGAGCTCCAGATCTTGGCTGGAGGCCAAGAAGGAGTGCAGAGCAGCAGAATCCCCTAATCTATGCATCGATGATCCTTTCCAGAATAAAAAATGCGCCCGAGGATTTCTCCTGGGGCGCCGTATGTATCGGGCAGTGCTGGTCGTCGCTACTCTTCTCCTGTTGGACTGCTTAAGTCGATGAGAAGCTAACAACCGTTTGAAATTCGCTCGGCAAGGGTTCCTTTTAGTGGATAGTGATTAGAGATCCATATTGATATTTCTGTTCCGGACGGTATTGGCTGTAGCTCAACGACTGCAGCCATGCCAACCTCGCTTCTCGCGCGTATTTCCTTTGTGCCAGGCGTGCTTGGCTCCTCTGAAGGAAACGCATGGAACGAGGCAATTCGATTCTCAATATTGAGCATCACGCACTTTGCAGCTTTATCGATCGAGGTACTGCTGCTAAATTTCCGGGGCGTTGTTCCTTTTGTGTCCGCATAGGTAGACTGAAGAAACGATGCTGGAGTAATGGACGTACAGCCTGTCAAGCCGAAGGCCAGGGCGATCCAAGTAAAAGCTCTAAGTTTCATTTTCTCCCTCAAGTGTTGGTTGATTCAAGCGTCCGGAGATGCCCAGTACATTAGTAATGCGACTAAGCCCACGAAGAATAATATGTTCGCAATGATGATCGCGAAGATTCGAATGTTTAGAAGAATTATTCCTAGAGCGCCGTGCCACATCTCACTCAACAATAGTCCGATCCACACACGAATCTTTGCGTAGATGCCGCGCCGCTTGCTGAGTAGATAGTCGATGCGCTTCATGATTTGCTCATACTCCTTATCGGCGGGGGAGAGCTGCTTAAGCTCCTCGAACAGGCGATCGATCTCTGCAAAGTTCTTTTGATGGTCCTTGGTTATTGCTCGGTATGCCGAGTAGTTTCGGCGCGCTTCGGCAGCGGTTCTGATCGCCCCCAATTGCTGGAAATCTGCGTAACTCACATCCTTTCGCTTGTTAGTTTTTTTCTGCGTAGTGGCCTCCGATTGGTGGGGTTGAAGTGTCTTCTTACGGATGGGTGGCTGCGCCGCATGAGTAGGGTGAAATCAGCCCCGATGTTACGACTAACGTAACGACACTCGCGAGCGTAGTTACGAGACTCGAAACATGTCTCGTGGCTCAAGCACCTCTGTCGTCGGACGCCGAATGCGCGCCCGGAGGGAAGAGCTTGGGTGGTCTCAGGAGAAGGTCGGCGTGGACATCGGGATCGATGAATCCAGCAGTAGAGCCCGCATCAGCCGCTACGAATCCGGTGTGCACGAGCCGCCGGTGCAGACTGCCCGTGCGATAGCTGCCGCCCTGGCAGTGCCGCTGCCCTATCTTTATTGCGAAGAGGATGAGATGGCCGCGCTTTTACTGGCATTGCACCAGCTGCGGCAGGATGATCGGAAGGCACAGATCGCTCAGTTCAATCAGGCCTTGGCCGAGATGCTTCGCTGAGCGCTTGGTGTCGGCGACGTACTAAGAGAGTCCCTTTCGGACTCATTCGCCGCCAAGAGCCTGCTTCGGTCGTGAAGGTTGAATTGACGTCACTCGCCAAGGAGCGCCAATTGAATGCCGTTGGGGGCAGACGGCAGCTCGGTGATTGGAATGCCGCGAACTTTGGCTATATCGGCAACTACTTGAGTGATGTGATGAGTGGTGTTCAGTTGCCGCCAGGTCGACGCATTACCGCTGCCGTCCGTAACTCCCATCGCCGCATCTTCAATATATGCATCGGCCTCGGAGAATGCTCGACCAGAAAAATCCCCGCTGTTTACAATGCGGCGGAAGACGTCTCTCATTGAGTCATGGGTGCTTCCTTCGGCGCGCCCCCTAACAATCAACCATTTGGAGCCGCTCGCATAACGGCAATGAGGGATTGGCTTTGCGCGCTGATTCTTGAACTCAAACTTTGCGCTGTCGGCGGCGAAATCTCCGAACGCCATGTGATCGGCAGTCGTCGGGTCAAAGTGGACCGCTTCACGCCAAGCGAGCCATTCGCTTCTTAGATGACTTACTGTTTCACCCGGCTCCGCAGGGTTCTTCTCAGGATAGTTTGTGCCTTGGAACGTAATGAGTTGCCAATCTCCAAACTCTTGAAGTTGTTCCAATGCGCCTCGAATAATCGGCGCTACCAGCATGTGGTCTGACAAATCCGCATCAGAAAAGTCGGCAAAGACGGCGCATTTTTGTGCAGTGATGCCAATCTTTGCAAGTGCGGACGACACTCTCTGTCTTAGTTGGGGGTCGGTCATTTCGCCCGACTGTATACGCAAACCAAGGTGTAGGGACTGCTTTTTGGACAGCGCATTCTCAAGAATCACGGCATCAATCGATTCCAGATCCGAGAGTGTCACTAATGGAGCTGCAATAACTTCGCGGCTTTGCGTGCGATGGAATATTTGGGGCAGCCATTCGCCGACTTTCTCGAAGCCATGCTCCTTGAACAGCGCTCGAACATCAATCAGAACTGGCCGACGAGTCCAATACTTCGAGACGATCCCCCCCACATCTGGAACTGCCTCTCCAATTGGAAATAGCGCCTCTTGGCCTTCGCTCTCTCGATCATGAACAGGGGGAATGACCAGGATCGGTAACACGCAGGCCGCGACATCAGGCCGGAGCGCCCTAAGTCCTTCCAGTTCGCCCATTTTCATGCGCAACGTAGGAAGATAAATAGGCTTATTCTGCTTGCTCATTTGAAACCTCTGGATAAAAGAGTTTTCGGACAGTGTTGCGGCCAATCTTGTCTGAGAATATTGCGTAGTTGTTTCGCTCGAATCGAATGCGGCCATAAATGATGGCTGAGGCAATGCCAAGCTGTTTCGCAAAGTTTTCTATTGGAGGGGAAGATTTGGCAATGCGGGCAGGGGATTTAGTCCAAAGTTCGTTCGGAATCAAAAGATCTGAAGCAAATTTGTTGGCTTCCTCTTCAAATTCATCGATCTCCGTATGCTCAATATCATCGAAAAAGCCGGATGCTAGTCCTGTTCTGTAGTGAAGTATGACATGCGCTACTTCATGCAGTAGAGTAAACCAGAAGTTGTCGAGAGCGTCCCTTCTCAGGGTAAGGCCAATAACCGGAACTCCGTCTACAAGGAAGGCTGCGCCATCCACCTCCATTCCGGGTATGTTTCGTTCGATAATCAGGACGATGCCGTTTGAGCCGAGTAACTGCTGCGCCTTTATAGGACCATCTGGACTTCGGCTGAGCTTGGCGAGATCCTTTAGCCATCCCAAATCAAGCGGGCGATAAACCAGACGTTCAGATTCAATGATGGACTCTGCACGTCGCGTTACCTGCGCCTTCCAAGATAGAAGGACCCAATCTTCCGAATGATTCCTTACATTAATCCCGGTACGCAATAGAGACGGGGTCCCATAACGGCCGACGTGTTCTGATACATGACGGATCAAGCGCTTGATGCCGTTCTCGTCCGAGTCGGGCTCTTCAAGCCATCCGTTCTCCCGCGCATGTTTCAGGACCTTCTGTGCCTCGGAGGTATTGAGGTCTACCGAAGGGATCCAACGAGCAACCTCGCGTGACAAAAATTGTGGCGTCAAGCTGAGTGACAGCGCTCGGGCGACCTTCATGTAGTTGGTCAGGTTGATGCTCCGATATCGCTCGGCTTCCCAACGTTGGATCGCCTGCTCCTGGAGACCAAGCTTCCTCGCCAAGTCCTTCTGCTTCCAGTTCTGGGCAAGGCGAGCAGCAATGAGAAGGTCTCCTAGATCGTCGCCGGCGAGCTGTTGCAGTAGCTCAACGTCGCCTTCCTGAGCACGTCGGTAAGCCTCCAGCTTCTTGACGAGTTCGCGCCGTTCGGTCGCCAAAGATCTCCTGATACCTTCGATTGCTAGTTCGGGCAGCCCTTCGATCACCGAACGAAGAGTCTGTTCGGACGACAAGGCAGCATTGATCCTGTCGATCTCTTGCTGAAGTTCCCGCGCTTGGCGGTCGGTGGAGATGATTGCACTTGAAGACACAGCGTCATTGTACACAACAAAGATGTTGTGTAGAGCAGGGCAGCTAGCTATGGGTTCTCAATGGTGCTTGCAAGCCGACTGAAGGGGGTCTAGATCAGGCTGACACATCCGCTAACATGTGTCACTAGGGAGGGGAGCTGTGGCGACAATACAAAACTACGCGACGGAAATCGGCGTGAAGCAGCTTGTGCATTTCACGCGAGAAAGCAACCTTGCGTCGATCTTGCGACGGGGCTTGATCACGCGGGATAGCTTGGCCCTTGAAGGGTTCAACGACTTTAACGACCAGGTCCGAGCGGACTACACCAGCGCTGTGTGTGTCTCTATCGGCTTTCCGAACTACAAGATGTGGTACGGCATCAAGCGCGACAACCCAGGCGTTGATTGGGTGATCTTGGTGATACATCCTTCCGCATTATGGGAATTGGACTGCGCGTTCTGCGCAGCCAATGCAGCACTTGGCGCAATCTCATCAATTCCGATAGGGCAACGAAAGTCTCACCAGGCTTTCCGCGCCATGTACGAGGACGTGCCCGGGAAGGAGCGCGCCAAACTTGATATTCCCGCCTCTTGGCCGACCAATCCGCAGGCGGAAGTGTTAATGCTACAGGGTGTACCTAGAAACTATATCGCTGGAGTTATTGTGCTGAATAATTCCCAGGGACAGCGAATTCAAAGCCTTTACCCGGAGCTCCAAGTTTGGGTGCATGCAGGTTATTTTCGATATCGTAAAGACTACGCGTACTGGAAGGCTGGCGCTTGAAGTGGCAAATAGACCTATATTTTCTCCATCGACTAGCGGGCGATTGCTTGTTTCCACCCGCCATGTCGAGTTTGAATGGTTTCCGGGTATGGCCAAAAGTCAGGCGCAGAAATCTATAGTGGCCTTACATCGAGCAGCCAGAGAGAGGTTGGGGCTGGGTGAGGTGCTTGAAATATCCAGTAAATCCCTGAATCCATTGGGCGTATCGCTGAGTGCCTTTAATTTGACCATCCGAACCCCCAAGGGGCGGGAATACAGTGTTGAATGTGCCTATCAGTCGGCGAAGGTCTTTGAGAGAGGGGGGCCGTTTAAGGATCTGCGAGAAATGCGCTCGATCGATGCGAAGCGCGATTCGCGACTCAATGAGCATGGGCGTCTCATCAAGTTCTCGATCTACGGAACGGAATGGGAGCTCGAGCCACGCACAGCTTTCTACGATTGGCTATACATCAACGCTTTACACAAACGCCCGGATTTGGCGGAGCAAGTGTTGGCCTATTCGGCCTTCTCCGATATCGCTTTTAATCCGGAGCGTTCCATCAACTGCCAAGCCTACGCGGCAGCACTCTATGTTTCGCTCCATGAGCGTGGGCTCCTGATCTCGGAAATACTCGGAAGTAAGGACGCGTATTTAGAGGCGATCCAGACCGGCGCGGTGAGTAATGCCCACGAGGACACAGAGGCCCAAAGCCGTCTAGATGGGATGGGTTAGTTTCTCAGTGTAGTGCCTCAGTTATTCAACTGGAAGTTGCAATGCAGTTTCAGATTATTCCTGGATTCCTGATATTTTTAGGGTCTTATCTGCCGCTTGCAATCATCCTCGCGGTGCAAGATATTCCGTCTCTTTGGTGGGCGCGCCCGGTGTGCACATTCAATGAAGCGTCGGCAGGTGTATGTGATTTCAATCCCTTCGCAAACGCTTCTCTGTCGTTAACGTTCTTGTCAGTAACCGGCGGCGCTGTCCTGTTGGCTTGGTCTTCTCTAAAGAAGATTTCTTACCCATTTACGGTCGAAGTCCGCCGCTTTAAGGCGATTCCCAATGAGGTCATCAATTACACATTCCCTTACGTGGTTTCGTTTATGGGAATATCGTACAGCGATCCTCAGAAGCTTTTAGGGTTTGGTGTTTTTCTACTGTGGATGTTTGCAATTACATACAAGTCCGGTCAGATTCTGATGAATCCGTTGCTGTTGATCTTTGGGTGGCGTTTGTACGAGGTCACAATTGTTATTAATGGCCTGGAGCGCGACGTTCGGGTGCTCGGGTCTGGCTTGATAAGTAATGGTCTAGTTTCTGCGCAGACAATTCAGGACTTTTACGTGTTCAAGGGATAACTAATGCAGCAAATCTTTGAGACGTTTCGAGCCTTCGACTTCGCGACGAGCGCAATCCACCTTTGGGTCTTCAAGAGAAGCACGACGAATGAAAGGTTCACGGCACGGTATGCGCAGACGGACGCGGCCCTGAACGATTTGCTGCGCGATGTTGTTAAGCGTGAGATGGGGCGTATAACTGAGTTTGCGAACTACACGCATTTGGCTCAGACGAATGAGGGTAGCTGCCTCGCTACGACCGTCGCTGGCGGCGACTTTGAGTACCTGAAGGCCGTCATTGATCGCCCCGAGCCTGACTGGCGAGTGAGGAATATCAAAGATCTCAAGAATGCGAGTGGGTACGTGGTTAAGTTTACGAATAATGGTCAAACAGTATATGCAGTTAAGAAGTCCGCTTCCAATTGGAAAACCTCGTACCTGAAAACGCACATAAACATTGTTTTCAGCAATGGTGAGCTTTCTGCCGCTGAGGATAATGGATTCGCGATTGACCGTACGTTCGATTTCTACGCATACGATACGGCCGTTTTTATTGCTAGTAAATCGGCCTTTGAAGCTGCGATGGGGCACCGAGTATCGTATTCCCAGGCTTTTGCGATGTTGCAGCAAACCGCAGCCTTCTCCGGACTCTTTACCGATATCCAGCCGATCGTGAGTTATGTTGGCACGAATGCTATCCAGCTAAGGCGGATCGCGCGGATTGAGGAGAAGGGCCTGTTTCTAAAGCCAGGCTTTCTTATCGCGCTTCAGGCTGTCAGCGGGCGGAGGGGTTGGGGGCTGAACTTCGATATACCGAGTGGACGCCTTGTCCCCTGTGCCCAAACGGCCAGAACCATCATGCAGGTTTTGCTCGACCACCGCTTGCTGAGTGAGGTTACTGACACAATCTACGACGTGCCTGACGCAACGCAGGTCTGACCACAGTCTGCTTATTGCTTGGCAGTTGATGGTGATGGGGTAGAGGCAATAACTGGGGCAGCTTGCTCGAATTCGTCTGGCCGGTGAAAAAGAAAAAGCCCCCCACACCTTGCGATGTTGGGGGCTTCAATTTTGGCTCCTCGACCTGGGCTCGAACCAGGGACCTACGGATTAACAGTCCGGCGCTCTACCGACTGAGCTATCGAGGAAAAGTCTGCTCAGATCCTATCGATCTGAATTCTTTGGCCAGGGTCTTCGGTCGGACTCTGGCTGAAAAAGAACGAAGGTCCGAAGACCTTCGTCATCTGATCTTGGCTCCCCGACCTGGGCTCGAACCAGGGACCTACGGATTAACAGTCCGGCGCTCTACCGACTGAGCTATCGGGGATCAGAGCCTAAGAGTATACACAGAAAAATCAGAAGCTCACAAGACCCACTCCACCGACGCACGCCAGGTGCGATTGGCGAGCGGGTACAGGTAGACGTGGCCGTACTGGTACGGAGACTCGCGCCACGCCCGGCGGTCGGTCACGTTGTCCACGCCGACGCGCCAGATCAGCTGCTGCCGACCGATGTTCTGCTCGTAGCGCGCGCCCAGGTCCAGCCGCGTCCAGCTCGGGATGGCCAGCGAGTTGTCCGGCAGCACCATGCGCTTGCCCTCGTACACGACGCCCGCCTGCAGCTCCAGGCCCGGCAGCCCGACGCCCTGGCGCGCCTGCAGCTTCAGCACCGTCTCCGGCACGTTGGTCGGCTTCAGGCCGTTGAGCGTCGCGTCCTCGCTGCGCTCGCGGCGCGCGCGCAGCTTCATCGCGCTGGCCATCAGACCACCGTTCGTCCACTTCAGATCCGCTTGCGCTTCCACGCCGCGATGGTTCTGCTCGCCGTCGATGCGGGTCTCGAGCATGTCCAGGCCGTTCACCGTGACCGCGACGTCACGCGTCGCGGGCTTGCTGACGTCGAAGTAGTTGATCGACCAGTCCACCGTCCGGCTGCCCGACTTCAGACCGATCTCCCACTGCCTGCTGCGCAGCGCCGGCAGCACCGCCGTGCGGTTCGCATAGACCGGCAGGTTGGGCACGACTGCCGATTCAATGCCCTGGCCCCAACTCGCGTAGGCCAGCAGCTGCGCGTTGATCGCGTAGCTCACACCGAGCCACGGCGTCGTGAACGACTGCGCGTACGGATTCGGCGTGCCGACCTGGCCAGCCTCCGGGCCCACCGCGACGCTGTCGCGCTTGAGCCGCGTGTGACGCACGCCGAGCCAGCCTTGCCAGCGCTCGCTGAACTGCATCGCGTCGCGCAGGTAGACCTCGGCGCTGCGCTCGGTGCGGTTGGTGTTGGTGCCGGTGAGCGTCGGATCGGCCGTCGTCGGCAGCGTGCCCCAGATGTTGCCAGTGCCCGCCCAGTTGTAGGCCTGGCCCTGCAGCCGGCTCTTGTAGCGCGAGAACAGCACGCCCGTCGTCAACTCGTGCGTGATGCCGGCCGTGTTGAGCCGGCCCTGCGCCGAGAGGTCGAGCGCGTCGCTGTTGCGGTGCTCGTTCTCGCTGCGGAAGTCGTACTGGTCGAAGGTGCCGTCTGGGCAGTAGGTGCTCGGGTAATAAGTGCCGTCGCCGGCGGTGCAGCCGAAGGGGTAGGCGAGGCGGTCATCGGTGACCAGCCGCTGGATCGCGGCATGCGCCTGCAGCTTCCAGTCGGCATTCAATTGGTGCTGCACGCGCAGGGAAGCGGTGCGGCCCTCGAAGACGACCGGCAGGCTCCACGATTGATTGTTCAGGTTGGTGCGCGGATCGATGGACTTCGCGTCGGGCAGGCGGTCGCCGAGCAGGCTGAAGCCGGGCTGGCTGGGCTGGGACTGGCGGGAGATCTCGACCTCGGCCTCGACCAGCGTGTCGCGCGTGACGCGCCAGTCGCCGGCGACGGCCATCATCCAGCGATGGCCGTCGGCGTCGCGCAATTCGGGCCGGAGTTTGGCGGCCTGCAGATTGACGCGCAGGCCGAAGGCCTTGTCGTTGCCGTGGCCGTCGCTGAAGCGGCGGCTCCAGTCCATCGCCGATTCGAGGGTGCCGCGCTCGCTGACGCCGAGCGTCACGCTGGTGAGCTCGGTCGTCGGCCGCTTCACGACGAGGTTCACGAGGCCGCCGGGGGCGCTGGTTCCCGCCTGGATGCCGCTCGTGCCCTTGAGCACCTCCAGGCTGCTCTTGTTCGCGAGGGGCAGGGCGGTCTCGGCGTTGATCGGCAGGCCGTCGCGACGGAAGTTGAAGCGGTTGTCGAGGTCGTAGCCGCGGATCTTCAGGTAGGAGACATACCCGGCGGAGTTGTACGAGTCGCCCACGCTGGCATCCAGCAGCGTCAGGCCGGCCAGGCTGGTGAGGCCGCGGTCGGTGAGCTGCTCGGCGCTGACGATGCTGGCCTGCATCGGTAGCTTGGCGACCGGCGTGTCGCCGAAGCCGCCGACGGTGGCGGGCGCCTCGGCCGAGCCCTTGATGACGACGCTGGGCAGCGCCGGCGCGGCCGTCTGCGCGGCGGCGTGGAAGGACAGGCCGCCGGCCGCGAGCGCGAAGGCGAGGCGGCGGAGCGGGAATGGAGTCAAGCGAGACGAAGTTGCCATCGATGTGCCGGAGCCAGAAACGCGATGGCAGGTCGGCAAACCAGCACGCCGATGAGAAGGCGGCGTGCGAGGACACGAGGCGTGTCGAAGGCATGCTTCCCTGCGCGAGGATTACCTCAAGTCTCCTGAAGGAGACTTTGACGCGCGCCTTGCGGCACGCGCCAACAGGTTCAAAGGGACTTTCTCAGCCGGCCCCTGACGCATCGTCCGGACCAGCACCCCTAGCGAGGCCCGCCGGACGGGCCGGCGAGCGGGTGGGATTCTAGCGGGAGGCGCCGCGGCGCCGGGCCTGCCACCCGGGGATGTCACAACACGCCTTGCCATCTCGTCTTGCCAGTGTGGCCAGCCGATGTGCGTTGGCCCACGCCTCAATCCTGGAAGGACAGTGACATGAACGTGACGATCATCGGAGGCAGTGGCCTCATCGGCCGGAAGCTCGGCCCCCTGCTGGAACGCGCCGGTCATCGCGTGGTCCTGGCGTCGCCCTCGCAAGGCGTCAACACCTTGACCGGCGAGGGCCTGGCCCAGGCCGTGGCCGGCGCGGACGTGGTGGTGGACGTCAGCAACTCCCCCTCGTTCGAAGCCCAGGCGGTGCTGCAGTTCTTCCAGACCTCGACGACGAACCTGCTCGCCGCCGAGGCGTCGGCGGGCGTCCGCCACCACGTGGCCCTGTCGGTCGTCGGGGCCGACCGGCTCGCCGACAACGGCTACATGCGTGCCAAGGTCGCCCAGGAGGCGCTGATCCAGGAGGGCCGGGTGCCCTACACGATTGTGCGAGCCACCCAGTTCTTCGAGTTCCTGACCGCGATCGCCGGGGACGGCGCCGAAGGCGACGGCGGCGCGCGCGTGTCGTCGGCGCTGTTCCAGCCCATGGCGGCCGCGGACGTGGCGGCGGGCCTCGCGGACGTCGTGTCGCGGGCGCCGCGCAACGCCATCGTGGAGATCGGCGGGCCGCAGCGGCTGCCGATGAGCCGGGCGGTGCAGCGGGCGCTCGAGGCCCACGGCGATGCGCGCCGCGTCGTCCCGGATGCCCAGGCGCCGTACTTCGGCTCGGTGCTGGACGACGCCTCGCTGGTCGCGGGCGCGGACGCGCAACTCGGCGCGACGAGCCTCGAGGCCTGGCTCGCCAATATCGCCCGCGCGGGCGACCGCTGAACCGGAACGCGGGAGCGCGGGAGCGCAGGAATGCGGGGGGCGCGGCCCTGCGCCGGGTCGCCGTCCGCCCGCGGCACCGGCCCGTTCAACGGCCCCATCCGCAGTTCAGGACACGCCCGTCCCCGTCCCTGAGCGCGCCGCATACAACGCCTCCACCATCAAGGAGGATTGAACATGCATGCGGATTCAGCAGCCGTCGCGGCGGCACGGGCGGGCGAGGGGCAGGCGCCGCTCGCTCCCCCTCGGAAGAAGGGCTACTTCCTGGCCAACGTCGCCACCGTGCTCGCCCTGGCGGTCGGCGCGGCGGCGACCTGGATCACGGCGATGGCGCTCGTGGAAGCCTATGGCATCGGCCCGGACAACTTCGGCCAGGCGGTCCAGGCGGCGCGGCGGGAAGCTCCCGGCGTCGGCCTGTATCTGCTGGACGCCGGCGCGCTCGCCGTCGTGGCCGTGCTCTCCTGGCTGGCCGCGCGAGGCTATCGGTCCGGGCGCTGAGGTTCGACGTCTCCCACCAATGGGGGAAAGCGATTGACGCCGACGCCACGGACCGGTCCACTCCGCCCTCGTGAGCGCGCCCAGGACGCGGCAAAACCTGCATGAGGCGCCGGAAATTCGAATGAATTCGCCTGTTGACGGATGAATTCGAATGAATACACTGGGCCGGTCCCAACGGTTTCAAGCCTCATCGTCATGAACGCGAGCAGCCCGCCGCCCACCATGGAGCCCTTGTCGGCCCGCATTCCCAGCGACCTGTACCTCTGGCTCGCCCAACTGCAGGTCGAAGGGGCGACGACCAACAGCGACAAGCTGCGCGTGCTGCTCGGCCAGCTCAAGCGCCAGCACGACGGCGCCTTCGACTACGTCGCCGCCCATGCCTGGACCCGCGACCTCACCGCGCGGCTGCGCGAGGCGCTGGTCCGGATCGAGAGCGAGACCGGCCACCATTCCGAGGTCGTCAGCCTCTTGCTGGACCACTTCGTCGCGGCGCTGGCGCTGGCGATCAGCCAGGCCCCGGCTGACGCCGACGACGCCCGCAAGTTCGAGGAGGCGCTGGTGCGCCGCGCCGCCACCCTGTGCGAGACCTTGCTGCGCCAGGGCACGCCGCTCACCGCCGCGGCCTACGACCCGCAGGTCGTGAGACGTCACCTCGGGCCGACCCTGGACCTCGCCCATCCCCTGCAAGCCACTTCGTCCTCGAAAGGATCCTGAGATGACCGACTCCCTGAAGACCCGCGTCGGCCGCGTGATCGCCGGCAGCGTGCACGCGCTCCTCGACCGCATCGAGGATCAGGCGCCCGAGGCGACGATGGAGCAGTCCCTCCGCGAGGCCGACGCCGTCATCGACGAAGTGCGTCATGAGCTGGGCACCGTGTCGGCCAACCGCCACCTGTCGCAGCGCCAGCACGCCAACCTGAACCAGCTGCACGCGACCCTGTCATCGCAGATCGACGAGGCGATGAGCGCCGGCCGCGAGGACCTGGCCCGAGCCGCCGTGGCCCGCCAGCTCGACATCGAGGCCCAGCTGCCGGTGCTCGAGACCACGCTGGCCGAGCACGCACGCCAGGAAAGCGAGCTGACGGGCTTCGTCGCCGCGCTGCTCGCGAAGAAGCGCGAGATGCAGGACGCGCTGGCCGAGTTCCGCAAGAGCCGCGCCGCCGCGACCGCGACCGCGACGGCGCCCACCGGCGTCGGTAGCGCGGCCCACCGCATCGGCAAGGTCACCGACGCCTTCGACCGCGTCTACGAGCGCCAGACCGGTCTCTCCGGCACCGCTCGTCAGAACAGCCTGCAACAGGCCGCGCAGCTCAAGGAGCTCGATGACCTGGTCCGCGACAACAAGATCGCCGAGCGCATGGCGCAGCTGAAGGCCGCCAAGTCATGAGCCTGTTCACCGCGCAGGAGAACCTGCCGTTCGGGATCGGCTTCGCGCTGATCGTCGGCATCGCGGTGGTCGAGGGCGCCGGCATGCTGATCTCGCTCAGCCCCAGCAACCTGATCGACGACTGGCTGCCCGAGGTCGACGGCGACTCCGGCCTGGACCGCGTGCTGGGCTGGCTGCACCTGGGCAAGGTCCCGGCGCTGGTCCTGCTGCTGCTGTTCCTGACGGGTTACACCGTCTTCGGCTACAGCCTGCAGGTCGTGATGAACGGCCTCTTCGGCGGCTACCTGCCCGCCGCAGTGGCCGGCCTCGCGGCGGTGCCGGCGGGGCTGGCGACGGTGAGAGGCCTGGGCGCCTTGATCGCGCACATCATTCCGCAGGACGAGACCAGCGCCGTCAGCGAGCAGAGCCTGGTGGGGCGCGTCGGGGTCGTCGTGACCGGTTCGGCCCGGCGCGGGCTCGCGGCGCAGGCGCGGGTCAAGGACGTCCACGGTCGCTCGCACTACCTGATGGTCGAGCCCGATGTGGATGACGAGGTCTTCCAGGAGGGGGCGCAGGTGCTGATCGTCAGCAAGGCCGGCGCGTTCTACCGCTGCATCGCCAATCCGCATCCGACCTTGATGTAGCGCGGCGCCACGGAAGGCGCGTCGTACCGCTGCGGTGTTCGTCGCTGCTGCCGCCGCCGATTTCCATACCAACACGGATTCCAAGTTTCTTGAGGGAGTAACCAGTCCATGAGCAATCTGATCGAGCTGCTGACCATCGCGGGCATCGCCCTGGTCGCGCTACTGACCATCGGCTTCGTCTTCGCGCGCCTGTACAAGCGCTCGACGAAGGAGACCGCCTTCGTCCGCACCGGCCTGGGTGGCCAGAAGGTCATCATGGACGGCGGCGCGATCGTGCTGCCGGTGTTCCATGAGCGGGTGCTGGTCAACATGAACACGCTCAAGCTCGAGGTGCAGCGCCGCGAGCGCGAGAGCCTGATCACCCGCGACCGCATGCGCGTCGACGTGACCGCGGCCTTCTTCGTGCGGGTCAAGCAGACCGAGGAGGCGGTCAGCATCGCCGCGCAGACGCTGGGCGCCCGCACGATGAGCCCGGACGAGCTCAAGGCGCTGGTGGAGGACAAGTTCGTCGACTCGCTGCGCGCGACGGCCGCCACGATGTCCATCCAGGAGCTGCAGGACAAGCGCCGCGACTTCGTCCAGGCGGTGCAGAACGCCGTCGCGGAGGACCTCGAGAAGAACGGCCTCGAACTGGAATCGGTGTCGCTGACCAGCCTGGACCAGACGGACAAGCAGTTCTTCAACCCGAACAACGCCTTCGATGCCGAAGGCCTGACGCGGCTGACCGAGCAGACCGAGGCGCGCCGCAAACAGCGCAACGACGTGGAGCAGGACACCGAGGTGCAGGTCCGGACCAAGAACCTGGATGCGACGCGGCAGAAGCTCAACATCGAGAAGGACCAGGAGTTCGCGACGCTGTCCCAGCAGCGCGAGATCGAGATCACCCGGGCCGAGCAGGTCGCGTTGATCGCGTCGCAGCAGGCCGAGCGCACCCGCCAGGCCGAGGCGGCGAAGATCGAGGCCGAGCGCCAGGTCAGCCAGAAGCGCATCGAGGCGGATCGCGAGATCAAGTCGGCGGAGATCGAGAAGAACCTGGTCGTGCAGACCCGCGAGATCGAACTCGAGCGCAAGACCGAGATGCAACGCGCCGAGCAGCGCAAGCAGGTCGAGATCGCGCGCCAGGACACGCAGATCGCGATCGCGACGAAGTCGCGCGAGCAGTCCGATGCCGACGCGGCCGCCAACATGGCGCGCGCGGACGCCGTCAAGGCCGAGGAACTGGTGAACACGGCCCGGCAGGTGGCCGTCGCCGAGCGCGAGAAGAACATCCAGCTGATCGAGGCCTCCAAGGAAGCCGAACAGCTCGCCATCGCCGTGCGGGTGTCCGCGTCGGCGGAAAAGGAGGCGGCGCTGGACCGCGCCGAGGCGCTGACCATCGAGGCCCAGGCCAAGCAGGCCGCGGCGCTGGCGGAAGCCGAAGGCCGCCGGGCGATCAACGAGGCGCTGAACACCCTGTCCGCCGCGCAGATCGACCTGCAGGTCCGCACGATGCTGCTGCAGCAGCTGCCCAACATCCTGGAGCAGGCGGTGCGTCCGATGGAGAAGATCGATTCGATCCGCATCTTCCAGGTCAACGGCATGCCGGGCGCGAGCAACGACGGCGGCGCGGCGAACGGGCAGGGCGGTGCGGGCGGCTCCGGTGCGGGCGTCGGCGCGACCTTCCCGGAGCAGGTGATGAACTCGGCGCTGCAGTACCAGATCGCCAAGCCCATCGTCGATGCGGTGATGAAGGACGCCGGGCTGTCCAACGAAGGCATCACCGGCGTGGCGCAGTCCTTGGCCGGCATGCTGGGGCAGGGCAACGGCGCGCCCGTGCCGCAGGTCCCGCACGCAGCGCAGAAGTCGATCGACGGTCCGCACGCCTGATCAGCTAGCGCTGAGGGAACGAAGCCCGCTGGTGAAAGCCTGCGGGCTTCTTGCCTTCACACAGCAGAGTTCCGCGAGTCAGGCCGCGAGGGCGAGTCGGGCGTCGTGCTCCTCACCTCACGGCTGCATATCGAGTTGATCGTTCGCAAGTCTTGGCCGAGGCAGATAATCCTCGCCGCCATGGACGATCCCTCAGTTCCCCTGTCGTTGCGCTTCGGCCCGTTCGCCTTCGACGAGGCGAACGCGCGGCTCTTGGCCGAGGGACAGGCTATCGCTCTGGCGCCCAAGGCCTTCGGCGTGCTCACGGAGCTGCTGCGCCATGCCGGCACGCTCGTGACCAAGGACGCGCTGCTCGACAGCGTCTGGGGCCATCGCCACGTGAGCGAATCCGTGCTCAAGACCACGATCAGCGAACTCCGCGCCGCGCTCGGCGATGACGCGAAGCATCCGCGCTGGGTCGAGACTGCCTCGCGGCGCGGCTATCGGTTCATCGGCCCGATCGAGGGCACGGCCACCGCGCTCGACGAGCCCCGCCGGCTCATCGGCCGCGAGCCTGAACTCGCCCGCCTGCGCGCCGCCTGGTCGCGCGCCGCGGCCGGACAGCGCCAGCTGTGCTGCGTTGCCGGCGAGGCCGGCATCGGCAAGACCGCGATGATCGACGCCTTCGTCGCGTCGCTCGGCGACGCCGCCACCGCCCACGGCCAGTGCATCGAGCAGGTCGGCGAGGGCGAGCCCTACCTGCCGGTGCTGGACGCGCTCGCCGGTCTGGCGCGCACGGATGCGTCGCTCGTCACGCAACTGCGCCGCGTCGCGCCGACCTGGCTGCTGCAGCTGCCCTGGCTCATCGCCCGCGAGGAACAGGAACGGCTGCAGGCCGGCCTCGCCAGCGCCACGCAGGACCGCATGCTCCGCGAGTTTTCGGAGCTGGTGGAGCAACTCACCGCCGTTCGACCGCTGCTGCTCGTCACCGAGGACCTGCACTGGTGCGACGAGGCCACCGTGCGTCTGATCGACCACGTCGCGCGCCGCCGGCCACCGGCGCGCCTGATGTGGATCGTCACCTACCGCACGCCGGAACTCGTCGCCAACGACCATCCGCTCAACGGCCTGCGCCACGAACTGCGCGCCCGCCGGTTGTGCGAGGAACTGCTGCTCGATCCCTTCAGCGAGGCCGAGCTCGCCGCCTACCTCGCGCGGCACCGGCCCGGCCTGGCCGCCGACGAGGCCCATGTCCGCCGCCTGCACCGCCAGACCGACGGCTTGCCGCTGTTCGTCGCCAACGCGGTCGACGAGCTGTCCACGGCCACGACCTCAGGCGACGCCGGCTCGCACGACGACTGGGCGGTGCCCGATTCGCTGGCCGGCGTCATCGAGCGCCAGCGCGCCCGCCTCGCGCCGGACGCCGCCGCGCTGCTGGAAGCCGCCGCCGTCTGCGGCGTTGAGTTCGCGTGCTCGATCGTGGCCCACATGCTGGGCAGCGATGCCGCCACCGTCGCGGCGGATTGCGATGAGCTCGCGCGCCGCCAGGCCTGGCTGGCGCCGGCCGCGCTGGAGCCGCTGGCCGACGGCACGCTGGAGGCGCGATTCACCTTCCGCCACGCGCTGTACCGGCAGGCGCTCTATCAACGCATCGCGCCGTCGGCGCGCGTGTCGCTGCACCGGCGCGCCGCGGCCGCGCTCGAGCAATGGCGCGCCGATCGCATCGACGCGGTCGCCGCCGCGCTCGCGCTGCACCATGAGCGCGGTCTCGATGCGCTGGCCGCCATGCGCGCCTACGCGGCGGCCGGCGAACGCGCGCTCGGGCGCTTCGCGCCGCACGAGACGCTGTTGCTGGTCACGCGCGGCCTGACCCTGCTCGACCGCGCGCCCGAAGGCGAGGCCCGCTGCGAGGCGGAACTCGCGCTCCAGCAACTGCGCGGCGCCGCGCTCGCCCAGTCCACGGGCGTGACGACGCCGGAAGGCCGAGCCGCCTATCTCCGCTGCGCGACGCTGTGCGAGCTGCTCCCGCCGACCCGCCCGCGCGCCTGGGTGATGACCGGCCTGGTCTGGATGTTCACCGCGTCCGGCGAATACCTGCAGGCCGAGGCCATCGCGCTGCGGCTGTGCGCCGCGGCCGATGCCTTCGACGACGACCTGCTGCGCGCCGCCGGCGCCGTGTCCCTGGCCGTGACGCTGCTGCAGCGCGGCCGGATCGCGGAGGCGATGCCGTTGGTGCAGCGGGCCCGCGCCTTGACCGAAGCGCTCGGCCATCCGCGCCTGCCGGCGACGGTGATGCATGACCCGTCCGCGCTGGCGTGGGGCGTCGGCGCGGTCGTGCATGCGTACACGGGCGCTGTCGAGCTCGCCCGGCAATGGGCCGAGGCGGGCGCCGCGCGCGCCGCCGAGATCGGCGTGCCGGTGATGCGGGGCTTCGCGGCGCGCTGCGCGAGCATCGTCGACGTGCGCTTCGGCCGCGCGCAGCAGGTGCTGGCCCGGACGCAGCGGATGCGCGAACTGGTGCGGGAGCATCAACTGGGCCAGGGCGAGGGCCCGAGCCGCGCCATGCTGGGCTGGGCCCGCGCGCGCACCGGCGATGCCGCGGGCCTGTCCGACGTCGAGGCCGGCTGTGCCGCCCATGCGGCGACGGGGGCCTGGTTCGAGGCGTCCGGATTGCGGTGGATGGCGGTGGACGCCGCGCTCGCCAGCAACGACCTGGCCGCGGCGCGGCGTCATCTGGACGATGGCTTCGCGATGGCCGAACGGCTGGGCGAGACCCTGCATCTCCCCGACCTGTGGGCTGCCCGCGCCACCCTGGCCGAGCGCGAAGGCGACCTCGCCGCCGCGCGGGAGGCGGCCGGGACCTCCGCGCGCCTGGCGGCGGAGCAGGGCGCGTTGACGGCGGAACTCATCGCGCGCCTGGCGCTGTGCGAGCTGCAAGGCGCCTCGCCGGCCGAACTGGACGACCTACGCGCGCTGCGCGCCCGCTGGCACGACACGACGCCCTGGCCGGTGCTGGCGCGCGTGGACGCGCTACTGGCCGCCGGCGCCTGACGCGGCCCGGACGCCGGCGGGCCCCGTCGTCCTGACCACCCGCCGCCCGATCCCGACCATTCCCCGACCTTTCCCCGACCGTTCCCGAACGACTTCCCGGACCCTCGTCCCTACGCTTCAGTCCATGGCCGATGCGCTCCCGCGCCGGCCGCAACGACTGGAGAAAAGACGATGTCCACCCGCCCACGCCGCTTCGCCCGCCTCGCGCTGGTTCCGGCCGTCGCGGCCGCCCTGGCCGCCTGCGCGGCCCTGCCCGAGACCCCGCCGCTGGCGACGCCCCGTCCCGTCGACGGCTACGCCGCGACGCAGTCGCTGGCCGCCGCCCGCGCTGACTGGCCCACCGACGCCTGGTGGCGCGCCTATGGCGACGCGCAGCTCGACCAGCTCGTCGACGAGGCGCTGGCCGGATCGCCCTCGATCGCGACCGCCCAGGCCCGGCTGGCGCGTGCCGAGTCGGTGGTGCAGACCTCGCGCGCCGCCAGCCGGCCGCAGCTCAAGGCCAACGCGTCGATCAGCGAGCAGAAGCAGAGCTACGAGTACCTGACCCCCCGCGCCGCGACGCCCGACGGCTGGAAGGACTACGGCCGCGCGACGCTGGACTTCTCCTGGGAGCTGGACTTCTGGGGCCGCAACCGCGCCGCGCTGGCGGCGGCGCTATCCGACGCCGAGGCCGCCCGCGCCGATGCCGCGCAGGCGCGGCTGATGCTGGCGGCCTCGATCGCCTCCGCGTATGCCGAATTCGCCCGCCTGTGGGCGCTGCAGGACACCGCCGAGGCGGCACTGGCTGTGCGCGACAAGACGGTCCAGCTGCTGCGCATGCGCCGCGAGAACGGCCTGGAGACGCTGGGCGGCGTGCGCCAGGTCGAGGCCCGCCGCGCGATGGCCGACGCCGACCTGCAATCGGCCCGCGAGCAGCTCCAGCTGCAGCGGCATCGCCTGGCGGCGCTCACCGGCGCGGGCCCCGACCGTGGGCTGGCGCTCAGCCGCCCGCAGCTGGACGTCGCCCGCGACTTCGGCCTGCCGGAGCAGCTTCCCGCCCAGTTGCTGGGCCGCCGCCCGGACATCGTCGCCGCGCGGCTGCGCGTCGAGGCCGCGCTCGGCCGTGTGGATTCCGCCAAGGCGGCGTTCTATCCGGACGTCAACCTGACGGCCTTCGCCGGCATGCAGTCGCTGGGCCTGTCGAAGCTGACCGACGGCGGCGCCTTCACCGGCAGCATCGGTCCGGCCATCTCGCTGCCGATCTTCGACGGCGGCCGGCTGCGCGGCCAGCTGCGCGGCGTCCGGGCCGACGCCGACGCGGCCGTCGCCAGCTACGACCAGGCGGTCGTACAGGCGCTGCAGGAAGTGGCCGACATCGCCGCCAGCGAGCGCGCCCTCGGCGGCGAACTGGCGAGCACCGATGCGGGCGTCGAGGCCGCGCGCGAGGCCTGGCAGATCCAGCAGCGGCGCTACGCCGGCGGCCTGTCGACCTACCTCGAGGTGCTGACCGCCGAGGACGCCTGGCTGACCAACCTGCGCACGCAGACCGACCTGCGCTCGCGCGCCTTCACGCTCGATGTGGCGCTCAAACGCGCCTTAGGAGGCGGCTTCCGCAGCTGACGCGGAAGTTGTGTCGGGAAAACGACCGAGCAAACCATCAATGAAACCTTAGAGAGAAAGCGAGTCCCGTCATGTCCGAAGCCACCTTGCCGCGCGCCGCGGCCACGCCGTCCGCCAAGTCGCCCCTGCATACCGCCGATCCCGCCCACGACACGCCGGCGGCCCCGGCCCGCCCCGAGGCGCGTAAGAAGCTGTTCACGCTGCTCGCGCTGACCGTCGTTGCCGCGGCGGTGGGCGTCTTCGCCTACGAGCACTTCTTCGCGTCGCGCTACGTCAGCACGGAGAACGCCTACACGGCCGCCGAGATGGCCCAGGTGACGCCCTTCGTCGGCGGCATCGTCCGCGAGGTCCGCGTCTCCGATACGCAGGCCGTGCGCCGCGGCGACGTGCTGGTCGTGCTGGATGACACCGACGCCCGGCTCGCGCTGGAGCAGGCCGAGGCCGAGCTCGGCCGCGCCCAGCGGCGCGTGCGCGGCTACGTCGCCAACGACACCAGCCTGGCGGCGCAGGTGATCGCGCGCGATTCCGACCGCCTGCGCGCCGAAGCCCAGCTCGCGTCGGCCGCGTCCGATCTGGAGCGCGCCAAGGTCGACCTGGAGCGCCGCGAAGCGCTGTCGGATTCGGGCTCGGTCTCAGCGGACGAGGTGACCCGCGCTCGCAACGCCTTTCAGACCGCCACCGCCGCGCTGGCCGCCGCCAAGGCGGCCGCGGCGCAGACCACCGCCAACCGCGCGGCCGCGCTCGGCCAGCGCGAGGCCAACGCCACGTTGATCGCCGACACCACCGAGGCCGCCAACCCCGAGGTCGCCTTGGCCCGCGCCAAGCGCGACCAGGCGCGCGTGAACCTGGAGCGCGTGGTCGTGCGCGCCCCGGTGGATGGCGTCGTCGCCCGGCGCGCGGTGCAGCTGGGCCAGCAGGTCGCCGCCGGCACGCCCTTGCTGGCCATCGTCCCGATGGGCCAGGTCCACGTCGACGCGAACTTCAAGGAAGGCCAGCTCGACAAGGTCCGCATCGGCCAGCCGGTGGAGGTCGAGTCCGACCTCTACGGCCGCTCGGTCGTCTATCACGGCACGGTGCAGGGCCTGTCCGGCGGCACCGGCTCGGCCTTCGCCGCGATCCCGGCGCAGAACGCGACCGGCAACTGGATCAAGGTCGTGCAGCGCGTGCCGGTGCGCATCGCGCTGGACCCGAAGGAGCTTGCGCAGCGTCCGTTGCAGGTGGGACTGTCGATGACGGCCACGGTCGACACGCGCGCCGAAGCACGCGCCGAAACCAGCGCCGAAACCAGCGCCAACACGAGCGCGCAATGAGCGCCCGACCAGGAACCGCGCCATGAACGCCGCCATCCCCGACGACCAGCGCCCGCTCGAGGGCGGGCAGCTGTGGCTCGCCGCCATCGTGCTGGCCGCCGCGAACTTCATCGCGGTGCTGGACATGACGATCGCCAACGTCTCCGTGCCCGACATCGCCGGCAGCCTGGGCATCAGCTCGAGCCAGGGCACCTGGGTCATCACCTCCTACGCCGTGGCCGAGGCCTGCATCGTGCCGCTGACCGGCTGGATCGCCGGCCGCTTCGGCGCGGTGCGGGTCTTCGCCACGGCGATGGTGCTGTTCGGGCTGTGCTCGGCGCTGTGCGGCCTGTCGCCGACGCTGGGCCTGCTGGTCACCGGCCGGGTGCTGCAGGGCCTGTCGGGCGGCTCGCTGATGCCGCTGTCGCAGACGCTGCTGCTGCGCATCTTCCCGAAGGAGAAGGCCGGCGGCGCGATGGCGCTGTGGGCCATGACGACGCTGGTGGCGCCCATCCTCGGGCCGATCCTGGGCGGCTGGCTGTGCGACGCGTTCTCGTGGCCGCTGATCTTCTTCATCAACGTGCCGATCGCGCTGATCGTCGCGCCGCTGGCCTGGCGCATGCTGCGCCGCTATGAGACGCCGCTGGAGCGCCAGCCGATCGACCGCGTCGGGCTGGTGCTGCTGATCGTCTTCGTCGGCGCGCTGCAGCTGATGCTGGACCTGGGCAAGGAAAAGGACTGGTTCGAGTCGACCGAGATCATCGCGCTGGCCGTGGTGGCGGCGATCGGTTTCGTCGCCTTCCTGATCTGGGAGCTCACCGAGCCCTATCCGATCGTGGACCTGCGGGTGTTCCGGCATCGCGGCTTCGCCGTCGGCGTGCTGACGATCGCGCTGGGCTTCGGCGCGATGTTCGGCGCCAACGTGCTGACGCCGCTCTGGCTGCAGAGCTACATGGGCTACACCTCGACCTGGGCGGGCCTGGCGACGGCCTGGTCCGGCGTGCTGGCGGTGGCGGCCGCGCCGATCGCGGGCAAGCTCGCCGGCAAGGTCGATCCGCGGCCGCTGGTGTTCTTCGGCCTGGCCTGGCTGGGCGCGGTGATGGTGCTGCGCACCGTCGGCACCACGCAGATGGGCTACTGGCAGATCGCGCTGCCGCTGCTGCTGATGGGCGTGGGCATGCCCTTCTTCTTCGTGCCGCTGACGGCCTTGTCGCTGGGCAGCGTGGAGCCGCGCGAGACCGCCTCCGCCGCCGGCCTGCAGAACTTCGTGCGCACGCTGTCGGGGGCGGTCGCGACCTCGCTGGTCACGACGAGCTGGGAGAACCGCACCACCGCGATCCATGCCGACCTGGTCGGCGAGCTGGACCGCTCGGGCGAGGTGATGCGCACGCTGACCGGGCTGGGCCTGCCGCCGGACGCGCGCAGCGGGATGCTCGACAACCTGCTGACCGGCCAGAGCGTGATGCTGGCGACCAACCAGATCCTGTGGATCGTGGCGGCGCTGTTCCTGGTCTCGGCCCTCGCGATCTGGCTCGCGCCGCGGCCCACGCGCACGGTGGAGATGAGCGAGGCCGGTCACTGACCCCCGACGCCGGAGGCTGCGATGACGCTGGATCGAGACCCGCGGCATCCCGCCCGCCGGCAGTACGTGCTCAAGCTCGACCGCCGGGCGGAACCCAGCCGTGCCGCGCTGAGCGGACGGGTCGAGAACCTGGCCACCGGCCAGGCCTTCGAGTTCAGCGACGTCGAGTCGCTGCTCGAGGGCCTGGCGCGGGACCTGGCCGCATCCGTGGACCGCAACGATGCCTGATCGGTCACGGTCCGGCGCCGCGAGGCGGGGGCAACCCTGAACGCGCGGGCAGGCGGCTTCGCTAGCATCGCGCGCATGAACATGAGGGAGGGGAGCGCGCCCACGCTTCCAGAACAAGACTGGTCGGCGATCGATCGATCGCTGGATCTCGGGCACTACCTGACGGTCTCCGACCGGATCGACGGCTGGATTGCCGACGGTTCGCCGGACGCCGTCGTCCGCGCCATCCGCGCGCTGAGCTACCTGGGCGACGACCGCCGCGCCGAGGCGCTGGCGCTGCGCCTGGGGCGCCGCCACCCCGGTCACCCGCAGGCGCGGCTGTACCTGCTGCGCACGGTGCTGGCGCGGCAGGGACCGTTCGGGATGTGGCGGGCCTGGCGCCGCTTCCCGTCCCCGCCCGGCCAGGACGATGCGGCCCGCGCCGACGAGCACGCGCTGCGCGGCACCTGGCTGGGCCAGCTGCGCGACTTCAGCCGCGCCTGCGCCGAGCATGAGCGGGCGATCGCGCTCGATCCGTCCGACCCGTGGCTGCGCATCGAGTACAGCTTCACCCTGATGGGCCAAGACCGCTACGAGGACATGCTGGCGCGGGCCCGCGAGGCGCTGGCGCTGTGCCCCGGTTACCGCTCGGGCCTGCAGGCCGAAGCCCGCGCGCTCACGCTGCTGAACCGCCAGGACGAGGCCGTCGAGGTGCTGCGCGCCGCGATGGCGGACACCGAATGCGCGGCCATCGCGCTGCAGCTGGCGGATCTGCTCAACGAGCGCGAGGCCTGGTCCGAGGTGCTGGCGCTGCTGGCGGAGGCGCAGCGGATGATGCCGCGCGCGAATGCGGCTGAACTCGGCTACCTGGAGGCCCGGCGCGCCGACGCGCTGATGCGCCTGGGGCGCCATGCCGAAGCGCGCGAGGCGGCGCTGCGCGTGCCCGGGACCGGCTTCTACAGCGCGCTCGCCGAACGCCTGGTCGATCCGTCGCCGGGGCAGGCGCGGGTGCTGCTCCGGCTGCCTTTCGTTCGCCAGCATTGGTCCACCTGCGCGCCGGCCACGCTGAGCTCGCTCTGCCAGTACTGGGGCTGGCCGGCCGAGCACCTCGAGATCGCCCAGGCCATCTGCTATGACGGCACCAGCGATGCCAACGAGCGTCTCTGGGCCGGGCAGCGCGGCTTCGTGGTCCGGGATTTCCGCCTGGACTGGGACAGCGCCTGCGCGCTGATCGACGCCGGCGTGCCCTTCGCGCTGGTCACGAAGGGGGCCGCGAGCGGCCACCTGCAAGCGGTGGCGGGCTATGACCGGCTGCGGCGCACGCTGCTGATCCGCGATCCCTTCCACCCCTCCCATGCGGAGATGGAAGCGGCGCCGCTGTTCGCCGCGCAGGCGGCCCACGGGCCGCGCGCGATGCTCATGGTGCCGCCGGACCAGGCCCACCGCCTCGACGGCATCGGGCTGCCCGAGGCCGAGGACCACGACGAGCTGTTCCGCGTCCAGACCGCGCTGGAGCGGCACGACCGCCCCGCCGCGCTGGCGGCGCGCGACGTGCTGGCCGCGCGCTCGCCGGGCAGCCGCCTGGCCTGGCGTGCCGCGCGGCTGGTCGCGCTCTACGACGGTAACGAGCCGGCGATCCTCGAGGCGACCGAGGCCCTGCTCGCGATGTTCCCGGACGATCCTCACCTGCGGCTGAGCCAGGTCGCGTCGCTGTCGGCGATCGCCGGCCAGGCCGCCAGTTCGCGCGCGCTGGAGGCGCAGGCGGCGGCGCCCGGCGCCGACCCGCTGGTGCTGGTGCGCTGGGCCGACCGCCTCGCGCTCGACAGCCGCCGCGCCTGGCAGGCCCGGCAGTGCCTGCGCCGGGCGATCCGGCGGGGGCCGGTGCTGGGGCAGGTCTGGTGGCAGTGGGCGGACTTCGAATGGGCCCACGGCTCGCGCGAGGACGCGCTGGCGCTCTACCGCTGGACCGCCTGCCTGCTGGCCACCGATGAGCAGGCCGCGCGGGCCTACATGACCGCCTGCCGCGTGCTGGGCCGGGAGGCCGAGGGCCTGGCCTTCCTGCGCGAACGCGAGCGCGAATGGGGCGGGCGCTCGAGCGCGCCCCTGATCACGCTGTACCAGCAACTGGACCTGATCGAACGCGCGGAGGAGGCGGAGGCGCTGTTGCAGGCCGGCCTCGCCCGGCGGCCGGACGACGCCGCGCTCAAGCTCTTCGCCGCCGAGCAGCGCCTGCGCCGGCAGCAACTGGACGCGGCGCAGGCGCTGGTGGAGGCGGCCGTGCAACCGGCGCATCCGGCCGAGGTCCTGCGCCTGCGCGCGCTGCTGGACGAGGCGCGGGGCGAGCTCGACGCGGCGCTGCGCTGGGCCGACGAGGCCTGCGCGCTGCAGCCTTTCGGCCTGGCGCTGCACCGCTTGCGCCTGCGCCTGTTGTCGCGCCGGGACGGTCAGGGCGCGGCGCTGGCCGCGCTGCGCGAGGTGGCCGGGCGCCACCCGGCGCATTACGGCCTCCAGCGGCTGCTGTTCGACTGGGTGCCCGACCGCCCCGAGGACATCAACGCGGTCCTGGAGCGCCTGCGCGAGCATCACCCGGACGACGCCTGGACCCGGCGCGAACTGGCGGTGCAGGCCAGCCGCCAGGGGCGGCACGACGAGGCCGTCGCCATGGCCGAGGCGGCCTGTGCGCTCACGCCCGAGCGCGCCGACGCGCAGGGCGTGCTGGCCTATGTGCTGCACCGGCGCGATGGGTATGACGCGGCGCTGCCGGCGCTGTGGCGGGCCATGGCGCTGGACGCGGATTACGACTTCTCGATGCGCCTGCTGGTCAATGCCGCGCCGGATCCGGCGAAGGCCCGCGACGCCGTCGACCGGGCCGCGGCGGAGCTGGACCGGCAGGTCGTGCTCGGCGACGGCTGGCTGTGCTTCCAGCAGGTCGCCGGCCGGGGCTGGCGGCCGACGGCGGTCGCGCGCCGGCTGATGCGGGCCCTGCGTCGCCAGCCCGACACCTGGCACCTGTGGGTCGCGCTGGCACGGCAATGGATCGAGTCGGGCCGCGCGCCGCGGGCGCGGCGGCTGCTGGTCGAGGCGGCGCGACGCTTCACCGCGCTGCCGCGCGTGCAGCACGAACTGGCGGAGGCCTTGCGCCAGATCGGCGATCGCGCGGGCGCGCGGGCCGCCTGCGAGGCGGTGCTGGCGGAGTCCCCCGGCTGGAACACGGCGGTGCGCCTGCAGGTCGACCTGCTGACCGAGTCGCAGCCCGACTACGACGCCGCCGAGCGCGTCGTGACGCGCGCGCTGCACCACGCCCATGACGACGACGACCTGATCGCGCTGCTCGCCTGGCTGCATGAGCGCCGTCAGCGGCCGGACGACGCCCTGCGCGAGGCGCGCCGCTCGCTGCTGCTGAATCCGCGCCCGACCTGGGTCTGGGCGATGGTGCGACGCGTCTGCGAGGCGGGCGAGCGCCTGCACGACTTCGACGCGATGGTCGACGAGGTCGAGCGCAGCCGCCCCGGCGACGCCAGCGCCTGGCTGGTGCGCGCGAGCCAGGGGCGGGACGACCTCGAGGCGCTGGCCGCGGCCGAGCGCGCCGTGGCGCTGGCGCCGATGCTGGAAGCGGCCTGGATCGCGCGCTTCGAGCGCCTGGCGCAGCTGTCGCGCCACGATGAGATCGAGACGCTGCTCAAGGCGCTGCCCTGGCCCGGCGCGGCACCGGTCGCGCTGCGGGCCTGGGAGGCGCGCTGCGCCTGGCGGCGCGGCGACCGGGCCGGTGCCGTCGCCCGGCTGCGCGCGCTGATCGCGGAGGTGCCGGACGACGAGTCCCTCTGGCGCGACCTGGCCGACTGGGAAGACGCGCGCGACGAGAACGCGGCCTACCTGGAAGCGGCGCAGCGGCTGCGGGCACTCCTGCCGCACCGCGGCATGCCGCACGCCTACGTCGGCCATGCGCTGTTCAAGCTGGGTCGCCATGCCGAGGCGGTCACCGAACTGCGCCGCGCGCTGGAGCTCGAAGGCCGCTACCTGTTCGCCGCCCGCGTGCTCTGCGAGGCGGCGGAGCGGGTCGGCGACACCGACAGCGTGGAGTGGGCGGTGCGCTCCCAGTGGGCCGCCGAGCCGACCACCGACCTCGCGCGCCGGGCGGTGATCGCCGCCAGCCGCGCCGGACGTCGCGACCTGGCCTTCGAGTGGCTGGAGCGCCTGGTCGACCTGCCGGGCTATGACCTGGTGCAATCGCGCCTGGCCTGCGAGGCGATCGACGCGGCGGGTTGGGGACAGGGACTGGCGGCGTGGCAACTGGCCCGCATCGAGCGCGGGGAGGGCGCGCCCGGCCTGGCCTACCACTGGCTGATCGCGCAGGCGCGGCGCCGCGGTGAGCTGATCACCGCCTTCACGGCCGCGCGGCTGCTGCGACGCGCGCAAGGCCAGTTGCTGCTGCGCGCGCTGCTGCGCTGGCTGGTCGACACCGAGCGCGACCTCTGGCTGCGCTGGCTGGTGCGCCGACATGGCGACCGGCTGCGCGCGGACATGGCGAGCTGGGGCGAGACCAGTTATGCGCTGGTCTCGCGCGGCCTGTTCCGCGACACCGTCGACTGGATGCGCGACTGGCGCGACCGCGCGCAGCCGCCGCTCTACGCGCTGACCAACCTGTGCATCGCGCTGGCGCGGCGTGGCCACTGGGACGAGCTGGGCGAGGTGGTCGCGCATGCCCTGCCGCGGGACCCGTACCAGGAGGACATGCGCCTGTGGGAGTTGGCGCTGCTGGCCGCGCACTCGCGTGGCGAGCAGCTGGAGCATCGCCTCGCGCGGCGGCATGAATGGTCGCCGTCCGGATGGATGACGCCGGCGCTGGCGATGATCGAGGCCTATGCCACGCTGATGCGCACGGGCGGCCGCGAGGGCTCGGTGGCGGCGCTGCGGCGGGCGGTGATCGGGGACGGCCCCGGCGCCTCGATCTGGCGGCGCCTGCGCCATCCCGCGCGCTGGGTCCACACCGCGCCGGCGCAGCGCTGGCGCTGGTTCGTCCCGCAATGAAAAGAGCCCGCCGGCATCGCCAGGCGGGCTCTTTTTCGGTCCAGGCGCCCCGGCGGGGCCCTGGGGGTCCAGCGCCCCGTTGGGGGCACTGGGCCGCCGGACTCAGTCGAACACCGGCGTCTCGACGCCCAGCACCTTGTGCAGCTTCGGACTGGTGGTCGTGTACTGCAGGTGGACGCGCTTCTCGGGGTTGATGATCGGCATCGCGCCGAACGCCGCCAGCGCGGCCTCGTGGAAGCCCGACAGGATCAGCTTCTTCTTGCCCGGGTAGGTGTTGATGTCACCCACCGCGAAGATGCCGGGCACGCTGGTCTGGAACTTCTCGGTGTCGACCTGGATCTGCTTCTTTTCCAGCGCCAGGCCCCATTCGGCGATCGGGCCCAGCTTGGGCGACAGGCCGAAGAACACCAGCACCTGGTCCGCCGGCACGACGCGCGTGACGCCGTCGCCGCCGGTGATCTTCAGGCCCTTGAGCGCGTCCTCGCCTTCGTCCAGGTCGGCCACCTGGCCCACCATGAACTGCATCTCGTAGGCGTCGCAGAGTTCCTTCATCTTGGCCACCGAGGCCGGCGCGGCGCGGAAGCCGTCGCGGCGGTGGACCAGGATCACGCTCTCGGCCTTGTGCGGGTTGCCGTCGGCATTGCCGGCGCAGAAGTTCAGCGCCCAGTCCAGCGCCGAATCGCCGCCGCCGATGATCACCAGGTTCTTCCCGGCGAATTGCGCCGGGTTGCGCACGCGGTAATGGACCTGCGAGCCCTCGTACTTGTCGATGCCCTCGACCTTCAGGGTGCGGGGCTGGAAGGAGCCCACGCCGCCCGCGATGAAGATCGTCTTGGTCAGGAACTGCGTGCCCTTGCTCGTGGCGACGAAGAAGCGGCCGTCCTCCTGCTTCTCGACGGTCGTGACCTCCTGGCCCAGATGGAAGGTCGCGCCGAAGGGCTCGATCTGCTTCATCAGGTTGTCGGTCAGTTCCTTGCCGGTCACCACCGGCAGCGCCGGGATGTCGTAGATCGGCTTGTCGGGATACAGCTCGATGCACTGGCCGCCGGGATAAGCCAGCGAATCGATGATGTGGGCCTTGATCTCGAGCAGGCCCAGCTCGAACACCTGGAACAGGCCCACCGGGCCGGCGCCGACGATGACGGCATCCGTTTCGATCACGCCCGCGTGCGGGGCGGAGGTCGCTTCAGTCACTTGCGTTTCCATTCTTGTGAGAAGCAGCGGCCGGCAGGCTCCGGCGCCGCGAGATGAGGGGATCGGTCAGCGGACCAGCTGATCGACCTTGCCCGTCTTGTCCTTCCACTCGTCGGCATCGGGCAGCGGCGTCTTGCGCTTGGTGATGCTGGGCCACTTCTTCGCGAGATCCGCGTTCAGCTTGATCATGATCTGCTGGTCACCGGGGACGTCCTCCTCCGGCATGATCGCGTTCACCGGGCACTCGGGGATGCAGACCGCGCAGTCGATGCATTCATCGGGGTCGATGGCCAGGAAGTTCGGGCCCTCGCGGAAGCAGTCGACGGGACAGACATCGACGCAATCGGTGTATTTGCAGCGAATGCAGGCTTCGGTGACGACGTGGGTCATAGCGGCTCTTCTAGTGGCGGGGCCGGCGGGGGGCCCTCGAAATTCAGCGTCCCTGGCGGTCTCCAGGCGATTCCCGGACGGTGGGCTCGGTCGGCGCTGACGGAAAACGGCGGATTTTAAACGTTCGGGGTTTGCGCCAGCGCTTCCGGCCCGCGCGGCTCAAGGTCTTGGGACGGGGAAAGCGTCGCGTATTCGCCCAATCCGGGGTCGGAGGCCCGCTCGGGCGCGGTCGCCGGCAAAGCACCGGTGGCCGACGCCCGGTCCGGGACTGCCGCGCCCGCCGTGCCCAGTGGCGCGGCGCCGGCGCCGACGACGACCACCGTCGGCCGGCCCCGATGCAGCATCGACGCGGCGCCCAGCGTGGCGACCTCATGCTCGCTGGCCAGCGCGTCCGCGCAGCCGGCGCGGGACACGACGCTTACCGGCGCGTCCGGCGCCCAGCCCGCGGCGAGCAGCCGGCGGGCGAGGGCGGCTAGCTGCTGCCCGGCCATGTAGAACACCTCGGTGTCGGCGGACTTGGCGGCCTGGAGCTCGCCCTCGCGGGTCATCGCGGTGGTCAGCGCGACGCTGCGGCCGGCGCCGCGGCGCGTCAGCGGGCGGCCGGTCTGCGCGGCCGCGGCGATCGCGGCGGTCACGCCGGGCACGATCTCGTAGCCGATGCCGGCCTCGGCCAGCGCCTGCAATTCCTCTTCCAGCCGGCCGAACACGCTGGCATCGCCGCCCTTGAGCCGCACGACCAGCGCATGGGTCTTCGCTTCCCGCACCAGCGCCGCGTTGATCGCGGTCTGCTTGGTCGAGTGGCAGAAACCGCGCTTGCCCACGTCCAGCCACCGCGCCTGGGGCGCGAGCTCGCGCAGCGCCGGGTCGGTGAGGGCGTCGAACAGCACCACCTCCGCCTGCGCCAGTGCCCGCGCGCCGCGCAGCGTGATCAGGTCGGCGGCGCCGGGCCCGGCGCTGACGAAGAGGACGCGTCCCATGGCGGTCTCCTGGACGGTGTTCAGCGGACCAGCAGCGCGCCGCTGGTGCGGTTGCTGGTGGGATCCACGACGATCAGCGCGCCGCCGACGCGGTTGTCCGCGTAGGGCTGCAGCGGCAGCTCGGCCTGCAACTCGACGGTGACATGGCCGATCTCGTTGACGGAGAGTTCATGCGCCTCGGTCTCGGCCAGGGTCTGGATATCCAGGCGGTGGTCGATGGCGGTGATGCGGGCCTGGACCCAGCGGTTGCCGTGGCGGACCCAGTATTTGCGGCCGATGACGGCCGGCTCGGTGTCCAGCCAGGCCAGCGTCGCGTCGAAGGCGCGGCGCGGCGTCGCGGCGCCCGGCGCCACGATCCAGTCGCCGCGCGACACGTCGACCTGTCGGTCCAGCAGCAGCCCGGCGGACTCGCCGGCCACCGAAGCGGCCACCGGCTCGCCGGCGCGGCGCAGCTCGCCCACCACGGCGGTCTGGCCGCTCGGCAGGATCTGCACCTCGTCGCCGACCTGCACCTGGCCCTGCGCGATCCGGCCCCACAGCACGCGGGGGTTGTTGCCGGTGCCGTCGCCGTCCTTGGCCACGTACTGCACCGGCAGCGCCAGCGGGGCTTCGACGGTTTCCTGCACGGTGGGCAGCGACTCCAGCACCTGCAGCAGCGAGGGGCCGTCGTACCAGTCCGCCTCGAGCGGCTGGGTGACGTTGTCGCCGCGCAGCGCGGAGACCGGCACCACCGCGGTGACCTGGATGCCGGCCGCCGATGCGAACTTCTCCAGCGCGGCCGAGACCTTGCGGAACGCGTCGCCGGGATTCGCGGCGGCGTCGATCTTGTTGATCGCGAAGACGATGCTGGGCACGCGCAGCAGATGGGCCAGCAGACTGTGGCGGCGCGTCTGCGGCAGCAGCGGGACGTCGTCCACCGACAGGTCCAGCTTGGTCACGTCGACCAGCACCACGGCGGCATCGCTGCCGGCGGCGGCGGTGACCATGTTGCGGGTGTACTGCTCATGGCCGGGGGCGTCGGCAATGATGAACTTGCGCTGCTTGGTCGCGAAGTAGCGGTAGGCGACGTCGATCGTGATGCCTTGCTCGCGCTCGGCCTCCAGGCCGTCGGTGAGCAGGCTCAGGTCGATGGGCTGGCCGGCGGCACGCTTGGCCAGCGTGTCGAGCTGGTCGGCCAGGATCGCGCGGCTGTCGAAGAGCAGACGCCCGATCAGCGTGCTCTTGCCGTCGTCGACGCTGCCCGCGGTCAGGAAGCGCAGCGCGCGGTGCGTGGTGTCGACGTCGGATTGATGGATCTTGTGAACGGCGGTCATCGGAACTCCTGCCGGGCCGCCTGCGGCGACCCGCGCCCCCGTGGGGGCAGTGAACGTGGCGGACGCGGGGCGTGGCCCCGGGCGCGTCAGAAATAACCTTCCTTCTTTCGGCGCTCCATCGAGGCGTCGGAGGTGCGGTCGTCCATGCGGGTGGCGCCGCGCTCGGAGACGGTCACGGTCAGCGTCTCGGCGACGATGTCGGCGGCGCTGGCGGCGGGACTCTCCACCGGGCAGGTGCAGGTCATGTCGCCGACGGTGCGGAAGCGCACCTGTGCGGTCTCGACGGTCTCGCCGGCCTCGGGTGGCGTGACCTCGGTCAGCGGGACCAGCAGGCCCTTGCGGCGGATCACCTGCCGGTCATGCGCGAAGTACAGCGACGGCAGCGGGATGTTCTCGCGCGCGATGTAGAGCCACACGTCCAGCTCGGTCCAGTTGCTGATCGGGAAGGCGCGGAAGTGCTCGCCCGGGCGGATGCGGGTGTTGAAGAGATTCCACAGCTCGGGCCGCTGTTCCTTGGGCTGCCATTGGCCGAAGCTGTCGCGGTGGCTGAAGATGCGCTCCTTGGCGCGGGCCTTCTCCTCGTCGCGGCGGGCGCCGCCGATGAGCACGTCGAAGCGGTGCTCCTCGATGGTCTCCAGCAGCGTCACCGTCTGGTGGCCGTTGCGCGATTCCAGCGGATGCGACAGGCGGATCGTGCCCTTCTTGATCGAGTCCTCGAGGTGGCCGACGACCAGGCGTTCGTCCATCTCGGCGACCCGGCGGTCGCGGAACTCGATGACCTCGGGGAAGTTGTGGCCGGTGTCCACGTGCACCAGCGGGAAGGGCAGCTTGCCGGCGAACTCGTTGCCGGCGATGCGGCGCTTGAACGCCTTCTCGGCCAGGCGCAGCACGACGCAGGAATCCTTGCCGCCGGAGAACAGCAGGGCGGGGCGTTCGAAGGCCGCGGCGACCTCGCGCAGGATGAAGATCGCCTCTTCCTCGAGGTGGTCGAGGTGGCGGTGGTCCGCCAGCGGCAGCAGTTGTTCGAGGTTCACGGGGGCGTTCATGCCGAGGCTCCGGAGGTCTCAGGGGAATCGGTGGATTCGGGGGTGTGGGTCGCGTGCAGGCCGCATTCCTTGGACGAGTCCTCCCACCACCAGCGGCCGGCGCGGAAGTCCTCGCCGACGGCGATCGCGCGCGTGCAGGGCGCGCAGCCGATGCTGGGCATGAACTGGTCATGCAGCGGGTTGTAGGGCACGTCATTCGCCTGGACGTAGTGCCAGACGTCGGCCCAGGTCCACTCGGCGAGCGGATTGATCTTGGTGCGGCCCTGGCCATCGTCCTCGCGGAACGGGACCTCGGCGCGGTTGGCGCTCTGCTCGCGGCGCAGGCCGGTGATCCAGGCGCTGCGGCCGGCGAGCATGCGCGCCAGCGGCTCGAGCTTGCGCACGCCGCAGCAGGCCTTGCGCAGCTCGACGCTGCGGTACATCGGCTCCTCGCCATTGGCGCGGACGAAGTGGACGACCTGCTCGCTGACCGGCGCGAAGACCTCGACCGCCAGGCCGTAGCGCGCCTGGATGCGCGGGATCAGCGCCAGCGTCTCGGCGTGCAGCTTGCCGGTGTCGAGCGTGGCCAGCGCGATGGGCAGGCCGTGGCGCGCGATCAGGTCGGTGATGACCATGTCTTCGACGCCCAGCGAGGTCGACTGCAGCGCGCCGGGGCCGAAGTCGGCGGCGGCCTGCTTCAGCACCTCGACCGTGCGCGCGAGGCGCTCGTCGAAGCCGGCGGTCTTGCGGGCATACAGGCCGATCGCGGAGCCGACGCCGGCGCCGGGCAGCGCGGACACGCCGGATGCGGTCGCGTGATCGCCGCCGATCGGCGTGAAGTCCAGCGAGGACAGCTCGCCGCTCATGCTCAGGCCTCCGCCTTCTGGCTGGTGACGCCCGCTCGCGCGAACAGCGGGCGCGTCTCGTTGACGTCCGCCTGGTAGTGGCCGGGGAAGAACTTCAGCGCGCGCTCGGCCGCCTCGAGGTTCTGGTCGCCGCGCAGTTGCACGGCGTCGACGCCGCAGCGCTGCAGCAGCGGCAGCATGTCCACGAGCACTTCGCCGATCGCGCGGACCTCGCCGGCGAAGCGCAGGCGCGAACGCAGCACGTGGGCCTGGCTGTAGGCGCGGCCGTCGACCCACTTGGGGAACTGCAGCACCACCAGCGCCAGCCGCGGCAGGTCGGCCTTGAGCTCGGTCACGTCGACGTCGTTGGGCAGGATCACGCCGGTGGCCAGGCCCTCGGGCCAGGTGTCGCGCACGGCATGCCACTGCTCCAGCGTCAGCAGCTTGTGGTCGGCGGCGGCGGGATGCGGCTGGGGGCCGTCCTCGCCCGCGCAGGTGTGCCAGGGGTCTTGGGCCTTGGAAACGAACTTCATGGTGCGGCGGCTCAGTCGGTGGTCTGCTTGGCGGTGGTGCGGCGGATGCGGTTGGTCGCCTGCTTGAAGGCGTCCAGGCCGATGCGGCGCACCGTCTGGAGGAAGCGCTCGCCGGCCTCGCGCTCGCGGCGGTAGGTCGCGATCACGGCCTCGACGGCATCGGCCGCCTCGTCGGCCGCGAAGGACGGGCCGATCACCTTGCCCGGCACCGCGGCGCCCGACAGCGTCGAGCCGTCCGAGCCGCCCAGCGTGATCTGGTACCACTCGCTGCCGTCCTTGTCGACGCCGAGCACGCCGATATGGCCGCTGTGGTGGTGGCCGCAGCTGTTGATGCAGCCGCTGATGTGCAGGTCGATGTCGCCGATGTCCCAGAGCTCGTCCAGGTCCTGGAAGCGCTCGGTGATCTCGGCCGCGACCGGGATCGAGCGGGCGTTGGCCAGCGCGCAGAAGTCGCCGCCGGGGCACACGATCATGTCGGTCAGCAGGCCGATGTTGGGCGTGGCGAAGCCCTGCGCCTTGGCGGCTTCGTAGAGCGCGGGCAGGTCGCTTTCGCGCACCCAGGGCAGCAGCAGGTTCTGGTCGTGGGAGACGCGCAGCTCGCCATGGCTGAAGCGGTCGGAGAGGTCGGCGGCGGCGTCCATCTGCGCGTCGGTGATGTCGCCCGGCGGCAGGCCCAGGCGCTTGAGCGACAGCGTCACCGAGCGGTAGCCGCTGACGCGGTGGGCGTGGACGTTGCGCTCCAGCCAGCGGCGGTAGGCCGGGGCGGCGCCTTCGAAGATGTCGATGCCCGCGGCCGGGGTCACGCCTTGCGGCTCGACGAAGCTCGCGGCGACGCGGGCCAGTTCCGCCTCGGGAATGATCTGCTCGTGGCTGCCGGCGTCGTCGTTCAGGATGGACTGGTACTCGGCGTTGACGGCGTCGAAGTAGGCCTGGCCTTCCGCCTTCACCAGGATCTTGATGCGCGCCTTGTACATGTTGTCGCGGCGGCCGAAGCGGTTGTACGTGCGCACGATCGCCTCGAGGTACAGCAGGATGTGCTGCCACGGGACGAAGGGGTTGATCTCCTGGCCGACGATGGGCGTGCGGCCCATGCCGCCGCCGACGAAGACCTGGAAGCCGACCTCGCCCGCTTCATTGCGGCGCAGCTGCAGGCCGATGTCGTGCCAGCCGATGGCGGCGCGGTCTTCCTTCGCGCCGGAGATCGCGATCTTGAACTTGCGCGGCAGGAAGGCGAATTCAGGATGCAGCGTCGACCACTGGCGCAGCACTTCGGCGTAGGGGCGCGGGTCGATGAGTTCGTCGGCCGCGACGCCGGCGGTGACGTCGCTGGTGATGTTGCGGATGCAGTTGCCGCTGGTCTGGATGCCGTGCATGTCGACGTCGGCCAGCAGGTCCATCACGTCGGCCGACTGCGGCAGCGGGATCCAGTTGAACTGCAGGTTCTGGCGCGTGGTGAAGTGGCCGTAGCCGCGGTCGTGCTCGCGGGCGATGCGGCCGAGCTGGCGCAGTTGCTTGGACGACAGCACGCCGTAGGGGATGGCGATGCGCAGCATCGGCGCGTGGCGCTGGATGTACCAGCCGTTCTGCAGGCGCAGCGCGCGGAAGTCGTCGTCGGGGAGCTGGCCGGCCAGATGGCGCTCGAGCTGGTCGCGGAACTGGGCCGCGCGGGCGTGGACGAACTGGCGGTCGAAATCGGTATAGGCGTACATGGCGTCAGCTGGGCCCCGGCCGGGTTTCAAGAAGGGCCCGCCGCGTCATCTGACACCGCGGCTGGCGCCCTGGGCTGGCCGGGAGTCTGGACTCTATGAACGCTTTATATATATGAGAACTACAAATTCGTAGATTGCTTATGGCGAGATAAGCATATGAATGGAGCTGCAAAGGCGCTTGCGGCCGCCGGCCGCGTGCTCAGGCGGTCGCCAGGCGGCGCAGCGCGGCAAGTTGGTCCTTGATCCGCGGCGGCAGCGGCTCGGCTCCCGCGAGGATCGCGCGGATCAGCGCGGCGTTGTCCGCCGGCTCGCAGGCGGTGGACAGCGGCCATTCCAGATCCTCATTGCTTTGCGGATTGAGATCGATCGCTTGCCCGTCCGCGAAGCCTTGCAGATGCGCCTTGCGCCGCAGATGCAGATAAGCCTCGCCCTCGCTGGCCCGCATCAGCAGCGCCCGGCCGTCGCCGGCGCTCAGGATCGGCAGCGCCGTCCCCATGCTGTCGACGTATTCGGGATGCGTCACCGCCACCACGCGCACGCTGCGCCCGGGCAACGGATCCAGCAGCTTGGCCACGCTGTGGCTGCTGTTGCGCAGCCCCAGCCGCGGACGCAGCGCCATCATCGCGTCGAGTCCCGCATGGATCGCCGCCGTCGGAAGGATGGCGAGCCGATCCGCCGCGAGCCGCTGCCCGGCTTCCCCGACGTCCCCCGCCACCGGCAGCCCCAGGGCCTCGAACAGCTCGAACGGACTGATGCGGCTGTCGAAGTCATGCCGGCCGTGGATCAGCACCGGGATGCCGTCCCGCGCCAGCAGCATCGCCACCAGCGGCATCAGGTTGGCCTGCTTGCGCGCGCCGTTGAAGGTGGGCAGGACCACCGTTCGCGGTCCCTCGGGGGCCGGGACGCGCGCCGCGCCGACCTGCATGGCCTCGACGAAGCCCAGCAGCTCGTCCAGGCTCTCGCCCTTGATGCGCATCGCGATGAGGATGGCGCCTCGCTCCAGATCCGGCACGGTGCCGTCGAGCAGCTGGCCGAACAGTTCGCGCGCCTGCTCGCGCGTCAGGTCGCGGGCGCCGCGCGCGCCGCGGCCGATTTCCTTGATGAGCGGGGCGTAGGGAGCGGAGTCCACGGCAGGTCGGTGCGAAGGCGCGGGGGCGGAACAAGCGCCGCATCTTAGCCAGCCCGGCGTCCGGGAACGCAGGAGGTGGAACGGCCCGCGCGCGGACCNGGCCGCGTCATCGGCCGCCCGGGCTCACGATCAGAACACCGAGCGCAGCACCACGCTGAACGCGCGGATGTTGGCCTTCTCCTTCGCCAGCTTGGCGCGGGTGAAGTCCGCGCCCAGGCCCACCGAGTAGGTCTCGTTCAGCGCGAAGGCGGCGCCGAGGCCGAGGTAGGGCTGGACCGAGCGCTCGCGGGCGCTCTGGGTGGTGATCTTGTTGTCCCAGGTGCTGGCCTTGATCTGGTTCCAGACCACGCCGCCGCGGGCGTTCAGGCTCAGCCGCTCGGTCAACGGGTAGCGATAGACGCCGCCGATGCCCCAGCCGCTGAGCTTGGCGCGGGCGCCGTTGACCTCGTCGCCGGCCTTGACGCGTGCGTAGTCCAGCCAGCTCGCTTCAACGCCCAGGCCGCCACCGAACAGGTAGCCCAGGCTCAGGCGCGAGTCGATGCCGGTGGCATCGCATTTGGGCAGGTCGCGGCACTGGCCGTTGACCTTGCCGGTGCCCAGCGAGGCCTCGAGATACACCTGCGCCTGCGCCGCGCCTGCGCCCACGGCCAGCGCGAGCACCAGAAGGGAAGGGAACGGAGAGAACTTCATGCGGGATTGCTTTCGTTGAATTGAAAAAGAAGCGCCAGCGCGAAGCTGGCGAATCGGATTCTTGAAAGGGCAACCCGGGGCGTAAATCGCATCCATCAGGCAGCGTGGCGTCGTGACTGACTCATGCAAGGGGGAAGGATCTGTGGGTGGGTGGAAGGCGGCGTTGACGGCGTCTTCGAGCGCAGACCGCGCACGCCAGCCGACGCACACGCGGACGCGAGCGCGGACGAAAAAAAGCCGGTCCAAGGACCGGCTTGCTGACGCGGACAAGCGTCGACGGATGGGAGCGCCCTCAGGCGGCGAGCGGCGTGATCACCGGGGCCGGCGTGGCGGCGCCCGTGGCGATGCCCACGCCTTGGGGCTGTGCCGGCAGGCCCAGTTCGCCGAACAGGTCCTTCGGGTCGGCCATGTCGGGCACCAGCGCCAGGTCGCGGCCCAGTCCCAGGGCCAGCGCGCGGTCGCGCAGCCAGCGCAGCGTGGCGAAGTCCTCGAGCGCGAAACCGACCGAGTCGAAGACCGTGACCTCCTCCGCCGAACGCCGGCCGGCGGCCTCGCCGCGCAGCACGCGCCAGAACTCGGTGACCGGGAAGTCAGCGGGCATCTGCTGCAGGTCGCCTTCGATGCGCGATTGCGGCTCGTACTCGACGAAGACGCTGGCGCGCTCCAGCACGCCGCGATGCAGTTCGGTCTTGCCGGGGCAGTCGCCGCCGACGCCGTTGATGTGCATGCCGGGCTCGACCATCTCCGGCGTCAGGATGGTGGCGTTGCGCTTGTCGGCGGTGACCGTGGTGACGATGTCGGCGCCGCGCACCGCTTCGGCGGTGTTGCGGCAGCGGACCACCGTCAGGCCCTCGATGCGCGACAGGTGCCGGACCAGCTTGTCCGTCGCCGCCGGGTCGACGTCGAACAGGCGGATCTCGGTGATGCCCAGCAGGTGATGGAAGGCCAGGGCCTGGAACTCCGCCTGCGCGCCGTTGCCGATCAGCGCCATCACGCGCGAGTCGCGGCGGGCCAGGTGTTGCGCGGCCAGCGCCGAGGTGGCGGCGGTGCGCAGCGCGGTGCTGAGCGTCAGCTCGGACAGCACCTGCGGGGTGCCGGTCGCGACATCGGCGAGCACGCCGAAAGCCATCACCGTGGGCAGGCCCACGAGGTGGTTTTTGGGGTGACCGTTGACGTACTTGAAGGTGTAGAGCGCAGCGTCGGAGATCGGCATCAGCTCGATCACGCCTTCGTCGGAATGGTTGGCGACGCGGGCGCTCTTGTCGAATTCGGCCCAGCGGACGTAGTCGTCGGCGATGTAGCGGGCCAGGGTCCGGAAGCTGTGCGCCAGGCCGTCGTGGCGGACCACGCGGGCGACGTCGGGGGTGAGGAGCAATCGGGTCGTCATCGGCCGTCTCATGGCAGTGGGGATGCCTCCATTCTTCGGATCCGCGTGTCAGCAGGAAGCCAAACAACTGATCAATAATCGAAGTCGATTGAGCATTTCGGCAGCGATGGCTGTCGAAATGCCGTGAAATTCGGGTTAACCCTGGGCGCTGTGCGCGCATCCGCGCCGGACCTGCGCCACGGTGGTGCGGCCCGGTCGCGACCTTCGGAGCACCCCATGAACACGCTGGACCATCAACTCATCGCGCTGCTGCGCCAGGACGCGCGCGCCAGCATCGCGACGCTGGCGCACAAGCTGAAGGTGTCGCGGGGGACGGTGACCAACCGGCTGACGCGCCTGGAGGACAGCGGCCAGATCGTCGGCTACACCGTCCGGCTGCGCGCCGACGTCGCCCAGCCGCACATCACTGCCTGGATGAGCATCGCCGTCGAGGGCAACCGCACCCGCGAGGTCGTCGGCATCCTGCTGGGCGAGCCCGGCGTGGCCGGGCTGTTCGACACCAACGGCCGCTGGGACCTGCTGGCCGAATTGCGCGCCGACAACCTCAGCGAGCTGGCCGAGATCCTCGAGCGGGTGCGCCTGATCAAGGGCATCGGCGCGACCGAGACCAGCATCCACCTGCAGACCTACAAGCTGTCCTGACGCGACGTCCGGCCACGTCCGGCCGCGCGCCAGGCGTTGCGTCAGCGTTTCGCGGGCGGCGCGTCGTCGTCGGGTTCGGGCGCGTCGGGCTCAAGCTGGAAGTGGCCGTCGCGCAGTTCCATGCGGGTGCGCTGCACCACCGGGCGCGGCGCGGGGCAGTCGCCTTCGTTGAAGCGCAGCACGATCTCCACGCGCGGGCCGCGGCCGGGGCTCAGCACGCTGACGCCCGAGGTCTGCGGCGCCGCGCCCGCGCCGCAGGCCTGCGGGCCGGGCTTGTCGTCGAAGCCGAGTTCCGCGCCGAGCTGCAGTTCGCCATCGCGCTCCAGCACCAGGCGCTCGCTGCGGCTCTCGCGGCCGCGGTCCTGGTCGTGGCGCCGGCTGCGCAGGATCCAGCGCTGTTCGTCGAGCTGCAGCAGTTGCAGGTCCTCGTCGCCCGAGCCCGGCGTGCCGGCCATCAGCAGCGGGCCCTTGGCGCGCAGGCGCCAGCGGCCCTGCGCGTCGGCGGCCAGCACCGCCGCGCCGAGCGCCGGCACGCAGGCCGGGCAGCGGAACTGCTCGCGCGGTCCGGGCGTCAGCTGGTAGACCAGCATCAGCTTGTCGACGTCCTGCTCGACGTAGCGCGCGCGGAAGACCTCGCGCACTTCGGCGCGCAAGGTCGGCGAACGGCCGCCGAAGAAGGCGGCGACGCGCGCGTCGCGCCAGCTGCTGCCGCCGTAGATCATCTTCATCGCGAGCTCGGGCTTGGGTGGCTGTTCGATGGCCACGGGGAGCTGCGCGAGCGCGTTCGCGGCGGCGAGCAGCAGCGGCGCGGCGGCGCCCAGCGCGAACGCTCGGGACGAGACAGGAAAGAAGGCGGGGCGTTGGAACACGTCGGCGGCGAATCGGAGGTACCAGGGGGGCGATCATCGCCGAGTGCTGGAGGGAAGGCGGGGCAGGGCCGGGGCAAGGGTCTGGGTGAGGGCCGGCAGCAGGGGCGGGAAGGCGGCGGTACAGTCGCCGCCCATGAGCCGTTCCGACACCTCGCCGCCGGTGATCCGCAGCCTGCTGGAGACCGACCTCTACAAGTTCACGATGTGGCAGGCGATGCTGCACCGGCATCCGCAGGCGCAGGCCGAGTACCGCTTCGCCTGCCGCAACACGCCGCAGTACCCGCTCGCGACGCTGGTGGCCGACCTCGAGCGCGAACTGGACCACCTGTGCGCGCTGACCTTCAGGCCGGACGAGCTCGACTACCTGCGCGGCCTGCGCTTCATGAAGCCGGACTTCATCGACCTGCTGCGCATCTTCCGTTTCCAGCGCGACTTCATTTCGGTGCGCGCGGACGGCGAGCGGCTCGAGATCATCGTGCGCGGCCCGCAGGTGCATGTGATGGGCTTCGAGATCTTCGTGCTGGCGATGGTCAACGAGCTGTACTTCCGGCGCTTCGATGCCGCGCCGGCGATCGAGGAAGGCCGGCGGCGGCTCAAGCGCAAGGTCGAGACGGTGCGCGCCTTCGTCCGCGACGAGGCGCCGCGCCGCCACCCGTTCCAGTTCTTCGACTTCGGCCTGCGCCGGCGTTTCTCCGGCGCCTGGCACGAGGAGGTGCTGCGCACGCTGCGCGACGAGCTGCCGGAGACCTTCCGCGGCACGTCCAACGTGCTGCTGGCCAAGGAGCTGGGGCTGGTGCCGATCGGCACGATGGCGCACGAGTACCTGCAGGCCTACCAGGCCACCGGCGTGCGGCTGCGCGACCACCAGAAGGCGGCGCTCGAGGACTGGGTGCAGGAGTACCGCGGCGACCTGGGCATCGCGCTCACCGACGTGATCGGCATGGACGCGTTCCTGGCCGATTTCGACCTGTACTTCGCCAAGCTCTTCGACGGGCTGCGCCACGATTCGGGCGATCCGGTCGAATGGGGCGAGAAGGCGCTGGCGCACTACGAGCAGCTGCGCATCGACGCCAACACCAAGCGGCTGGTGTTCTCCGACGCGCTGGACATGCCCAAGGCGCTGGCGCTGTACCGGCATTTCGCGGACCGCGTCCAGCTGGGCTTCGGCATCGGGACCCAGCTCAGCAACGACATGGGGCTGCCGACGTTGAACATCGTCATCAAGCTGACCCACGTCAACGGCCAGCCGGTGGCCAAGCTCTCCGACAGCCCCGGCAAGACCATGTGCGAGGACCAGACCTTCCTGGCCTACCTGCGGCAGGTGTTCAAGGTGCCGAGTCCGCGATAGGCGCTCGCGTCCTGCGACGGCCGCTGGCCCTCACCCCTCCCTCTCCCGCAAGCGGGAGAGGGTGAAAAAACGGCGGCGTGTTGCCCTCCCTTTCACCTGCGAAAAAAGGAGCGCGCGGCGGCGTGTGGCTCCCCGCCGGCGGGAGAAGGACAGTGCGGCGGTTGTGAGATCCCGCTGGCGGGAGAAGGAATGCGGCGCCGTGTGACCCCCTCTCCCGCTTGCGGGAGAGGGCGGGGGTGAGGGCCAGCGGCGGTGGCCGTGCTCAGTCCCGGTGCGCCGTGATGCGATGGATCACCGGGCCCGCCAACAGCGGCGTGGGCTTGCCCTCGACCCAGTCCTGGTGCCCCGCGCCGTAGAACGGCGACATCGGATGGCCGCTCTGCCCGCCCGCCATCGACAACCAGCCTTGTTCCTCGCGGCCCGGCGAGACGACCAGCCGCTCCGACTGCCCGAAGGCCGGCCCGGCCACATGCGGCAGGTTGCTGTCGCCCGACTGCGGCACCGACGGCATGTCCAGCCAGCGCGACAGCGCCGGGATCGCCTTGGCCAGCGGATGCTGGATGCGACTGGCGTTCTGCGCGCCCCAGGTGGCGCCGCCGAGGTTGCCGTCCGGCGCGATCTCGCGGGCCGCGGCGTCCAACTGCGCCAGCAGCAACGCATCCCAGCTCGCGTAGGCCGCCGGCAGCAGGTGCACGGGACGCTCGTCGAGCGCGCGCGCCGCGCTGTATTCGAACTGGTTGCGCCAGCGGATGCGGCGCTTCGGGTCGAGCTGCCGATCGCCCAGCGCGGGCATCGTCCACGCATCCCATAAGGTATCGAGCACCCGCAGCCGCGCCTGGCGCACCAGGCGGTAGGCGGCCGAGTCCGCGTCGGCGCGCCCGTTCCAGTTCTCGAGCAGCTGCACGAACGCGCGGTGCGTCGGATGGGTCGCGGCATCGCTGCGCGCCACCGCCAGCAGCCGCGACGCCCAGGTCTTCATGAAGCGCGCCTCGTCGTCGTGGTGGATCGCGCCGATCGAGGCTTCGTCGTGTTTGTCGCGCGCCGAGAGCCGGTCGCGGATCTGCTGCGCGCGGGCGCCGAGATCGAAGCCGCCGTCGCCGAGCAGCTCGCCGGGCGCGCCATCCAGCTGGCGGTTGTTGGCGGTCCACAGCTGGCCCTGCGCCGGCGAGAGCACCTGCGGCGCCCGGTCCGGATCGAGCCACTCGCGGCGCATCGCACCCGGCGCGACGAAGCGCCCGAAGGCGTCCGGCAGCCCCGGCTGCGCCCACAACCGGCCGGCGATGGTCCAGCCGATCTGGCCGTCGCGGTCGGCGGCGATCAGGTTCTGGTGCGGCATGCCGGCGCGCTGCGCCAGCGCCAGCGCGTCGCTGACATGGCGCATCCGCAGCATCCGGTCCAGCTCGAGGTTGTAGGCCGCCCCCTGATGCGCCACCCAGTGCAGCGCGAAGCGGCGCTCGCCGTCGCTGGCCACGATCGGCGCGCCGTCGATCTCGCTGACCGTCAGCGTCACCGCGGGACCGCCGTGGACTTCCAGGGTCTCGGTGTGCGTCGAGGTCTTGGCGTCGGGCGGCACCTCGACCCAGTCGAACCACTGGCCATAGGCATTCGTGAAGCCCCAGGCCACCGCGCCGTTGCTGCCGACGACCATGGCCGGCAGGCCCGGCAGCGTCACGCCGGCGGCGCGCAGGCCGTTCGCGCCGCTGCCGATCTGGAACTGCGCGCGGTACCAGATCGCCGGCACGCCCAGGCCCAGGTGCATGTCGTCGGCCAGGATCGCGCCGCCGTGCGTCGAGCGCGAACCGGCGACCGCCCAGCTGTTGCTGCCCAGCACCGGCGGCTCCGCGCGGGCGCTCGCCGGCGAGGCCGCGGGACCGGGGACGGACGCGCTGGCCGGCGCCTCGGGCGCTGGAGCGCGACGCAGGTCCAGCTGCTCGGGCGTCGGCATCGGCGGCGGCGCCAGCTGGCTGCCGTCGAGCGCCGCGTCCCAGCGGCCACCCCGCGGGCTGAGCCAGTCGAAGACCACGTCGCCGGCGCGCTCGCGCAGCACCGCGCGCTCGAAGCCAGCCTCGAAGCTGGTCCCCTGCAGCATGAAGTACATCTCCGCGATCACCAGCAGCGAGTCCACCGGCGTCCAGTCCTGCGGCCGCGCGCGCAGCAGCAGGTAGGGCCAGGGCCGCATCGGCAGCGCATGCAGCCCGGCGTTGACGCCCTCGGTGTAGGCCAGCAGCAGCAGCCGGTCCTCGCCGGAGAGCTGCTCGAAGCGGTCGGTCAGCCGCGCCCGCAGCCGATGCACGCGTCGCGTGCGATCACGCTCCAGCGCCTTGTCCCCGAACAGCGCGGACAACTCGCCGGCGGCCGAGCGGCGCGTCAGGTCCATCTCGAAGAAGCGTTCCTGCGCATGGGCGAAGCCCAGCCCGCGCGCCACGTCCAGCCGCGTGCGGCCCTCGACGACCAGCGTGCCGAGCGCGTCGCGGCCCAGGCTCACCGGCGCGCTCAGGCCGGGGATCGCTGCGTCGCCATCGAGTTGCGGCAGGCTGGCGCGCACGCTGGTCCAGACGCCGAGCGCCAGCGCGATCAGCAGCAGCGGCAGCCCGATCAGGGCCCGCACCAGCCAGCGTCGGGGCGCGCCGGGTCGGCGGTGGCTGTCCTTGGCGCTCTTGTCATTCATCGATGGGCTCTCCGCTTGCGGGCCGGGATTGTGCGTGCGCCTGGCAACAGGATCGCTACAGCGTTTCCCTAGAATCCCGCGCCATGTTCCGAGACGACCGCGACCCTACCAAATCCGCCGGCCTGCCGCCCGAGCCGTCCCGTCGCCGCTGGCTGCTTGCCGCCGGTGCCGCCGGCCTGGGCGCGCTGGGCGGCTGCACGACGCTGTCGCCCACCAGCGCGCCGACGCCGGTGGTGACCACGCCCGACCCCGAGCTGCCCACGCCGGTCACGCCCAAGCCGGTGCCCAAGCCCCCGCGCCTGGGCCTGGCGCTGGGCGGCGGGGCCGCGCGCGGCTTCGCCCACATCGGCGTGATCCAGGTGCTGGAGGAAAACGGCATCAAGGTCGACCTGGTCTGCGGCACCTCGGCCGGCAGCCTGGTGGGGGCGCTCTACGCGGCCGGGCGCAGCGGCAAGGAGCTGCAGACCGTCGCCGAGGCGATGGACGAGGGCGCGATCACCGACTGGACCTTCCCGATGCGCGGCCTGATCCGCGGCGAGGCGCTGGCGCGCTACGTCCGGCAGATGACCGGCAACCGCGGGCTGGAACAGCTGCCGCTGCCGCTGGGCATCGTCGCGACCGATCTGGGCGACGGCTCGCCCATCCTGTTCCGCCAGGGCGACGTGGGCACCGCGGTGCGGGCGTCCAGCGCCGTGCCGGCGGTGTTCCAGCCGGTGAAGATCGGCAACCGCGAGTACGTCGATGGCGGCCTGGTGGCGCCGGTGCCGGTGCGCTTCGCCCGGCAGATGGGCGCGGAGCTGGTCATCGCCGTCGACATCGGCGAGCCGCCCGATCCCAAGATCCCCGGCGACGCGATGCGCATGCTGCTGCAGACCTTCTCGATCATGGGCAAGTCGATCAACCAGTACGAGCTGCAGGGCGCCGACGTGGTGCTGCGGCCCAAGCTGGACGGCTTCAGCGGCTCGGACTTCAGCACCCGGCGTCGCGCGATCACGCTGGGCCGCGAGGTGGCGACGGCGATGCTGCCGGAGATCCGCCGCAAGATCGCCGCGAAGACGCGCTGATCCGCGGGAGCGGGGCGCCTAGAGGCGCTCGCCGCGCGCGCTGGCCTCGATCAGCTTGTTCAGCCGGGCCAGCTGGGTCTCGGGTTTCTTCGCGCTGAGGATGTGCCAGATGCTGGTGCGGCGGTAGCCGTCCGGCTGCTGCTGGAAGAAGGCCCAGGCCGCCGGGTGCCGCATGAAGACGACCTCGTGGGCCGGCGCCAGTTCCACCAGTTCCTTGGGCTGCTCGAACGCATAGACCCGCGAGCGCTCCTCCTGGCGGCGCTCGAAGGCGGCCAGCCCGGCCGGCTTCATGCGGCCTTCCTGGATCAGCGCCTCGGCGCGGCCGATGTTGACTGCGCTCCAGATCGACACCGCCTTGCGCGGCGTGAAGCGGATCTTGTAGCGCTTGTCGTCGATGCGGGTGCGCACGCCGTCGATCCAGCCGTGGCAGAGCGCCTCGTCGACCGACTCCGGCCAGGCGAGGCTGGGTTCGCCGGTGGCGCGCTTGTGGAAGCCGACCACGACCTCGGTGGCCGTGGCGGCGTGCTGGTCGAGCCAGTCGCGGAACTCGGCGGCGCTGGCGAAGAAGATCGGGGTGCGGGTGGCCATGGGCCGCGAGTATGCCCCGGTGCCGGGCCCGGCCTGGCAGCAGCGTCGGTGCCCGTGGCGCGCGTTTTGCCCCTTGGACAGGAAGCGCCGGTCGCCGTGGGCGCGGCCGTCGTCTCCGGACGCGTCGGTCGCCGTCGGCCCGCGAGGAGGGTTTCGGATCAGCTTTTTGCGTACGTGTACGCAATGACGAAGGTCCCGGTCCCTGCGCGGGTTCGCGAGGATTGGATGCGATCGCCAGCGTGAGATAACGTACGCCGACAATAACCTTTGGATGCAGGAACGCCGTGGCACACATCGATCAGCACACCGACCGCGAGCGGCCCCGGCTGCGCCGCGGCCCCGCAGAGATGGCCGCGCTCAAGCGCGAGATGCTGGAGCGCGCTCGCAAGATCTACCGGGACGAGGGCGTGGAGGCGCTGAGCATGCGGCGCCTGGCGCAGGAGCTGGGGATCTCGACGATGGCGATCTACAGCTACTTCGAGAGCAAGAAGGCGCTGCTGGACGGGCTGTGGATCGAGGTCTTCGAGGCGCTGACCGACGAGCTGCTGGACGCCTCCAAGGACCAGCGCGCCCCGCGCAAGGTGCTGGAGGCGCACACCCGCTGCCTGCTGGACTTCTGGGAGCGGCATCCGGAGCAGTTCCGGATGATCTACATGTCGCTGACCCAGACGGGCTCGCTGGAGGAGATCGGCCAGTCGCAGCAACCGGTCTACAACCGGCTGCTGGGCCTGATGCGGGAGCGGGTGGCGGCCTGCGCGCCGGAGGGCTTCGAGCCCGATGAAACCGCGATTCGGCTGATCTGCGACCAGATGTCGGTGCGCACCATGGGCTACCTGATGATGGTGATCGGCCTGCCGCGTTACCCGCTGTACGACCGCGAGGCGCTGCGCGAGTTCACCGTGCAGGGCGTGCTGCGCGACGTGACCGACCAGTTCGTCCGCTTCGTCTCCGGGGCGAACGCGGCGACGCCGATGGTGTCGTCCGGCGACTGATCCGCACCAAAAAAAAGCCCAGCATGAAGCTGGGCTTGAAGGGCACTTGGGAAGCCAAGCTTCCTTGGGTACCGAGGAGACAACCGTTGCGGCAACTCTCGGAACGCTCAGGCCGTGGCGCGCTTGGCGGTACGGGTGGCGTTCTGGGTGGCCTTCACCGCCGTGCTGGTCACGGCGTTGAAATTCGATTCAGCGATCTCGGAGGCCTGCTTGGCAGCCTTGTGCAGGCTTTCGTAAGCGTTGTTGGCCGCGGCGACCGCCGACTTCACCAAAGCAACAGCATTTTCCGTGCCAGCCGGGGCGTTCTTGGTCGCGTTGTCGACGACGGCGCCAAACTTCACCTGGGCGTCGGCGACTTGCGACTCGGCCAGCTTGACGAATTCCGACGAGGTCGACGAGGCGATGTCGTACAGGTGACGGCTGTAGGCGACGGCCTTCTCGGCGGTCGGTTGCAGCAGCGAGGCCTGCAGGGCCCACAGTTCCTGCGGATCCTTGACCGTGATGGCCTGCTGGGCGGTTTCGGCGGCTTCGCCGAGCGCGGTCTTGGCGACCTGCAGGTTCAGCTCGACCAGCTTCTCGTAGCCTTCGAAGGCCTTGGCCGTCAGGCCGAACAGGGAAGCTTGCAGGTTCTTTTGTTGGTCGAGCACTTGGTCAGCGGTCAGCATGCGAGATCTCCTTGAGAGTGATGTCAGCCAGGGGAAATGCGGCAGGCTGAGCGCCGTCGCCACACCTTTGTTGCGGTGCAGCATGGAATCAGTATAGGACCGTCGACGACGATTGCAAGCACTTTTTGTGCATCGCAGCAAAATCGCGGCGTCGAGCCCCGCCGGCGCGCCAGGGCGCGCTCTGCTAGCGTCCCGGACCATGCTTGCCTTCCATTACGACCATTTGACGCTGGCCCTGCCGCCCGGGCATCGCTTCCCGCAGTCCAAGTACCAGATGCTGCGCGAGCGGGTGGAGCGCGAGCCCGGCGTGATGCGCCCGCGGGTGGCCGAGGCGGCCGGGATCGAGGCGCTGGCGCTGGTGCACACGCCGAACTACATCGACGCCGTGATGCACGGCACCCTGAGCGCGGCGGCGCAGCGCGAGATCGGCTTCCCCTGGGGACCGGCGCTGCCGCGGCGCTCGCTGTGCTCGGTCGGGGCGACGATCGCGGCGGCCCGGGCCGCCCTGGAAGAGGGCGTGGCCGCCAGCCTGGCGGGCGGGACGCACCATGCGTATGCGGACAAGGGCAGCGGCTTCTGCGTCTTCAACGACGTGGCGGTGGCCGCGCGCCTGATGCAGGCCGAATGGCATCGCCGCCATCCCGGGCGCGCCGGCCTGCGGGTGCTGGTGGTGGACCTGGACGTCCACCAGGGCAACGGCACGGCCAGCATCTTCCAGGACGACGACAGCGTGTTCACCTTCTCCGTCCACGGGGAGAAGAACTTCCCCTTCCGCAAGGAGGCGAGCGACCTGGACGTCGGCCTTCCGGACGCCTGCGGGGACGCGGTCTACCTGGACGCGCTGGAGACCGCGCTGGCCGAGGTCTGGCGACGCCTGGCCGACCGCCCGCCGGGGCTGGCCTTCTACCTGGCCGGCGCCGATCCGCACGAGGGCGACCGGCTCGGCCGCCTCAAGCTCAGCGCCGACGGGCTGCTGCGCCGCGACCGGATGGTGCTGGACGCGCTGGTCGAGCGCCGCATCCCGGTCGCGCTGAGCATGGCCGGCGGCTACGGCGAGGACCTGGCGGTGACCGTCGAGGTGCAGATGCGCACGCTGGACGCGGCGGCGCAGGCCTGGGGGCGCTGGCGCGACAGTAGCCCGCGCGACACCTGACCCCGCGCCGCGGTGGAAGAATCGCCGCCATGTCCTCCATGTCCGCCAACCGCCCCGACGCTTCCACGCCCGAGCCACGCCCGGCCCCCGAGCCGCGCGAGGCCTTCGCCCGTTTCCAGCCGGTGCCCACGCGCTGGATGGACAACGACGTCTACGGCCATCTGAACAACGTCGTCTACTACAGCCTGTTCGACACGGCGGTGAACCGCTACCTGATCGAGCAGGGCGCGCTGGACCTGCACCATGGCACCGTCATCGGCCTCGTCATCGAGACGCACTGCAACTTCTTCGCCTCGCTGGCCTTCCCGCAATTCGTGGAAGCCGGCCTGCGGGTGACGAAGCGCGGCCGTTCCAGCGTCCGCTACGAGATCGGCCTGTTCGCCGAGGGCGAGCCGCTGTGCGCCGCGCGCGGGCACTTCGTCCACGTCTATGTCGACCGGGAGACGCGCCGCCCGGTGGATGCGCTGCCCGACACCTACCAGCAAGCGCTGCGAGCGCTGGAGATGCCATGACCCTGCCCGACCCGCTGCCCAATCCGTTCACGCCGCCCACGCCCGAGCAATCCGCGGCGGTGGACGCCGCCATCGTGACCCGCCATTCGATGCGCGCCTTCCTGCCCACGCCGGTGCCGCGCGCGCTGATCGAGGAGCTGCTGGCCGTGGCGGCGCGGGCGCCCTCGGGCACCAATACCCAGCCCTGGCAGGTCCATGTGCTGACCGGCGGCGCGAAGGACCGGCTGGTGGCGCGCATCCAGTCGGTCTACGACGACCCGGAGGAACTGGCCACCCACAGCGAGGAGTACGCCTACTACCCGCGCGAGTGGGTGTCGCCCTACATCGATCGCCGCCGCAAGGTCGGCTGGGACCTGTACGGGCTGCTCGGCATCACCAAGGGCGACAAGCTGCGCATGCATGAGCAGCACGGACGCAACTACCGCTTCTTCGACGCGCCGGTGGGCCTGATGTTCACCATCGACCGGGTGATGCAGCAGGGCAGCTGGCTGGACTACGGCATGTTCCTGCAGAACATCATGGTGGCGGCGCGCGGCCGCGGCCTGCACACCTGCCCGCAGGCGGCCTTCACCCAGTTCCATCGCGTGATCGCCGAGGAGCTGGGCCTGGCGCCCAACCAGCAGGTGGTCTGCGGGATGTCGCTGGGCTACGCGGACCCGGCGGCGATCGAGAACACGCTGGTCACCGAGCGCGATCCGGTGGCCGCGTTCACCCGCTTCCTCGAGTGAGGGACACGCGGACGCCGAGGTGGGCGATCCGCGTTCGGCCTCCTCGGACCATCGGCCTACAGTTGGCGCTTTCCTGCACGGAGATGCGCCCATGAGCAAGCCCAGCGTCCTGGTGGCCCGCAAGACCTTCGACGACATCGTCGACCGGCTGCGCCCTCACTTCGAGGTCGAGGCCAACGACAGCGACACGGGCTGGTCCCAGGACGAACTGATCCGCCGCCTGCAGGGCAAGGCCGGCGCGTACATCGCCGGCGGCGAGCGCATCGACGCGAAGCTGCTCGACGCCTGCCCCCAACTGAAAGCCGTCTGCACGATGGCCGTGGGCTACAACAACATCGACGTGGCCGCCTGCACCGCACGCGGCGTCGTCGTGACCAACGCGCCGGACGTGCTGACCGAAACTACCGCGGACTTCGGCTTCGCGCTGATGATGGCGACGGCGCGCCGCATCACCGAGAGCGAACACTTCCTGCGCCGCGGCGAGTGGAAACAATGGTCGGTGACCATGTTCGCCGGCGCCGACGTGCATGGCGCGACGCTGGGCGTGCTCGGCATGGGACGCATCGGCGCGGCGATCGCGCGGCGCGGGCACCTGGGCTTCGGCATGCCGGTGCTGTATCACAACCGCTCGCGCCTGCCGGCCGACCAGGAAGCACCGCTCGGTGCGCAGTGGGTCGAAAAGGACGAGCTGCTGCGACGCGCCGACCACCTGATCATCGTCGTGCCCTACAGCGCGTCGTCGCACCACCTGATCGGACAGCGCGAGCTCCGCTTGATGAAGAAGACGGCGACGCTGACCAACATCGCGCGCGGCGGGGTCGTGGATGACGCGGCACTGGCGGCGGAGCTCAAGGCCGGCACCATCGCCGCAGCTGGCCTGGACGTGTTCGAAGGGGAGCCGACCGTGCATCCCGACCTGCTCGCGTGCGAGAACGTGGTGCTCACACCCCACATCGCCAGCGCCACCATCGCGACGCGGCGGGCGATGAGCAATCTCGCCGTCGACAACCTGATCGCCGCGCTGACGGGTGGGGTGCCGCCGACGGCGTTGAATCCGGAAGTGGTGCGGGGGTGAGGGCGCCTACCTGCGATGGACGGCGCGCTGGCCGCCATGGCATGGGGCCGCAGGCGGCAAGCGCCTGAACCCCAAGCCATGCCGTCCCACACCATCGGCGTCCTGCCACGGTTTGGGTGTGGCGTCCCGCCACGGTTTGGGTGTGGTGGACTGCCACGGCTCTTCTGTCCCCTCTCCCCCGCGAGGGGGAGAGGGTTAGGGTGAGGGGGCATCGCACGGCACTGCTGTCGTACTTCGACGCCCCCTCACCCCTCCCTCTCCCCGCAAGCGGGGAGAGGGTGAAAGAAATGTGGCGGGGACGTCAGGGCTGGCGCTGAGAGAATCGCTCGATGACTTTCGTTGACCTGTTGCATCTCGCCCTCTCCGGGGTGATCGTGATCCTCCTCATCGCCGTCTGGCTGACGCTGCGACGACAGTCCGGCGCGGATCCGGCGGTGACCATGGGCCCGCTGGTGCAGCAGTCCGGGGAACGCCTGGAGCGCCTGGAGCGGGCGCTGCGCGATGAGCTGGGCCGCGTGAACACCGGCCTGCGCGAGGAAGTCGGCCGCGGGAACGCCGGCCTGCGCCAGGAGACGCTGACGACGCTCACCCAGTTCCAGCAGGCGCTGTTGACGCAGGGTGGCGATACGGCGCGCTCGCAGAACGAGCAGATCGACGCCTTCCGCGTGCAGCTGGCGCAGCTGCAGCAGTCGCTGGCGCAGCAGGCCGCGACCGCGCGCGAGGCGCAGGACGCCGCCGCCGCGCGCACGACCACGGTGCTGACGGAGCAGCTGCAGGCGCTGGCCCAGCGCAACGAGGCGGGCCTGGCGGAAACCCGTCGCACGGTGGAGGCCCGGCTGCAGTCGATCCAGCAGGACAACGAGAAGAAGCTCGAACAGATGCGGGCGACCGTCGACGAGAAGCTGCACGCGACGCTGGAGCAGCGGCTGGGCGAGAGCTTCAAGCAGGTCGCCGAGCGGCTGGAGCAGGTCTACCGGGGCCTGGGCGAGATGCAGACGCTGGCGCGCGATGTGGGCTCGCTGAACCGGGTGCTGACCAACGTCAAGACGCGCGGGATCTTCGGCGAGGTGCAACTGGCGGCGCTGCTGGAACAGGTGTTCACGCCGGAGCAGTACGCGGCCAACGTCGAGACGGTGCCGGGCAGCGGCGGGCGGGTCGAATTCGCGTTGAAGCTCCCCGGGCAGCGCGACGACGGCAAGCCGATCTGGCTGCCGATCGACGCCAAGTTCCCGCGCGAGGACTACGAGCGCCTGCTGGAGGCGCAGGAGCGCGCCGACGCGCCGGCGGCGGAGCTGGCCGGCCGGGCGATCGAGACGCGGCTGCGGCTGGAAGCCAAGACCATCCGCGAGAAGTACCTCGGTCCGCCGCACACGACCGACTTCGCCCTGCTGTTCCTGCCCACCGAGGGCCTGTATGCCGAGGCGCTGCGTCGCCCCGGCCTGAGCGAGGCGCTGCAGCGCGAGCACAAGGTGATGCTGGTCGGCCCGACGACGCTGCTGGCGACGTTGTCCAGCCTGCAGATGGGCTTCCGCACGCTGGCGCTGGAGAAGCGCTCGGCCGAGGTGTGGGAGGTGCTGTCGGCGGTGAAGACGGAGTTCGGCAAGTTCGGCGACGTGCTGGCCAAGACGAAGAAGAAGCTCGAGGAAGCGAGCAACACGATCGATGCCGCCGAGGTCCGCACCCGCGCGATGACCCGCCGGCTCAAGACGGTCGAGGCGCTGCCCGAGGACCAGATGTCCCGTGTGCTGCAGCTCGGTGCCACCGACACGCCCGACGAGGAAGGCGCCGCCGGATGAGCGACCGGCCCGGCTCGACGCCCCCGCGTGCGCCCGGGCCCGCGCCTGTCGGCACGAACGCCGACGCGATCGGTATCCCGCAGCCGCCGGTGGCGGGATACACCGGCCTGAGCGTTGGCTTCGCGGCGGTGATTGCCTCGCTGGTGGCGGTGCATGCGTGCATGGCGACGACGCGGGTCGCGGCGACGCTGTGGGTGCTGCACCAGGGCTACGGCGGTGGTTTCGTCGGCGTGCTGCTGAGCCTGTTCGCGGTCGCGCCGCTGGGGCTGTCGATGTGGGCCGGCCGGCTGGCCGACCGCCACGGCTTCCATCGGCCGGTCGGCATCGGCGTGGCGATGGCCTTCGCCGGCGCGGTGCTGGCGCTGGCCGCGCAGCTGCTGGGCTGGTTGTGGCTGCTGGCGCTGGGCTGCCTGCTCTGTGGCGGCGCGGTCGCCGTCTCCGCGGTCGCGATCCAGCGCGAGGCCGGCCTGATGGCCCGCGATCCCTCGCAGCTCAAGCGCGTGTTCAGCTGGGTGGCGCTCGGCCCGGCGCTGTCCAACGCGCTGGCGCCGGTGATCACCGGCATCGTCATCGACCTGGCGGGCTTCAGCGCCGCGCTGGTGCTGTCGACCCTGCTGCCGCTGGCCGCCTGGGCGGTCGCGCTGCGCGTGCCGCGGCAGGCCCCGGCGCCGCTGGCGACCGGCGCCAAGCCGCGACCCGCCTGGGACCTGCTGAAGGACCGCGGCCTGCGCAACCTGCTGATCGTGAACGTCGCGATGTCCTCGTGCTGGGATGCCCACAGCTTCGTCGTCCCGGTCGTCGGCCACGCGAAGGGCTTGTCGGCCTCGAGCATCGGCCTGGTGCTGGGCAGCTTCGCCGCCGCGGCGACGCTGGTCCGTCTGGCCATCGTGCGCTGGGCCCATCACATCGACGAGGTCAAGGCGCTGCGCGCGGCGATGGCCATCGCCACCGTGACGCTGATCGTCTATGCCTGGCTGCCCGGCACGCTGGGGCTGATGGCGGGTTCTGCGGTGCTGGGGCTGGCGCTTGGCGCGGTGCAGCCGATGGTGTTGGCCACGATGCACCAGGTCACGCCGCCGGACCGGCACGGCCAGGCGCTGGGGCTGCGGATGCTGGCGTCCAACGGCGCGACGGTGGCGATGCCGCTGGGCTTCGGCGCGCTGGCCGCGATGAGCGTCGCGGCGGCGCCGCTGTGGCTGATGGCCTCGGTGCTGGTGGGCGCGCAGTTCGCCGCCAGAGAAATGGGCCGCTCGACGCGCTGACGCAAGAGCGGTGTTGGTCGGGACCCTCTCCCCCTCGCGGGGCGAGCGGAAGACTGCGCAAGAGCGGCGTTGGTCGAAGGATTCCCTCTCCCGCTTGCGGGAGAGGGTAGGGTGAGGGCCAGCGGCCTACGCAGTGCGCCCGCTTCTTTTGCCGTCCCGCTCGTCGGCGGGACAGGCACCTTCACTCGCCCGGCGCCATCGCGACCTGCCGGCGCGCCTCCTTGTGCTTCATCGCCACATACTCCTCGAGCGACTGCTCATGCAGCTGGCGCGCATAGCGCTCGGTCGCCGCGAACCAATCGCGCAGTCTCCGGTCCAGCCGCTGGTCGGCGGGCGTGGACAGCGTGTCGAGGTAGGACTCGATCGCGAGGAAATAGCGCATCGTGTTGCGTTCCGCGATGCCCTGGATCCCGCCGACGTAGCGCGGCTGACCATCCTCCTCGCGGCCGACCACGGTGAAGCCGACCTTCTCCCGGCCCGAGGTCGCCAGATAGGCGTTCGTCGCCACCCGCGCGGCGAGGTTGTTCATGTACGCATAACGCAGCCGCACGAAGCTGCGCCTGGCGTCCAGCGGCACCGCTTCCAGCGTGAGCCGATAGTGGCTGGTCCCCATCGGTCCCTTGTTCGCGCTCATCTCGACGAGCAGGTACTGCGGCTGCGCCGCCAGCACCTGGAAGCGGAAGTCGAGCGCATAGGCATCCTCGATCGGCTGGTCGAACTTGCGACCGATCGCCATGTGCAGCGTCGCGCCGGGTGCGGCGTCGTCCTCGACCGCGCAGCGCTTGACGTTGGCCGGCAGCGTGAGCACGTCGCACCACGCCCCGGCATCGCGCAGCGCGCCGGCCAGCGTCGCGAAGTTGTGCTGGACGACGGCATGCATCTCGCCGGTGGGCCGTTCGGTGTCGTTCACCGAGCTCAGGACGATCGGCCGCTGGAAGGGACTGCGCGCCAGCTGCGGCGCGAGTTGCTCGTACTGGGCGCGCAGGCCTGCGCCTTGCTGCGCCGAGACCTCGGTCGCGAGCAGCAGCAGCCCCAGCAGCAGCGCCGCATGGGACAGCCAGAACATCACGCCGTGATGGCCGGGGCCGTGGCGACCGTGCCTCGGACGCCCGGCATGGAAGAGGGACGGGAGGGAACGCATGGCGAACTCCATCGCTCGACCGAAGGGTCGTTGATCCACCTTAAGGGCGGGGCGGGGGGCGGTCTGTCGGACAAGGCCGCATCGCATCGTCGGGCCGGCGCGCCCCGCGCACGCGGTGTTGGGAAGGCGGGGACCTTCGCCTAGGATGCGGCGCGGCGATGATGCGGGCGGGGCGCAATGAAGCCGCCCACGGGCGCGCCATGAAGCGAGGGACGATGACACGCGAGATGAGGGCTGGATCGAACGGACCGCGAGGCACGAGGGCCCCGCAACGCGGCGCGCTGCGATGGCCTTCGCGCTGGGCCTGGGCGCAAGCGGTGCTGGCCTTGGCGGTGACGGCGGTCGTCGCGCTGCTGTGGTTCGCGCGCCCGCAGGCCGGACCGATCGCGCGGCTCGACGGCCTCGCGCAGGACGCGCAAGCCCAATGGCGCGGTCGGCTCGCGCCCGGCACGACCTACCCGATCACGCTGGTGCAGTTCGATGACGCCAGCGCCGCGCGCTTCGGCAGCATGGCGCCGGCGCGACCGCTGCTCGCCGAGGCGATCGCGCGGGTGCAGGCCGCTCAGCCTCGCCTCATCGCGATCGACCTGCCGATGCAGGGCGCGCGGCCCGACGGCGACGCCGCGCTGGCGGCCGCCATGCGCGGCGGCGCGCCGGTGCTGCTGCCGTTCGCGCTGCCGCCCGCCTCGATCTCCGCGGCATCCGCCTCGCCCACCGCCTCCTTGCCCCCGGTCGGAGCGCCGGCACTCGAGCCAGCCGCGGCCGTGCCGCCCGCGCTGCGCGCCCAGGCCTTCCTCAACGTCGAGGGCGAGCCCCGCAGCGCGCTGCGCCCGGCGCGCGCGGACGCGCCGCCGGAACCGCTGCTGTCGGCGGCGAAGTCGCTGGGCCATGCGCAGCTGGTGCGCGAGGCCGATGGCGCGGTGCGTCACGAACTGCCGGCCTTGCCGCTGGACGGCGCGGCCTATCCGTCGCTGGCGCTGCGCATCGCCGGCGACGCGATGCGCCAGCCCTGGTCCGAGGCGACGCTGCGCTGGAGCCGCGACCTGCGCTGGGGCACGCTGCGCGTGCCGCTGGACCTACTGTCGCGCCAGGGCGTGAACCCCTACGGCCCGGCCGGCACCTTTCGCTCGGTGTCGCTGGCCGACCTGGTCGACGGCAAGGTGCCCGACGAGGCGCTGCGCCACCGCATCGTGATCCTGGGCGTGTCGGCGCGCGGGGCCGGCGCCGCTTTCCCCACGCCGTTCGACGCCGGCCTGCCCGACGCGGAGCGGCTCGCGACCGTCGTCGACAACCTCCTGACCGGCCGCACGCTGACGCGACCGTCCTGGGCTTCGATCGCGGAGCTGGCCGCGCTGCTGGCGCTGCCGCTGCTGTGCGCGGCGCTGCTGGCGCGCGGCCGGTTGTGGCTCGGGCTGCCTGGCGTCGCGCTGTTGGTGGGCGCAGGCCTGGCCGCGGCGCAATGGGCCTTCGAGGACCGCTTCCTCGTGCTCGCGCTCGGCCATCCGCTGCTGGCGGTCGCCGCGGCGAGCACGGGCGTGCTCGGTCTGCGCGGGCTCGCCGCCTGGTCGCGACGGCGGGGGTCGTTGCGTCGCCTGAAACTCAGCGAGGAGCGCCATGTGCTCGCCGCGCAGGGCGCCAACGACGGCCTCTGGGACTGGGACATCGCGACGGACCGGCTGGAGGTGTCGGCGCGATGGCTGACGCTGATGGGCGACGCAGCGAGCGGTGCGGGCGGAGGCAGTGATGCAACTGCCAGTGCCCGGTCCAACGAACCGCCGGAGGGCATCGCGCGCTTCACGCGTCCGTTGGACGACGCGGCCGCCGGCCTGTTCCGTGCCGATCTCGACGCGCACCTGCAGGGCCGCAGCCTGCAGTTCCACCATGTCCTGCGCTTCGAGCAGGGCGGCCAGCGGCACGCACTGCTGGCGCGCGGCGTCGCGGTGAGGCGCGACGGCAAGCCGGTGCGCATGGCCGGCGCCCTCACGGACCTCAGCGAGCAGGAGCGTCTGCACGAGCAGGCCACGCAGGACGCGCTGCGCGACCGCCTGACCGGCTTGCCGAACCGGGCGCTGTTCATGGAACTGATCGCCCAACGCCTGGCCAATCCGACCCCCGGCGTACCGATCGGCCTGGTGCTGCTGGGCCTGGACGATTTCCGCGCGTTCGTCGAGCGCCAGGGGCCGGTCGCCGCTGACGCGGTGCTGGTCGAATGCGCACGGCGCCTGGCCGGCGGCACGGGCCGGGCGGCGCGCTCGGGCCGCATGGTCGCGCGGCTCGGCGCGGACCAGTTCGGCGTGCTCTTCGACGCCCGCATCGAGGCCGGCGCGCTGGTCGACCGCGTGCCCGAATGGGCGCTGGCGCGCATCGAGGAGCCGTTCCTGTTCGAGACGATCGAGGCAGCGAACGCGGGCTCGAGAACCGGCGCGCACCGCCTGACCGCCAGCGCGGGGTGGGCCTTCACGGGGCAGGGCAATTTCAGCCCGGACGACCTGCTTGCCGCCGCCGAAAGCGCGCTGGCTCGCGCCAAGGCCGCCGGTACGGGCCACGCGCGCCTGTTCGACCCGACGCAGCTGCGCATCGAGGCGTCCCGGCGCGCGCTGCGCGAGGACCTCGAGCGCGGCCTGCAGGCGGGGGAATTCCAACTCGACTACCAGCCGATCGTCAGGCTCTCGGACCGCGCGCTGCTCGGCTTCGAGGCGCTGATCCGCTGGCGACATCCCAGCCGCGGCCCGGTGCTGCCGGACGACCTCATCCCGGCGGCGGAGGAGGGCGGCCACCTCATGGCCATCGGCCGCTGGACGCTGATCGAAGCCGCGCTGCAGCTGAGGCGCTGGCGCGAGATCGGCTTCAAGGGCGAGGTCGCGATCAACCTGTCGGCCGCGCAACTGGCGCAGGGCGACGTGCTGCTGGCCGATGCGCGCGAGGCGCTCAAGGCGCTCGGCGAGGTGCCGCCTTCGCAACTGCGCCTGGAGGTCGCCGAGCGCGCCGCGATGGCCTGGCCGCAGCGCCATGCCGAGCTGCTGCAGGCGCTGGCGCGCCTGGGCTTCGGGCTCTCGATCGACGACGTGGGGACCGCGCAGTCCTCCCTGGCCCATCTGCACCGCTTCCCGGTCGACACGCTGAAGATCGACCGAAGCTTCGTCACGCGGCTGGGCGAGGGCGGCGAGGCGCAGGAGGTCGTGCGCACGATCGTCGGCCTGGCCCGCGCGCGCGGCTGGCGGACCTTGGCCGAAGGCGTCGAGACGCAGGCGCAGGCCGCGCTGCTGGAAACGCTCGGCGTGGAGATGGCGCAGGGCTGGCTGTTCGCCCAGGCGCTGCCGGCGGAGGACGCCCGGCGCCTGATCCAGACCGTGCCGTGGAAGAAGCCGGCGGCGTCGCCGCCGCCGGCCCGGCCTCAGGCCATGCCCTGATGCCGCAGCAGCGCGTCGATCTGCGGCTCCCGGCCGCGGAAGGCCTTGAAGTTGTCCATCGCGTCGCGGACGCTGCCCATCGACAGGATCTCGTCCAGGTAGCGCCGGCCGGTCGCTGGGTTGAACACGCCTTCCTCCTCGAACGCGCTCCAGCAATCGGCGGATAGCACCTCGGCCCACTTGTAGCTGTAGTAACCGGCCGCATAGCCGCCCGCGAAGATGTGCGAGAAGCTGTGCTGGAAGCGGTTGAACGCCGGCGGCGGCAGCACCGTCACCTCGGCCCGCACCTCGTCCAGCAATTCCTGCACCCGGGTCTCGGCGCCGGGCTCGGCATGCAGCCGCATGTCGAAGAGCGCGAACTCGATCTGGCGCAGCGTCTGCAGGCCGGCCTGGAAGTTCTTGGCCGCCAGCATCTTGTCGAACAGCGCCCGCGGCAGCGGCTCGCCGGTGTCCACATGGGCCGACAGCTGCTGGATCACCTCCCACTCCCAGCAGAAGTTCTCCATGAACTGGCTGGGCAGCTCGACCGCGTCCCACTCGACGCCGGAGATGCCCGACACGCCCAGTTCCGCCACGCGCGTGAGCAGGTGGTGCAGCCCGTGGCCGCATTCGTGGAACAGCGTCGTCACGTCGTCGTGGGTGAGCAGCGCCGGCTTGCCGTCCGCGCCCTGCGGGAAGTTGCAGACCAGGTGCGCCACCGGAATCTGCTCGGCGCCGCTGCCGGCCAGGTCCGGCCGCGCCCAGCGGCTGCGCACCTCGTCCATCCAGGCGCCGGGCCGCTTGCCGCTGCGCGCGTACAGGTCCAGGTAGACCTGGCCGATCAACTGGCCGTCGCGGCGCAGCTCGCAGAACTGCACCGACTCATGCCAGACCGAGGCCTGGGCCGGCACCAGCTGCACGCCGAAGAGCCGGTCGACGATGCGGAACAGCCCGTCCAGCACGCGCGGCAGGGTCAGGTATTGCCGCACTTCCTGGTCGGAGAAGGCGTAGCGTGCCTCCTTCAGCTTCTCGGAGACATAGGGCAGGTCCCAGGCCTGCGGATCGTCCAGGCGCAGCGCGGCCTTGGCGAAGTCGCGCAGCTCGTCCAGGTCGCGCTGCGCATAGGGGCGGGCGCGGGTCGCCAGGTCGCGCAGGAAGCTCATCACCTGCGCCGGCGAGCTCGCCATCTTGGGCACCAGCGAGGCCTCGGCGAAGTTGGCGAAGCCCAGCAGCTTCGCCTCCTCCTGGCGCAGCATCAGCAGTTCCTGCATCAGCGGGCCGTTGTCCCAGTCGGGCTTGTCGCCGAGCTCGCTCGCGCGCGTCACGTAGGCGCGGTACAAGCGCTCGCGCAGCGCGCGGTCCTCGGCGTACTGCATCACCGGCATGTAGACCGGGAAGTGCAGCGTCAGCTTGTGCGCGTCGGCATCGGCGTGGCCGTCCTTCTCGGCCGCGGCGCGCGCGTTGGCGACGACGTCCGCCGGCACGCCCTTGAGCTCGGCGGCGGTGGCGAAGTAGCTCCAGCCGTCGGTGGCGTCCATGACGTGCTCGGAGAAGGCCTGGCCCAGTTCGGCGCTGCGCTCCTGGATCTTGGCGAAACGCGCCTTGGCCTCGCCCTGCAGCTCGGCGCCGGAGAGCACGAAGTCGCGCATCGCGTGCTTGAGCAGCTGGGCGCGTTCGGACGTCAGGCCCGGCTGCGCGGCGATCGCCTTGTAGAGCGCGTACAGCGCCTCGTTGGCGCCCAGCGCGGTGTGGAACTCGGTCACCGCGGGCAGCATCGCGTTGTAGGCCTCGCGCAGCGCCGGCGTGTTGGCGACCGCGTTCAGGTGGCCGACGGCGCCCCAGGCGGTGCCCAGGCGCTCGGTGGCGACGTTCAGGGTGCGGGAGAGGCGTTCGTAGTCGGCCGGCGCGCCGGGCGCCGTGACCTGCTCGAGCGCCTGCTGGGCCTGGGCGAGCAGCTCGGTGATGGCCGGCTGGATGTGGGACGGGTCGATCGCGGCGAAATCAGGCAGCGGCGCGGTGGACAGCAGCGGGTTGGCGGCGGTCGGCGCGGCGGCCGAAGGGGCGGAGGAGTCGGTCATGCAGGCCTCGTGAGTCTGACGAAATGCCGGGACAGTGTCTCAGCCTTTCGCGCGCGGATGCGCGGGAGCTCTCTATCGTGGGGATGGGGGCCAGGCTATCAAGCCCATGGCTCTCCCGATCACGAGGCGCGGATTGTCCTGCGGAGGCTGCTGGCCCTCACCCCTCCCTCTCCCGCAAGCGGGAGAGGGTGCAAGAAGAGCGAAGTGCGCCGCTGGTAGCGCGCCGCGGGGATTTACCCCCTCTCCCGCTTGCGGGAGAGCAACTGTGTTCCAAGTCAAGCGCTAATCAGGCTAGCGCGGGCTGTGGATAAGAGGGCTGCCAAGCGGTGCCGGACTTGATGACGGCGTTGATGATGGTGAGCAGCTTGTGCATGCAGGCGGTCAGCGCCACCTTCTTAGGCTTGCCCGCTTGCACCAGTCGTTCGTAGAAGCTCCTGAGGACAGGGTCATAACGCACAGCGCTGAGCGAAGCCATGTACAGCGCCGAACGGACATTGGCCCGTCCACCCCAGGTGGAGCGCCGACCCTTGAATGTGCCGCTGTCGTTGTTCAACGGCGCCACACCCACGAGTTTGGCGATCTCGCGTCGCTTGAGTTGGCCGAGTTCGGGCAGCGCAGCCATCAGCATCGCTTGTGTGCCTGGCCCCACTCCCTTGAGCCCTTTGAGCAACTCCAGCTTGTCCTTGAAGTGCTCCTTCAGGAAGCCGCCCGCATCGTCATCGATCTTTCCGATTTGGTGGTCCAGCATCTTCAGAATGGTGCGAATGCTCTTGCGCTGCGACGCGTGCATGCTCGCCAATCGGTTGTGCTCAGCCACCCGCATGGCCACGAGCTGACTGCGCCGCGTCACCATGGCTAGCAGTGTCTCCTGCGCGTCCGTGGGCAGTTTGTAGAGCAGTCGCTCGCGCCGGTCGCTGGCATGCAGCGTGCGCGCAAACTGCGACAGCATCTTCGCGTCCGTGCGGTCCGTCTTGGCCAGGTAGCCCATCGCTTTGGCGAAGTCATGCGCCTGGCGCGGATTGATCACCATGACGGCCAAACCATGCGCGCACAGCATCGCCGCCGCCGGCTGCTCCAGCCCACCGGTGGCTTCCAGCAGAACGACTCCCACGCGCTCGCGCATCTCAGTGAGCATCGCCAACAGCGACTTCAAACCGGGCTCATCGTTGCTGAAGGTCTGCGTCTTGTCCCTGTCATTCAAGGCCACCTCAAGCGTGGCTTTGGAAACATCGATACCAACAAAAATCAGTTCAGGTGCGCCTGCCATTTCCCATCCTTGCAAATTCGAGGTCCGAGCACGCCAGTGCATGTCGGCCGTCCAGCAACTGTTCGGGCTTGCTCAACAGACGGCCAGTCGTCCACGCCAAATGCTCTCCCACGGGCTAGGTATCCCAGAGGGCAGACGGGCTGTGGACAACTGCCAAAACAAACCTGTGTGTACTCTCAAAACGAAAGATACAAGGG
>NZ_JBQEOF010000025.1:0-3668 GCF_052044995.1 Roseateles sp. 22389
GGGAGAGCAACTGTGTTCCAAGTCAAGCGCTAATCAGGCTAGCGCGGGCTGTGGATAAGAGGGCTGCCAAGCGGTGCCGGACTTGATGACGGCGTTGATGATGGTGAGCAGCTTGTGCATGCAGGCGGTCAGCGCCACCTTCTTAGGCTTGCCCGCTTGCACCAGTCGTTCGTAGAAGCTCCTGAGGACAGGGTCATAACGCACAGCGCTGAGCGAAGCCATGTACAGCGCCGAACGGACATTGGCCCGTCCACCCCAGGTGGAGCGCCGACCCTTGAATGTGCCGCTGTCGTTGTTCAACGGCGCCACACCCACGAGTTTGGCGATCTCGCGTCGCTTGAGTTGGCCGAGTTCGGGCAGCGCAGCCATCAGCATCGCTTGTGTGCCTGGCCCCACTCCCTTGAGCCCTTTGAGCAACTCCAGCTTGTCCTTGAAGTGCTCCTTCAGGAAGCCGCCCGCATCGTCATCGATCTTTCCGATTTGGTGGTCCAGCATCTTCAGAATGGTGCGAATGCTCTTGCGCTGCGACGCGTGCATGCTCGCCAATCGGTTGTGCTCAGCCACCCGCATGGCCACGAGCTGACTGCGCCGCGTCACCATGGCTAGCAGTGTCTCCTGCGCGTCCGTGGGCAGTTTGTAGAGCAGTCGCTCGCGCCGGTCGCTGGCATGCAGCGTGCGCGCAAACTGCGACAGCATCTTCGCGTCCGTGCGGTCCGTCTTGGCCAGGTAGCCCATCGCTTTGGCGAAGTCATGCGCCTGGCGCGGATTGATCACCATGACGGCCAAACCATGCGCGCACAGCATCGCCGCCGCCGGCTGCTCCAGCCCACCGGTGGCTTCCAGCAGAACGACTCCCACGCGCTCGCGCATCTCAGTGAGCATCGCCAACAGCGACTTCAAACCGGGCTCATCGTTGCTGAAGGTCTGCGTCTTGTCCCTGTCATTCAAGGCCACCTCAAGCGTGGCTTTGGAAACATCGATACCAACAAAAATCAGTTCAGGTGCGCCTGCCATTTCCCATCCTTGCAAATTCGAGGTCCGAGCACGCCAGTGCATGTCGGCCGTCCAGCAACTGTTCGGGCTTGCTCAACAGACGGCCAGTCGTCCACGCCAAATGCTCTCCCACGGGCTAGGTATCCCAGAGGGCAGACGGGCTGTGGACAACTGCCAAAACAAACCTGTGTGTACTCTCAAAACGAAAGATACAAGGGTTAGGGTGAGGGGGCTCCCCCGCAAGCGGGAGAGGATGAAATTGCTGCCCCGCGTTCGACGCGTCAGCGGAAATCGTCGAGCTGGATCCCGTGCCGGTGCAGCTTGTCGTACAGCGTCTTGCGCGGCGTTCCCAGCAGTTCCATCGCCGCCGGCACCTTGCCGCCGGAGCGGCGCAGCGCCTGCTCGATCAGTGCCTTCTCGACCATCTCCATCTGGCGCGCCAGCGCCAGGTTGGGCACCGCCTGGATCGCGGCGGTGGAGTCCAGGTCGTCCAGCGCGAGCACGAAGCGGTCGGCCGCGTTGCGGATCTCCCGCACGTTGCCGGGCCAGTCGTGGGCCATCAGCTCGCGCAGCTTGTCCGGCGTGAGCTCGGGCGCCTCGCGCTCATAGCGCTTGCAGGCCTGCGCGACGAAGTGCTCGAACAGCAGCGGGATGTCCTCGCGGCGCTCGCGCAGCGGCGGCAGCACCAGCGTGGCGATGTTGAGCCGGTAGTAGAGGTCGCTGCGGAACTGGCCGCGCTCGCCCATTTCCTTGAGGTCGGCCTTGCTCGCGGCGATGAAGCGCACGTTGATGACCTGTTCCTCGTTGGAGCCCAGCCGCTCGACGCGGCGCTCCTGCAGCACGCGCAGCAGCTTGATCTGCAGCGGCACCGGCATGGTCTCGATCTCGTCGAGCAGCAGGGTGCCGCCGTTGGCATGCTCGATCTTGCCGATGCGGCGCTTGCCCGCCGAGGTGAACGCGCCCGATTCGTGGCCGAAGAGCTCGCTCTCGAACAGCGCCTCGGGCAGGCCGCCGCAGTTGATGGCGACGAAGTGCCGGTCGCGGCGCGGGCTCTGGTCGTGCAGGCAGCGCGCGACCAGTTCCTTGCCGGTGCCGGTCTCGCCCAGGATCATCACGTCGGCCGATGTGGAGGCCAGGTTCAGCACCTGGCGCCGCAGCTGTTGCATCGCCGGGGACTTGCCCAGCAGCGCCGCCTCGATGCCGCTGGCGGCCGAGAGCTGCGCGCGCAGTTCGTCCGCGGAGTGGCGCAGCATGCGCAGATCCAGCGCGCGGCGCGCGGTGTCCAGCAGCCGCTCCGGCGCGAAGGGCTTCTCGATGAAGTCGTAGGCGCCGTTGCGCATCGCCTGCACGGCCATGTTCACGTCGCCGTGCGCGGTGATCAGGATCACCGGGATCTGGGGATCGGTCGCCTGGACGTGCGCCAGCAGCGCGCGGCCATCCATGCCGGGCAGCCGCACGTCGGTGATCACGATCACCTGCGCGCCGGGCTGCACGTGCGGCAGCGCCTCCTCGGCCGAGCGGCAGGGCACGACGCTCAGCCCCTCGAGCTCCAGCGTCTGGGTCAGGCTGACCCGCACCGGCAGGTCGTCCTCGACGAACACGACCTTGTAGCCCTCAAACATACTGACCCTCCTCGGCCTGCCAGGTGTCGACCTCCAGGTCGAATTCGAAAATCATGCCCTGGTCCAGCCGGTGCGCCCGCAGCGCGCCGCCGAACTCGTGGACGATCTTGGACGAGATCACCAGCCCCAGCCCCAGGCCTTCGCCGGCGGGCTTGGTGGTGAAGAACGGCTCGAACAGCCGCGGCAGCAGCGCCTCGCTCAAGCCCGGCCCGCTGTCCTGCACCTGCACGAGCACGCGCCGGCCTTCGTCCGCCGGCACCGCCGCCACGCGCAGCCGGCGCGGGTCCTCGGGACCGTCGGGCGGCGGCTCCGACGCGATCGCGTCGATGCCGTTGCCCAGCAGGTTCACCAGCACCTGCTCGAGCCGGTTGGACTCGGCGCTGACGCGCAGCCCCGGCGGCACGTCGACCTCCACCGCCAGGTCCAGCGCGCGGGTGCGGTGTTCCAGCAGCAGCCGCGCGTTGTTCACGCAGGCCAGCAGCGACACGGCCGTGCGCGCCGGCTCCGCCTTGCGGGCGAAGCTCTTGAGCTGGCGGGTGATTTGTCCCATGCGCTCGACCATGTCGTCCATCGTCTGCAGGTTGTCCGCGACCGCTTGCAGGCGGCCGGCCTCCAGCAGCCGTTGCGAATTCCGTGCCAGCGCGCGCAAGGCCGTCAGCGGCTGGTTGACCTCATGCGACAAACCAGCCGACATCTGCCCCAGCACCGCGAGTTTGCTGGTCTGCAGCAGCTCGCCCTCGGCCTGTCTGCGCTGGGCGATCTGGTCGAGCAGTTCCTCGTTGATCTGGCGGAGTTCCGCCGTGCGTTCGTCGACGATTCTTTCCAGCTGCGCGTGCGCGTTCTGCAATTCGGTCTTGGCCTGGAAGAGTTGTCGCAGCGCGCGCCGGCGCGACGCGAGGTACAGCAGCAGCATGCCGATCGCCGCGCCGAAGGCCGCGCCGCTCCAGGCCGCCAGCCGCGCCTGGCGCCGCACCTCGGACAGGTCGGACAGCGCCAGCAGCCGCAGGCCCAGCGGCAGCAGCTGGCGCTCCTGGGCCAGCAGTGTCGTGCTGG
>NZ_JBQEOF010000025.1:3677-80007 GCF_052044995.1 Roseateles sp. 22389
CAGGCTGTTGTAGGCCTCCAGCGCGCCGGGCAGGCCCAGGTCCGGACCGACGCGCGGATAACGCGCGCTGGCCTGCAGCCGGTCGCGCTCGGACGCGTCGGCGCGGTTGAGCACCGCGTAGCGCCATTCCTCCACCGAGCTCATGATCACCACGCCCTGGTCGTCGGAGACCAGGATGCGCTCCCCCTGCGAGCGCAGGCCCAGGTCGACCCAGGTCGATTCCAGCGGCGCCAGGTTGAGCTTGACGACGATCACGCCCTGCAGCTGCTGGTGGCGGCGCAGCGGATGCAGCAGGAAGAAGTTGGTCGAGCCGCTCAGCCCCGCCTGGCCGGCGTCGGAGGCGAAGAAGTGATGGCGGTCCTGCTCGATGGCCTGCTGCAGGCGCAGCGGCGGGGTCAGCGGCTCGCTGGAGGCGAGCACGCGGCCCTCGGGGTCGGCGACGAAGATCTGCGTCGTGCCCGCGCGCACGTTGACCCGCGCCAGCGCCAGGCTGGCCGACTTGCGCAGGGCCTCGTCGTCGGGATGCTCGACCAGCCGGGTGACGTCGCCATCGATGGCCAGCAGGCTGGGCAGGTAGGCGTGGCGGCCCAGCTCGGTCTGCAGGTTGGAGGCGTAGAGCTCGAGCCGCTCGGTGGCCAGGGCGCTGAGCTGGTCGAGGCTGGCGCGCTCGCTGAGGCGGTGGCCCAGCAGCAGCCCCAGCAGCATCAGCACGCCGGTCAGGTAGAGGTAGAAGGTCGGCCGGCCCAGGAAGTACGCCAGCCGCTGGCGGGCGGAGGAGGTGGCGAAGGAGGAGGTGACGACCGGTTCCATGGGAGACGAAAAATCGCCGTCCAGTGTGCCCAAGTTGGCGCGCGCCTTGCACCCGGCGCACCGGCTTTTTTGCGACTGGCGAGGATTCGCCCGGCTGGCTAGGCGGTTTGTGCGGATTTCCGCACTTCGTTGCGTCGCCGAGACTGGGGAGACATGCCCGGCGGGTGCGCATGGTGGCGCCCGCGTCGGTGAATACCCTTGAAACGGACGGATTGGCACGCGGGTTGCACCCGCAAGCGCCGTCACGCGGCGCGAGCCGTGTCCAACAACATGCTGGGGCCTTATGGAGATACTTTTTCAGCAGATCATCAACGGGCTGGTGCTCGGGAGCATGTATGCCCTCGTCGCGCTGGGCTACACGATGGTTTACGGGATCATCAACCTCATCAACTTCGCGCACGGCGAGGTGCTGATGGCAGGCGCCCTGGTGAGCTGGACCGTCGTCACGGCGCTGGCTGGCCTGGGCCTGCCGGGCTGGCTGCTGATGATCATCGCGCTGGCCTGCGCGATCGTCGTCTGCACGCTGCTCAACTTCGCGATCGAGAAGATCGCCTACCGGCCGCTGCGCAACGCCCCCAGACTCGCGCCGCTGATCACCGCCATGGGCATGTCGCTGCTGCTGCAGACGCTGGCCATGATCATCTGGAAGCCGAACCCCAAGCCCTTCCCGCAACTGCTGCCCACCGATCCGATCCAGATCGGCGGCGCGGTCATCACGGTGACGCAGGTGCTGATCCTGGTCACCACGGTTGTGATCCTGGGCGGCCTGCTGTTCCTGGTGAACCACACCAAGATGGGCCGCGCGATGCGCGCCACCGCCGAGAATCCGCGCGTGGCCGCGCTGATGGGCGTCAAGCCTGACGCGGTCATCTCGCTGACCTTCATCATCGGCGCCGCGCTGGCCGCGGTGGCCGGCCTCATGTGGGCCGCCAACTACGGCACCGTGCAGCACTCGATGGGCTTCATGCCCGGTCTGAAGGCCTTCACCGCCGCGGTGCTGGGCGGCATCGGCAACCTCGCCGGCGCGATGGTCGGCGGCGTGCTGCTGGGCCTGATCGAAGCCATCGGCGCCGGTTACCTCGGCGACCTGACCGGCGGCGTGCTGGGCAGCCATTACGCCGACATCTTCGCCTTCATCGCGCTGATCCTGGTGCTGACGCTGCGTCCGTCGGGCCTGCTGGGCGAACGCGTCGCCGATCGCGCCTGAGGAGCCTCACATGCACAACAAATCCAAGCTGATCACCTTCCTGATCGCCGGCGTGCTGCTGCTGGTGCTGCCGCTGTTCGCGCAGTCCTTCGGCAACGGCCCGGTGCGCATCATCGACCTGGCGCTGCTGTACGTGCTGCTGGCGCTGGGCCTGAACATCGTCGTCGGCTACGCCGGCCTGCTGGACCTGGGCTACGTCGCGTTCTACGCGGTGGGCGCGTATCTCTTCGCGCTGCTCAACAGTCCGCACCTGGCGGAGAACTTCGAGCACATCGCCGCCGCCTTCCCCAACGGGCTGCACCTGCCGCTGCTGCTGGCCATCGCGCTGGCGGCGCTGCTGGCGGGGCTGTTCGGCGTGCTGCTGGGCGCGCCGACGCTGAAGCTGCGCGGCGACTACCTGGCCATCGTGACGCTGGGCTTCGGCGAGATCATCCGCGTGTTCCTGAACAACATGGAATACCCGCTGAACATCACCAACGGCCCGCGCGGCATCGGCCAGATCGACGGCGTCCACTTCCTGGGCTTCGAGTTCAGCCAGAACCACACCTTCTTCGGGATCGAGGTCAACTCGGTGTCGATGTACTACTACCTGTTCCTGGCGCTGGTGATCGCGTCGGTGGTGATCTGCTACCGGCTCGAGAACTCCCGCATCGGCCGCGCCTGGATGGCCATCCGCGAGGACGAGATCGCCGCCAAGGCCATGGGCATCAACACCCGCAACATGAAGCTGCTGGCCTTCGGCATGGGCGCGACCTTCGGCGGCGTGGCCGGCTCGATGTTCGGCGCCTTCCAGGGCTTCGTCTCGCCGGAGTCGTTCAGCCTGCAGGAGTCGGTGATGATCGTGGCCATGGTCGTGCTGGGCGGCATCGGCCACATCCCGGGCGTGATCCTGGGCGCGCTGCTGCTGGCCGCGCTGCCGGAAGTGCTGCGCTACGTCGCCGGTCCGCTGCAGGAGATGACCGACGGCCGCCTGGACGCGGCCATCCTGCGCCAGCTGCTGATCGCGCTGGCGATGATCGTGATCATGCTCATGCGTCCGCGTGGCCTGTGGCCGTCGCCCGAGCACGGCAAGTCGCGGCCGCTGCCCCCCGGGGCACAGCCGCCCGCGAACGCCGGCAGCGCCATCAACGCCTGATCCGTGCCAGGAGCCAGAAAGAATGACTGAAACCGTACTGAAAGTGGCCGGCGCGTCCAAGCGCTTCGGCGGCCTGCAGGCGCTGTCGGATGTGGGCATCGAGATCAAGAAGGGCCAGGTCTATGGCCTGATCGGTCCCAACGGCGCCGGCAAGACGACCTTCTTCAATGTGATCACCGGCCTGTACGTGCCCGATGGCGGCACCTTCGAGCTGGGCGGCCAGGCCTACAAGCCGCAGGCCGTGCACCAGGTGGCCAAGACCGGCATCGCGCGCACCTTCCAGAACATCCGGCTGTTCGCCGAGATGACCGCGCTGGAGAACGTGATGGTGGGCCGCCATGTGCGCACCCATTCGGGCCTGATGGGCGCGGTGTTCCGCACGCCCGGCTTCAAGAAGGAAGAGGCCGAGATCACCGCCCGCGCCCGCGAGCTGCTGGCCTATGTCGGCATCGAGCGGCATGCTGATTTCAAGGCCCGCACGCTGTCCTACGGCGACCAGCGCCGGCTCGAGATCGCGCGCGCGCTGGCGACCGATCCCAAGCTGATCGCGCTGGACGAGCCCGCCGCCGGCATGAACGCGACCGAGAAGGTGGTGCTGCGCGAGCTGATCGACCGCATCCGCAACGACGGCCGCACCATCCTGCTGATCGAGCACGACGTGAAGCTGGTGATGGGCCTGTGCGACCACGTGTCGGTGCTGGACTACGGCAAGCTCATCGCCTCCGGCACGCCGGCGGAGGTGCAGCGCAACCCCAAGGTGATCGAGGCCTACCTCGGCGCGCACGCGGCGCAAGAAGCGCACGCGGCTCCCTGATCCCGACCCATGGAAACTGAAAAGATGGCAGACAACATCCTCCTCCAGGTCGAGGGCCTCAAGGTCGCCTACGGCGGCATCCAGGCAGTCAAGGGCGTGGACTTCGACGTGCGCGAGGGCGAGCTCGTCTCGCTGATCGGCGCCAACGGCGCAGGCAAGACGACGACGCTCAAGGCGGTCACCGGGCTGCAGCCGGTGGCCGTGGGCGACATCAAGTTCCTGGGCCGCTCGATCAAGGGCCAGGGCGCCTGGAACCTGGCCAAGCAGGGCCTGGTGATGGTGCCGGAAGGCCGTGGCACGTTCACGCGCATGACCATCACCGAGAACCTGCAGATGGGCGCGTTCATCCGCAAGGACAACGAGATCGCCGACGACATCGAGAAAGTCTTCGGCCTGTTCCCTCGCTTGAAGGAGCGCCGCGCGCAGCTTGCCGGCACGATGTCCGGCGGCGAGCAGCAGATGCTGGCGATGGGCCGCGCGCTGATGGCGCGCCCCAAGCTGCTGCTGCTGGACGAGCCGTCGATGGGCCTGTCGCCGATCATGGTCGACAAGATCTTCGAGGTCGTGAACGACATCCACCAGCAGGGCGTGACGGTGCTGCTGGTCGAGCAGAACGCCAGCCGCGCGCTGGAGCTGGCCACGCGTGGCTACGTGATGGAGTCGGGCGCGATCACGATGAAGGGCGACGGCAAGGCGCTGCTGAACGATCCGAAGGTACGCGCGGCCTACCTCGGCGAGTGAGCGACCTCGCGACGGGACCTTCCCGTCGCCGCCAACGACACAGGGCCCCGCTGGGGCCCTGATTCATTGGTGGTCAGCGCGCGCAACTCAGGCCTCGCCCGGGCGGTCGCGCGGCACCATCTCGAGGTAGTCCGCGATGCGGCCGCCGTCCAGCGGCTTGACCATCACCCGCAGCGAGTTGACGCGCTGGCCCATGCTGATGCCATCGCGCCGGCGCACCTCGGCAAAGCCCTGGCGCTCCCAGAAGCGTTCCGCGCGGTCGTTGCCGACGACCACCCCCAGCCGCACCCACGCGGCGNGCCGCGGCGCCGCATCCAGCGTTCGAGTTCGGCGTAGATCTCGCGCGCGGCCGGCGAGCCATGCAATTCGGTGGCGACGATGAACAGCCCCACCAGCCAGACCCGCGGCGCCATCAGGTCGGACACCAGCGAGGCCATCGCGACCAGTTCGCCTTGGTCGTCCGCATAACCCAGCAAGCGCTTGGCGCTGAAGCTCCATCCTTCGGGGGGAAGGTCGCGGATCTCCTCGCGGGCCTCGTCCGGACGGGGTGGGGCGCCGTTGACCTGCTCGAAGTAGAGGGGGTTCCGTTCATAGAACCGCTGCAGCAGGTCCTCGTCGCTGGCCTGCAGTTCGAGCACGTGAACGCGGGGCAGCGACAAGGAGGGGGGAAGGGGGATCGGCATCGGCGAGGTCCACGAGCCGGCGCCTCGCGGCGCCGTCCATCGGAAAGATCACCGAGCGTACCAAACGTCACGCCAGCCGAAATCCCGCGTGGCCCTTCCCCCGAAGGTGGGGGAAGGGCAGCGGCGGGTCACGCCGCGTCGACGATCACTGGCGGATGAAGGCCAGCAGATCGGCGTTGACGCGCTCCTTGTGCGTGTCGGTCAGGCCATGCGGCGCGCCCGGGTAGACGATCAGCTTCGCGCCCTTGATCAGCTTGGCCGACGCGCGGCCGGAGATGTCGATCGGCACGATCTGGTCGTCGTCGCCATGGATGACCAGCGTGGGCTTGTCGAACTTCTTCAGGTCCTCGGTGAAGTCGGTCTCGGAGAACGCCTTGATCGAGTCATAGGTGTTCTTGTGGCCGCCTTGCATGCCCTGGAACCACCAGTTGTCGATCAGGCCCTGCGAGACCTTGGCGCCCGGGCGGTTGAAGCCGTAGAACGGGCCGCTGGGGATGTCCTTGTAGAGCTGCGAGCGGTTGCCCAGCTGCGCGGCGCGGATGCCGTCGAAGACCTCCTTGGGCACGCCGTTGGGGTTCTTGTCGGACTTGACCATGATCGGCGGCACGGCCGAGACCAGCACCGCCTTGGCCACGCGCGCGGTGCCGTGGCGGCCGATGTAGCGGGCGACCTCGCCGCCGCCGGTGGAGAAGCCGACCAGCACCGCGTTCTTCAGGTCCAGGGTCTCGATCACGGTGGCCAGGTCGTCGGCGTAGTGGTCCATGTCGTTGCCGTCCCAGGGCTGGCTGGAGCGGCCGTGGCCGCGACGGTCATGGGCGATCACGCGATAGCCCTGGTCGGCCAGGAAGATCATCTGCGACTCCCAGCTGTCCGAGTTCAGCGGCCAGCCGTGGCTGAAGACGACGGGCTGGCCGTTCTTCGGACCCCAGTCCTTGTAATAGAGCTGCACGCCGTCCTTGGTCGTGATGTAGCTGCCGGACGGCTGCGCGCTCGCCACTTGTGCGGGCGCGGCCTTGGCGCCGGCGGCCAGCGCGGGCGTGGCGACCGCGCCGGCGGCGGCGATGGCCAGGGTCGAGAGCGCCAGCAACTGGCGGCGCGATTGACGGGCGAGGGTGGAGAGGGCGTTCATGGTGGTGGCTCCTTCAGGGGGATCGCGACGAGGCGCGGTGGTGGGATGCGGGGGGCAAGCGGATGGATGTCTGATTGCTTGCTAATAGTTTGTGTGCGAATTAAATGGCGGGCATGCGGGCGGTTGTTGGCGGTGAGAGGAGGGTGAGGAGGGGGTGAGAGGAGGACGGCTTCAGCCGGATTTGCGGGCCATCCGCTCGCGCAGGGCGAGCAAGCGGTCGCGCAGGTCGATGAGCTCGGCCAGTTCGGTGTCCGAGGCATCGACGATGCATTGGGGTAGATGGCTCGCGCGCTGGCGCAGGCCGCGACCGGCAGGGGTCAGCGTGATCAGCACCTGGCGCTCGTCCTGCGGCGAACGATCGCGGCTGACCAGGCCGGCGGCCTCCAGGCGCTTGAGGAGCGGCGTCACCGTCGGGGAGTCGAGGAAGACCCGTTCCGCGATCTCGCCGACAGTCAGGCCGTCGCGTTCCCACAGCACCAGCATCACGAGGTATTGCGGGTAGGTGATCTCGAGGTCCTTCAGCAGCTCGCGGTAGACCTTGTTCAGTCCCAGCATCGTCGAGTAGATCGCGAAGCAGAGCTGTTCATCGATCTGCTGCGGGACACAGACGGCAGGCGTGCCGGTCGTGGTCTGCTGCTTGGAGGAGGTGGTGCGTGCCATGGGGATGAAATTTACTTCGCATGCGAATGAATGGCAAGCGAAAAGATTTGCCGGGGTTCGCGGCAGGGGCTTCGGCTGGGCAGAATGCGCCGCGGGAGGAAATGAACGACGCAAGACCAACAGAATGAGCCGGCGCCCGGCGCCGGCGCGACGGCACTGGATGCGATCACGCGTCATCCCCGTACCTGGGGGCGCCGCGGCTGGGTGGCGGTGCTGGTGGGGGCGCTGTACGGGCTGCTGATGCGCGTGATGTTCGGGAAGGTCCAGGTCTGGGCGCCATGGCTGGGGCTTTCCCGGGACGACGGCTACGTGATGAGCCTGGGCTTCGTGCACCTGACGCCGATGGTGGCGGGCGCGATCACGATCTATGGCATGCGCGCGTCGCGGCCCACCTGGACGCAGGCGGCCTTCGCGCCCTGGGCGGCCACGGCGCTGATGATGATCGGCGCGATGGTGACGCTGCTGGAAGGCGCGATCTGCGTGGTGCTGATGACGCCGCTCTTTCTCGCGATGGCGTCGATCGGCGGCGTGGTGATGAACCTGGTCCTGCGCCACACGCGCCTGGGGACGCTGCAACTGGGCGTGCTGGCGGTCCTGCCCTTGCTGGTCGCCGCGTTCGACAGCCCCTTGACAGCGGAGCGCTGGCAGCGCATCGACCGGTCGGTGATCGTCGAGGCGCCGCCGGAGCGCCTCTGGGCGGAGATCGTCGCGGCGCGGGACATCCGGCGCGATGAGTTTCCCCGCACCTGGATCCATCTGATCGGTGTGCCGCGGCCCGTCGAGGGCATCCAGCGGATGACCCCGCACGGCGAGGTCCGCGTGTCGCGCTGGGAGCGCGGCGTGCATTTCCTCGGCCACGTGACCGAGCGCGTCGAGGGACGGCGGCTGGCGTGGCGCTACGAGTTCTCGCCGGACTCGTTCCCGCCGGGCACGATGGACGAGCATGTCGTCATCGGCGGACGTTACTTCGACCTCGGCGAGACACGCTTCACCCTGACGCCGCTGCCGGCCGGCCGCACGCGGCTGGACATCGAGTCCCACTTCCGCGTCACCTCCAGCTTCAACGGTTATGCGGTGGCCGTGGCGGAGTTCCTCGGGCGGGACTTCGTGGACGGCTTGCTCGCGCTCTACAAGCGCCGCGCCGAGACCCCGGCCTGAGCGCGGTCAGAGGGGCGGCCCGAGGCCCGGTCCGGCGCGCGGTCCGGCGTGGCGGGCGGGCCTTGCTTGAACCGCGCTCGGCCCCCCTCGCTTGCCCGATGGCGCGACGGTCCCGACGGGAGCAAGATCGCGCCCCGAGGAGACCTATCGATGAACGTCCGCCGCCCTGCCGGGTTGCGCCGCCGCACCCTGTCGGTCGCGGTGGTGGCCGGTCTCGCACTGGCCGCCGCGGCGCAGGCCTCGTCCGGCCCGACCGCCTCGCCGGGGGCGAGCAAGGAAGCGCCGCGCCGGGTGACCTTCATCGCGCAGGATTTCCGCAACGGCGGCATCGCCGCCGTCTTCCGCGGTTTCGAGGAGGCCTGCCGGGAACTGGGCTGGACGCTCACCGTCAGCAACGGCAACGGTGAACGCGCCAAGGTGCGCGCGCATTTCGAGCGCGCGGTCGCCAGCAGCGCCGAGGGCATCGTGCTGGGCGGCTTCAACGAGACCGACATCGCCGACCTGATGCCGACCGAGGCCGGCGCCGCCAAGCCCATGCTGGTGGGCTGGCACGCAGCCGCCCGCCCGGGCGCCACGCCGCTGCTGCAGGCCAACGTGACGACGGAGCCGGCCGCCGTCGCGGAGAAGGCGGTGGAACTGGTGGTCCAGTCCGAGCGGGCGCGCGTGGGGGTGGTGATCTTCAGCGACAGCCGCTTCGAGATCGCCAACGTCAAGACGCGGCGCATGGTCGAGGTGCTGCAGCGCTGCGCGCGCTGCGAGGTGCTTGGCGTCGAGGACATGCCGATCTCCGACGCCTCGCGCGCGATGCCGGCGGCGCTGACGCGGCTGCAGCAGCGCCACGGCGCGCGCTGGACCCATGTGCTGGCGATCAACGACGTCTACATGGATTCGCTGAGTTTTCCGCTGCGCGCGATGGGGCGGTCGGACATCGTCGGCATCGCGGCCGGGGACGGCTCGCGCACCGCGCTCAGCCGCATCCGGTCGGGCCGCTCGATGCAGTTCGCCACGATCGCCGAACCGACCGGCTTGCAAGGCTGGCAGTTGGCGGACGAGCTGCGGCGGGGCTTCGCCGGTCAGCCGCCGAGCGGTCGCGTCGCGCAGCCGGTCGCGGTGACGACCGCGCTGCTGCAGGGGCTGTCGGCGACGGCCGGCATCGACGACGCGTTGTCGTACCGCGAAACCTATCGGCTGGAGTGGTTCGGCGCGCCGGGGGGCTCACCGCGTCCCTGAGCGGCCACGCGCTCACGCATCGAGCGCGGACGAGGGCAGCGCATCCATCTCGCCGTGATCACGCTTGCGGCGGCAGAAGAACTCCCACACCGACTTCGGCCTGCCGTAGCGGCTCAGCGTGCGCTTGTCCAGGTGCTCGATCTCGAAGCAGGCCGTGAGCACCTCCTCGAGCTTCGCGCGAGTGAAGAACTGCTTGGCGACACCATCGACCGGCGTCAGCACCCAGCTCGAGGCATCGTCCGGCGCGCCGTAGTGCCAGTCATCCTCCGCGTTCACGCAGCCAATGAGCTTGCCCTCCGGCGCCAGCACGCGCGCAATCTCGCACAGCGCGCGGCGGGTGTCCTCGCGGTCGAAGTAATGCAGCGACAGCTGTGCAACGGCCAGGTCAAACTCACCGTCACGCAGCATCGGCATCGCCCTCACATCCGCCAGCAGGTGGCGCGCCCGCGGCGAATGCCGCCGGCAACGCGCCAGCGCCTCGGCGGAAATGTCGATGCCAGTGACGTCGACGCCCAGCTCCAACAAGGCAGCCGTCTCCCAACCATCGCCACAGCCGATGTCCAGCGCGCGTCGCACGCCCGGCAATCGATGCTGCCAGCCAGTGAGCCACGCATCCTGATGGCTCAGCGGGTGCGAGGCGTATCGGCGGTCCCAGACGGCGGAGGGAGACTCGTCGCTCGGCGGCTCGTCGGCTTCGGTTGGGGGCGGCTCCAAGGCCTCCTGCGGCGACCGAGCACCAGCGGAAGGCGCCGGGGCCCCTTTCCGCTCAATCGCCTCCTCACGCTCGGCATTCGCTTCAAGGGGCCCCGGCGCCTCCCGCTTCGAGGCAGCCAGCGGTTCGTCGTGAGCGCGCGCGGAGGGCGCGGTGGCTGTCGCGCTGGCGGCGGTGCGGTCGGGCGGCGGTGCAGTCATGCACCGCAGCCTACCAAGACCACGACCGCTTCGCCGTGCGCCAAACCACCTTCGCCCGATCCAGGCGACAGGGGCCGCACCCGGCGGCGCAGCCGCCCCCCGTGGGCTCAGAACTCCTTCGTCAGGCTGACGTAGACGGTGCGGCGCTGGCCGTACTGCGGCGCGCCGACGCCGATGCCGGAGCCGTCACGCAACTGGTAGACCTTGTCGAACAGGTTCACCACCGACAGCCGCGCCTCCACCGGACCGCCGCCGCCCAGGTCCAGGCGCTTGCTGAGGTCGGCATTGACCGTGGTGTAGGACGGCAGGTGCGTGGTGTTGGCGAAACCGTTGCGCAAGCCCGACCCGAACAACGCGCTGGCGCCGACCGCATAACCGTCGCCGACCCGGACATTGACCCCGGCCGAAGCGCTCAGCTTCTGCTCGTGGTCCAGGTGCACCCAGTTGCTGGCGATGAAGTCGAGCTCGTCCTGCTCGAAGTTGAACTGCCCCGTCTCGACCTGCTTCGCCCGCGCGTGCGTGGTGCCCAGGTTGGCGTAGGCGGACCAGTCCTTCTCCTTGTAGTTCGCCGTCAGGTCCACGCCGTAGACGCGGCCATGCGCGTAGTTGAAGGCGGAATAGATCAGCGCGTTGCCGAACTGGCCCTCGTCCTGCAGGTGCTGCACGGCGCGGTAGTAGCCGTCCACGCCGAGGGTGAGCTTGGGCGTGACCTGCCAGACCGCGCCGGCATCGTAGTAGTTCGAGCGCTCGGAGCGCACCGCGGTGTTGGCGTCCGACGGCAGCGCGTTGGTCGTGCCGGCGAAGGCGCTGACCGAGGTGGTGTCGATCTTCTCCGTCGGCGGCGGCGTGAAGTAGCGCGCGTAGCCGGCATGCAGGCGCAGCGCGGGCGTGGCGTCCCAGACCAGGCCCACGCGCGGGCTCAGCTGGTGTTCCTTGGTGACGGTGTCGACCTGGTCGTAGCGCGCGCCGTAGTTCAGCGTCAGCGTGCGGTCCAGCTTCCATTCGTCCTGCAGGTAGGCGCCCCAGAGGTGGCCGCCCAGGCGGCCGCTGTCGGCGATGCTGATCGGCGTGGCGCTGGTGGCGTTGCCGTCGTCGTCGGCGGGGAAGACCAGCGCGTCGTTGCGCGTGCTGGCGTGCTCGCGCTGGGCGAAGAGGCCGCTGCGCAGCGTGTGCGCGCTGTCCAGACGCCAGCTCATGTCGGCCTGCACGCCGTTGGCCTCGTTGCGGCGCAGGATGTCCGCCGCGACGCCCAGGTACTGCAGGTCGCCGACGGCGTCGGGCGAGTAATGCACGTCGGTGTAGCGGTGGAAGAGCGAGACCTGGTAGTCGACCGTGTCGCCGATCGCGGCCTGGTAGCTCACGACGGCGAAGCGGTTGCGCTCGCGCTGGTGCGCGTCGAGCGTGCTCGAGTCCTTGTCCGGCGTGCCGTCCAGCGCGAACGCGGTCGACTGCCCTGGCGAGTTGGGGATCTGGAACCGGTTGTTGGTGATGCCGGCCATGGCGGTGATGCGGCTGTCGTCGCCCAGCAGGTAGGACACGAGGCCGAAGGCCTTGCCCTGGTGCGTGCGGTCGTGGAGCGCGTCGCGCGAGGCTGTCGGGTTCTCGATGCCCAGGTCGTTGCCGAGGAAGGAGCCGCTGAACTCGTAGCTGAGGCGGCCCTGCGTGCCGTGGACCGAGAGGTCGAGCTCGCGCGAGCGCTGCGTGCCCAGCGTGATGCCGGCGCTGCCGGCGAAGGGCTTGTCGTCGTCGCCGACGCCCTGGGTGGTGATGTCGACGATGCCGGCGGTCCGGTAGCCGTATTGCGCCGGCAAGGCGCCGGTGAGCAGGCTGATGCGGTCGGCGAAGCGGGTCTCCAGCGTCTGGCCGAAGCCGCTGATCGCCTCCGGAATGACGACGCCGTTGATGCGGTACTGCAGGTTGGCATGGTCGCCGCGCACGTGCAGGCCGCCATAGGAGTCCTGCACCACGCCCGGGGCCTGCAGCAGGACCTGGTTCAGCGGCGTGTCGTCGCCTTGCGGGAGGCGGCCGATGTCGGCCTTGCTGAACTTGTAGATCGTGCTGCCGGTGTCGGGCGACAGGCCGTTGCGCGCGGCATCCAGGCGACTGCGCGCGCCCTGGACCTGGACCGTGGGCAGCGCCTGGTCGGCGGTGGGCGTCGCGTCGGCGCTGGCGGACGAGGAGGAGGGCGAGGGCGAGGCGGGGGCAGCGTCGTCGGCGCGCGCGGGCAGGGCGAGCAGCAGCGGATAGGCGAGCGACAGGGACAGCGCGAGGACGCGCAGCGGAGGATGAGTCATGGTGTTTCTCTGGAAATTTGGAATCGGTCGAGCGCGCGCCAGGTGTCCCGCCTGCGCTTCAAGAAAGCGTTCAGGCGCGGGCGGCAGGCGTCGCGGTCAGGCGGGGATTCAGATCGCCAGGGGCGGGCCGCGGCTGCGCGGCGGCGGCGCGGGGAGCGCGCGCGGGGCGAGCTCGGCGGGCGCCGTCTGGACGTGGGCGGCCTCGGCGAGCGCGAACACGGGCGCTTCGGCGCGCGCCGAGGCGGCCAGGTCGTCGAAGGCCAGGCAGGTTTCGCACAGCGGGTCGACGGGCAGCGGATCCGCGTCGGCATGGGGCTGGCCGTCCTGCGCGTCGGTGCCATGCGCGACGGTGGCGCCGGCCGGCGCATGCCCCCGCGCATCGGTCAGGTGACCGATGCCGTGCCACACCGCGCCCTGCTGCGACAGCAGCATGAGCAGCGGGAGCAACCAGTGCAGGAGGTGCTTGCGCATGGGGCGCGATTATGGGGCCGCCGCGATCCGCGCAATTCGTCACGCGCGCTGTCGCCTTGTCCCGTCAACCCCCCGCGAGGGCGATGGGGCGTCGCCTGGCCGGTGGATAGTGTGGCGCGTCGCTCGCGGACCACCGCGCGCACGGCGGCATGGCCCGCACCGATTTCCCGCTTGTCTCATCCTCGATCCATGACCGCCTCTGCGTTCGTCCCCGACCTCGTCGGCATTGACCTCGGTACCACCCACTCGCTGGTCGCCTACTGGCGCGACGGCGCCTCCCACCTGATCCCCAACGCGCTGGGCCAGACGCTCACGCCGTCGGTGGTGAGCCTGGACGAGGACGGCAGCGTGCTGGTCGGCGTCGCGGCGCGCGAGCGGTTGCAATCGCATCCGGACCGCACGGTGGCGAGCTTCAAGCGCGGCATGGGCACCGCGACCAGCTATGCGCTGGGCGACCGGAAGTTCCGCGCCGAGGAGCTGTCGGCGATGGTGCTGCGCGCGCTGCGCGCCGACGTGCGGGCCTGCTTCGGACAGGACGTCGACCGCGCCGTGATCACCGTGCCGGCCTACTTCTCCGACGCGCAGCGGGCGGCGACGCGCAATGCCGGCCTGATCGCCGGCTTCGTCGAGGTCAGCCTGCTCAACGAACCGACCGCCGCCGCGCTGGCCTACGGCCTCAACGAGCAGGAAGACAGCCAGTTCCTCGTGTTCGACTTCGGCGGCGGCACCTTCGACGTGTCCATCCTCGAGCTGTTCTCCGGCGTGATGGAGGTGCGCGCCACGGCGGGCGACAACCAGCTCGGCGGCGACGACGTGGACGCCTGCCTCGAGCGCTGGGTGATGAGCGCGGCCGGCCTGCCCGATGCGCTGCTGCGCGATGAGCGCTTCGTCTCCAGGCTCAAGGCGCGCTGCGAAGCGGCCAAGCGCGCGCTGGGGCCGTCCGGCGCGGTGCCGATCGCGTTCCAGCACGAGTCGCACACCGTCGACCTGACGCTGCACGCCGAGGAGTTCGAGCGGCTTATCCAGCCCGTGCTGGAGCGCCTGCGCCAGCCGGTGGAGACCGCGATCCGCGACGCCCGCATCGGCACCGCCGACCTGTCGGCGATCGTGCTGGCCGGCGGCAGCTCGCGCCTCCACGCAGTGCGGCAACTGGTGACGCGGATGTTCGGCAAGTTCCCGAACGCCAGCATCAACCCGGACGAGGTCGTCGCGCTGGGCGCGGCGGTGCAAGCCGGGCTGAAGGCCAATGCGGCGGAACTGGCCGAGCGGGTGATGACCGACGTCTGCCCCTATTCCCTGGGCATCGAGAGCGCCAGGCAGGTGAGCGCCGACCGGCTGACGGCCGGCTTCATGTCGCCGATCCTGCCGCGCAACACCGTCGTGCCGGCCAGCCGCGTCGAGTCGTTCTCGCCCATCCATCCGCAGCAGAAGTCCATCCAGGTCCGGGTGTACCAGGGCGAGGCGCGGCTGGTGAAGGACAACATCCTGCTCGGCCAGTTCGACGTGGACCTGCCGCGCTTCAGCGCCGAGCACCGGCCCCACATCGACGTGCGCTTCACCTACGACATCGACGGCCTGCTCGAGGTCGAAGCCACGCCGATGCTGGCCGATCGCTCCGCGGGCGAGCCGCAGCGCCTGGTGATCCAGAACTCCGACGAGCGGCTGTCGCCGCAGGAGGTGGCGCAGCGGCTGAAGGCGCTGTCAGAGCTGAAGCTGCATCCGCGCGAGCGCATGGAGGTGCGCGCGCTCGTCGCCCGCGCCGAGCGCCTGTTCATGCAGGTCGGCCGCGAGGACCGTGAGCAGCTGGGCACGGCGATCACGCGCTTCGAGCTCGACCTCGACTCGCAGGAGCCGCGTCGCATCGAGCAGGGCGGCGAGATGCTGCAGCGCCTGGTGCGCGCGATCGAGGCCGACTCGCCGCTGGGGGTCTGATGCCGGTATTCCTGCCCAGCTACTTCGTCGCGCTCGGCCTGGACGAGCGGGCCACGGAGGCGGACGTCAAGGCCGCCTACGCCGCCCGGCTCAAGCGCCTGGACCGCGCGCGCGACCCCCAGGGGTTCCAGGCCTTGCGGGGTCACTACGAGGCGGCGATCGCGCACCTGCGCGAAGGGCGCGGGTTCCACGAGATCGAGATCCAGGACGGCGATCCCACCGACGACGACGCGCCGGAGGAAGCGCCAGACGAGGCTTCGGACGAAGCGCCGGGTCATGCGCCGAGCGACGTGCCCGACGAAGCGTCGGCCTCCGCGCCATCGCCGTCGCCTGCGCCTGCGGCCCCGGCGGATCCCCGGCCACGACCGCCACCCCAACCCGACCTGGAGGTGGATCCGGAGCGGGTCGCCGGGGTCGCCTATGAGGACTTCCTTGCGGCGTTCTGGCGCGTCGACGCCCGCGCACTGGCCGCCGCGGTCGGCTTGCTGCGGAATGCGCTGGCGTCGCCGGCGCTGGCCTCGCTGGCGGTGCGCGAGGCGTTTGAACGCCGTGTCGTCGGCGCGCTGTTGAGCCGCAGCCTGCGCCGCCGCTCCGGCCTGCTGCTCTTCGCCGCCATCGAGGCCTTCCGCTGGTCGGAGCGCCAGCCGCTGCTGCCGGCGGACGGTGATGAGGCCGGCCTGCATCGATGGATCGACGCGGCCTTGCTGCTCGACGAGCGCACCCGCACGATCTGGCTGTGGCTGGCGGAGGAGCCGCGCCCGGCGCTGATCGACGCGGTGCCGCTGCATCGCGAGTTCGACTGGAACAGCGCCGTGCGCGAGATCTGCTGCCAGCCGGGCGAGCTCGGACGCTGGCACGCGCTGGCGGTCGGCGAGCCGGCCGCGCCGGCGCCGCGGGAAGCGCCGCCGCCCCGGCTCGGCGATCCACCGCCGCCGTCGCGCACCACCTGGCGCGAGTGGCTGCAATGGCTGAGGTCGCCAGCCTTCCTGCTGCTGATCGCGCCGCTGCTGACGGCGGGCCTGGTCATGTCGCTGCTGTGGATGCGCGGCGAGGATCCCAACGCGCCCAAGCCGCTGAGCTGCGCCGACCGTTTCGCCGCCGCGTCGCAGGCGCACTGGAAGGCGCTGAGCATCGGGCAGGTCGAGCTGCTGAACCGCTGCGCCCACGAGGCGCCGCCACCCAAGTGCCAGGACCGCGAGCACCTGAAGCGCCTGACCCGACTGGCGGTGGTGATCGTCAGCTCGCGTGACGGCGGCTCCGCCGACATGACGTATTTCTTCGGCAAGGACGAGGTGGTGCTCGACCCGGAGGATGGGCTGCTGGTCGCGACGCGCGGGGAGCCCTGCGACCGGGCGGCCTGGGAGCTCTATCGACAGGGCAGCTGGCTGCGGATGGGGCATGGGCCGACGGCGGAGGCGATCGTGCGCCGGGCTGCCGTCTGCACGCAGATGGCCGGGCCGACGCGGGGCGATGCCGCGCCGTCGATGCTCAGCCTGGCGAGCGAGTGGTCGGCCGACGACTGGGCCTTCAAGCTGCTGAGCCGGACCGATGCCTGGCAGGTGGCCACGCACCCGAACGGCTTGGCGGGCCTCCCGCCGGCGCCGATCAAGCTGGATTCGCTGGTCACCACCGACCCCAAGCTCACCGAGGCGCGGGTCGAAAGCTGGGAAGAGAAGGCACCGGCCTGCGTGGCCGGCGGCCGCTGACGCTGGCGGTCGAGCGCGTGCTGTCGAGCGCGTGCTGTCGATCGCGCGCTCACCGCCATCCGCCCGCGATTTCCCGCCATCCACCGCAGCGCGGGCGATGGCGGCGATCGGCGCGACCCACACTGGGCGCTCATCCACCCAGACCCGGAGCGTGTCGCATGTCGTCCCCGAAGCATCCCCCGATCGCCCGTCTGCGCGAGCTGCTGCGCGAGAACCGCGGCTTCCTGCTGTTCCTGGTCGGCTTCCTGTTCTTCCGCACCGCGATCGCGGACTGGAACCCGGTGCCCAGCGGCTCGATGCGGCCGACCATCCTCGAAGGCGACGTCGTCTTCGTCGAGCGCGTGGCCTACGACTGGAAGCTGCCGCTGACCGACATCTCGCTGCGGCGCACCGGCGAGCCGCGCCGCGGCGACGTGGTCACCTTCGGCTCGCCGCGCGACGGCACCCGGCTGATCAAGCGCATCGTCGCCGTGCCAGGCGACACGGTGGAGCTGCGCGGCGACCGGTTGATCCTCAACGGTCAGCCCGCGACCTACGCGCCGGTCGAGGAAGTGGACGAGACGCTGGTGCCCGGCGTGGCGGTGCGCGGCCTGCGCGAGATCGAGCAATGGGGCGACCAGCGCCGCATCGTGCAGTTCCTGCCCGAGGTCCGCGCGCGACGCGACTTCGGCCCGGTGGTCGTGCCCGCCGACCAGTTCTTCATGATGGGCGACAACCGCGACAACAGCGAGGACTCGCGCTTCATCGGCTTCGTGCCACGCCGGCTCATCATCGGACAGGCGCACCGCGTGCTGGTCTCGGCCGACATCACCGGCCGCTGGGCGCCGCGCTGGGACCGGTTCGCCGCGCCGCTGCGCTGAGGCGCGTCAACCACGTCGGCCCTGCAGCACGGTCCGCATTGACCTGTGTCGCGCAGGGTCTCTGAGGCCGCGCCGAGAATCGCCCGTCCCCTTCATCCAACGATCGACGGAACCCTCATGACGGACCTCTCCCGCTTTCCCATCACGAAGAAGTGGCCCGCGCAGCATCCCGAGCGGCTGCAGCTCTACTCGCTGCCCACGCCCAATGGCGTGAAGGTCTCGATCGCGCTCGAGGAACTGGGCCTGCCGTACGAGCCGCACCTGGTCAGCTTCCAGACCGACGACCAGCTCACGCCCGAGTTCCTGTCGCTCAACCCGAACAACAAGATCCCCGCGATCATCGATCCGGACGGCCCCGGCGGCGCGCCGCTGCCGCTGTTCGAGTCGGGCGCGATCCTGGTCTACCTGGCCGAGAAGACCGGCCGGCTGATCCCGCAAGACCCGGCACGCCGCTACGAGACGCTGCAGTGGGTGATGTTCCAGATGGGCGGGATCGGGCCGATGTTCGGCCAGGTCGGCTTCTTCCATAAATTCGCCGGCAAGGACTACGAGGACAAGCGCCCGCGCGATCGCTACCTCAACGAATCGAAGCGCCTGCTGGGCGTGCTCGAGCAGCGCGTGACCGGCCGCGGCTGGATCATGGGCGACGAGTACACGATCGCCGACATCGCGATCTGGCCCTGGGTCAACAACCTGGTGGGCTTCTACGGCGCCGGCGACCTGGTGGGCTTCAGCGAGTTCAAGGCAGTCCAGCGCGTGCTCGCGGCCTTCCTGGCGCGCGACGCGGTCAAGCGCGGGCTCAACATCCCCGCGCGCCCGACCGCCTGAGCGCGCTCTTCGACTCCCTCTCCCGCTTGCGGGAGAGGGCAGGGGTGAGGGCCAGCGGCCGTCGAAGGACTTCAGTAGTGCGGCGGCAGCTCATCGCGCAGCGAGCCCGCGCCGTCGCCTCGTCCCTCGGGCACCTGCTTGCGCAGCTGCGCGATCTCGCGCACCAGCGCGTCGATCTGCTCCTGCTGCCGCGCGACCTGCGCGTTGAGGTGATCGACCAGGTCCTCGGCGAAGCTGGCCTTGATCTCGAGCTCGGTGACCCGCGCCTCCAGGACCCGGACCTCCGCGGCCGCGTCCGCGCCTGCTCCGCTCGCGCTCATGGCTGTGCCTTGGGCGCCGCGGCGGCCGGCTGAGACATCAGTTCCGCGATCACCGACACCGGCGCGCTGCCGTAGCTCAGGAACTGCTCGTTGAAGGCCTTGACGCTGAAGTCCTTGCCCAGCGCCTGCCGGCGCCGCTCGCGCAGTTCCATGATGTCGCTGTAGCCGCTGAAGTAGCTCGTCAGCTGCACCGAGGTCAGCTGCACGCGACGCCACTTCTCGCGCGCCTCGCGCTCGGTCTGGAAGGCCTGGCGCTGCAGCAGGTCCAGCGCCTGTGCCTCGCTCATGCCCAGCACATGGACGCTGTAGTCCAGGATCGTGTTGGTGACGCTGCGCAGGTTCCACTTGCCCCACATCAGCCACATCTCCGGCGCGTTCCCGCCGTAGCCGGACTCCAGCATCATCCGCTCGCCGAAGACGGCCCAGCCCTCGACCATCGCGCCGTTGCCGAACAGGGTCTTGACCAGCGACGGCGACTTGTTGGCGTAGACCAGCTGCGTGTAATGGCCGGGCACGGCCTCGTGGATGTTGAGGATCTGCAGGATCCAGTGGTTGTATTCCCGCAGCGAGCTCTCGGCCTGCTCGGGCGTGAGGTCGTCCAGCGGCGTGACGTTGTAGTAGGTGCGGTCCTGCGGGCGATAGGGCCCGGGCGCCTCGATGCCGGCGCCGGCGACGCCGCGCTGGTACACCGGCGTCTCGCGCACGATCAGCGGCTTGCTCGCGTCCTGCGTCAACAGGTCGTGGTCGTTGATCCAGCGCTCCAGCTGCGGGATCTGCGCACGGATCTCCTTGACGAAGTCCTCGCGCTTGACGTGCCGCTCGCTGAGCTTGCCGATCACCGCGCCGATGCGCGCGAAGCGGTCCTCGGGCTTGGGCGCGTCGCCCATCGTCTGCGTCCAGAGCTGGTCCGACAGCTGCGCCATCTGCGTCAGCAGCGCCTCGCGCGCCTGCAGCGCCCGCTGGTACATCTGCTCGGCCGAATGCGTGGACTGGATGTCGTAGCCGAACTTCTTCTCGTACAGCGCCTGGCCGAGCCGGAAGCTGCGCGCCTTGCCGCTGGCCTTGCCCTCGGCCAGCCATTGCTTCAGCCGCGCGGTGTAGCCATTGACGGCCGCCTTCGCCGCGGCGATGCGGGCGGTGAGCTGCTTGCGCTCGGCCACGGTCAGCGACGCGGCGTCCGCGCCCTGCGCGGCCTTGGCCACTTCGTCGAGCACGCCCAGCACGCCCGGCGCCTGGTCGATCGCCAGCTGCGTGTGCTCCAGCGTCGGCTGCTTCAGCAGCGCTGCGCCGGCCCGGTAGTAGGCCGGCACCTGCGCCAGTCGCGCCGAGATCGTCTTCAGGCGTGCCGGCAACGGCGCGTAGTCCGTCGCCAGCATGTAGTCGATCGGCCCGGCGATGTTGAGGAAGGCTGGATTCCACTCGTACTCGCGCAGCTCGGTCAGCTGGAAGCGGTCGTTGCGCAGCTTGTTGAGCAGCTGGCCCAGGTCGGTGCGCGAGGCCGCGCTCAGCGTCGCCGCGTCGACGGCCTCGAAACGCCGGAGCCAGTCCGATGCGAAGGCCAGCGTGCGCGCGCGCATCGCGCGGTCCGGCGCGGGCAGGCGGTCGGCGTATTCATAACGGCCCGCGGCGATGGCGGCGTCCGGATCCAGGCGCCATAGCGCCTCGATGTAGTCGTTGGCCAGGCGCTGGAAGCGCGCGTCGGCGGTGGCCGACGCGTCGGGTTCGGGGCGCAGGACGTTGCGGGTCGGCTGGGCGGCGGGATCGGCCGCGAGCGCGGGCAGGGCGGTCCAGGCGCCGACGGTGGTCAGCGCGGCCACGGCCAGCGCGCGAAGGGTGGGGCGGTGCGTCATGGGGCGCGAGCATAGCCGGCCCGGGCCGGCGGGGCGCGCGCCGGTCGCCCTCAGGCCAGCAGCCAGCGGCTGATGTGGAAGGTCAGCCAGGACGCCAGGTAGGCCAGGCCGAACAGGTAGGCCAGCATGACGGCCGGGATCTTGTAGCCGCCGGTCTCGCGCTTGACCGCGGCCAGCGTCGAGATGCACTGCGGCGCGAAGATGAACCAGGCCAGCAGCGAGAACGCGGTCGGCAGGCCCCAGGTCGACGAGATCAGCGGCGTCAGCGCCTGCGCGGTGGCGTCGTCGCCGGTGGCCGACAGCGCGTACACCGTGCCCAGCGCGCTGACCGCGATCTCGCGCGCGGCCATGCCCGGCACCAGCGCCAGGCTGATCTGCCAGTTGAAGCCGATGGGCTCGAAGATCGTCGCCAGGCCGCGGCCCAGGTAGCCGGCGAAGCTGTACTCGATCGCCGGGCCGGTGGCGCCCTCGGGCGCGCCAGGGAAGGTCGACAGCACCCACAGCAGCAGCGTCAGCGCCAGGATGATGCCGCCCACGCGCTTGATGAAGATCTCCGCGCGCTGCCACAGTCCGATCGCGACGTTGCGCGCATGCGGCCAGTGGTAGCTGGGCAGTTCCATCATCAGCGGACGCACCTGGCGGCCCGCGTCGGTGAAGCGCTTGAGCACCCAGGCCACCGCCATCGCCGCGAGGATGCCGGCGAAGTACAGGACGAACAGCACCAGCCCTTGCAGCTCGATGCCGCCCCACAGCTCGCGCTGCGGGATGAAGGCGCCGATCAGCAGCGCATACACCGGCAGCCGCGCCGAGCAGGTCATCAGCGGCGCGATCAGGATGGTCACCAGCCGGTCGCGCGGATTGGCGATCGAGCGGGTGGCCATGATCCCGGGGATCGCGCAGGCGAAGCTCGACAGCAGCGGGATGAAGCTGCGGCCCGACAGCCCCACCGACCCCATCAGCCGGTCCAGCAGGAAGGCCGCGCGCGGCAGGTAGCCGGACTCCTCCAGGATGAGGATGAAGAAGAACAGGATCAGGATCTGCGGCAGGAACACCAGCACGCCGCCCACGCCCGCGATCAGGCCGTCCACGACCAGGCTGCGCAGGTGGCCTTCGGGCAGCAGCGCGCCGGCCTGCTCGCCGAGCCAGCCGGTGGCGGCCTCGATCCAGCCCATCGGCGCTTCCGCCCACGCGAACACCGCCTGGAACAGGAAGAACAGCAGCACCGCCAGCAGGATCGGCCCGAGGACCGGATGCAGCACGATGCGGTCGACCTTGTCGCTGGGCAGCTCGCCCTGCAGCGTGTCCAGGCCGAGTTCCTTGAGGATGTGGCCGATGCGGGCGTTGTCCTCGCCCTCGGGCACCGGGCTGGCGGTCTTCCACAGCTCGGGCTGGTCCAGCACCGCGCGCAGGTCGTCCAGGCCGTGGCCGTCGGTGGCGACCGTGCGGATCACCGGCACGCCCAGCAGCGCGGACAGCCTGGCCGTGTCGATCTCGATGCCGCGGCGCTGGGCCAGGTCGGCCATGTTCAGCGCGACCACGCAGGGCAGGCCCTGGCGCTGCACCGACAGGAACAGGCGCAGGTTGCGGCGCAGGTTGGTCGCGTCCAGCACGCAGACGATCAGGTCGGGCCGCTTCTCGCCCTGCGCGCGGCCGGCGAGGACGTCGACGGTGACGCGCTCGTCCGGCGAGCGCGGGTACAGCGAGTAGGTGCCCGGCAGGTCCAGTACCCGCAGCAGCTTGCCGGCGGCCGTCTTGAGCCGGCCTTCCTTGCGCTCGACCGTCACGCCGGCGTAGTTGGCGACCTTCTGGCGGCTGCCCGTCAGGCGGTTGAAGAGGGCGGTCTTGCCGCAGTTCGGATTGCCCACCAGCGCCAGCAGCGGCCCGGCCGGGTGGATGTGGACGACGGCCTCACGCATGGGCGGCCCCCGTCTGGCCGGTCGCGGCATCGGTCGCGGCATCGGTCGGGACGGCGAGCCCGCCGCTCGTGCCGCCCTCGAGCAGCACGCAGTCCGCCTCGGCCCGGCGCAGCGCGAAGGTCGACTGGCCGATGCGCACCACCAGCGGGTCGGCGCCGGGCATCGCGCGGGCCAGGACGGCGACGTGCTCGCCGGCGACGAAGCCGAGCTCCTCCAGCATCTGCTTCCATTCCGGCGCATGGGCCGGCGCCTGCAGCGACTTGACGCGGTGCGCCTGGCCGAGGACGGCCTGCGCGAGGGTGGGGACGGGAAGGACAGCGCTCATGTCGTGGGGATCTCGGAAGGAGCCTGCGGGCTTGCGAAGCGAAACATTCTAAATGATAGTAATTCTCAACTTGCTCGACCGAGCCGGGGTGATGTTTCGGTCAATCCGAGGGCGTTTGTCGATCCGCGCGAGCCGGCACGGGAACTGCTAGCCACTAGCCCGCATTCCAGCTGTGTGCAATGGCCTGATTTAGTGAGGCGGCCCCTGATTTGATGAGCCCGCAAACGTTTAGCGTTTTCCTTGACGTGGCTTACACTCGCGCCTTCTTAGAATGCCCGGCTGCTCCTCACCCCTTCGCATCGAGATCGCAATGATGAAGCCCTTCCTGTCGTTCGCCCCGACCGTCACCTCGATCGCCGCCGGCCTGGTGCTGGCCCTGGCGACCGGCGCCGCGGCCGCGCAGACCACCCCGGCGGTGATCTTCGACATGGGCGGCAAGTTCGACAAGTCGTTCAACGAGGCCGCCTACCGCGGCGTCGAGCAGTGGAAGAAGGACACCGGCGGCAAGTACCTCGAGTTCGAGATCAGCAACGAGACCCAGCGCGTGCAGGCGATCCGCCGCATGGCCGAGCGGGGCGCGAGCCCCATCATCTCGGTGGGCTTCGCCCAGGCCTCGGCGCTGAACCAGGTGGCCAAGGACTTCCCCAAGACCAAGTTCGTCATCATCGACGAGAAGGTCAACCAGCCCAACGTGCAGTCGGTGCTGTTCAAGGAGCAGGAAGGCAGCTTCCTCGTCGGCGCGCTGGCCGCGCTGACCAGCAAGACTGGCAAGGTCGGCTTCGTCGGCGGCATGGACATCCCGCTGATCCGCAAGTTCGAGTGCGGTTATGAGCAGGGCGCCAAGGCCGCCAACGGCAAGGTCGAGGTCTTCAAGAACATGACCGGCACGACCGCCTCGGCCTGGAACGACCCGACCCGCGGCGGCGAGCTGGCCAAGGCGCAGTTCGCCAAGGGCGTGGACGTGGTCTTCGCCGCGGCCGGCGGCACCGGCGTCGGTGTCTATCAAGCGGCCAAGGACGCCGGCAAGTTCGCCATCGGCGTGGACAGCAACCAGAACCACCTGCAGCCTGGCACCATGCTGAGCTCCATGGTCAAGCGCGTGGACGTGGCCGTCTACAACGTGCTCAAGGAATGGAAGCCCGGCATCAGCGTGCTGGGCCTGAAGGAAGGCGGCGTGGAGTACGCCGTCGACGCCAACAACGCCAAGCTGATCGCGCCCGCGGTCAAGGCCAAGCTCGACGGCTACAAGGCCGACATCATCGCCGGCAAGATCAAGGTCGCCGACTACATGGCCGACAACGCCTGCAAGAACTGACCCCTCGCGAGCGAGCGTCCCTGACATGACACAGTCCCCACGCGGCGCCGCCGCGCCCGCGGTCCGTCTGTGCGAGATCTCCAAGCGCTTCGGCGCGGTGCAGGCCAACCGGGCGGTGAGCCTGGCCGTCGAGCGCGGCACGGTGCATGGCCTGGTCGGCGAGAACGGCGCCGGCAAGAGCACGCTGATGGCGATCCTCTACGGCTACTACCACGCCGACGAGGGCCACATCGAGGTCGACGGCCAGCGCGTCTCGATCGCCAATTCGCATCAGGCGATCGCGCTGGGCATCGGCATGGTGCACCAGCACTTCATGCTGGTGGACACGCTGTCCGCGCTGGACAACGTCATGCTGGGCGCCGAGCCGGCCTTCTTCCTGGCGCGCGCCAAGCGGCAGGTGCGCCGCGAGCTCGAGACGCTGATGCGCGACACCGGCCTGACGGTGCGGCTGGACGCGACGGTGGCCGACCTGCCGGTGGGCGAGATGCAGCGGCTGGAGATCCTCAAGGCGCTGTACCGCGGCGCCCGGATCCTGATCCTGGACGAACCCACCGCGGTGCTGACGCCGCAGGAGACGGACCAGCTCTTCGAGGTGCTGAGACGCCTGCGCGAGCGCGGCACGACCATCCTGCTGATCACGCACAAGCTGCGCGAGGTGATGGCGCTGTGCGACGCGGTGACCGTGATGCGCGCCGGCACCGTGGTCAAGACCACCGCGATCGGCGACACGAGTCCCGAGGACCTGGCCGAGAGCATGGTCGGCCGCAAGGTCAACCTGGGCCGTGACGGCGGCGCGGCCAAGCCGCAGTCGGAGCAGCCGGTGCTCAAGGCCGAGGGCCTGACCGTGGCGAGCGACACCGGCTCCGGCGTGCATCTGCTGAGCAACGCCACGCTGGCGCTGCGCCCGGGCGAGATCGTCGGCGTGGCCGGCGTGTCGGGCAACGGCCAGAGCGAGCTGCTCGAGGTGCTGGCCGGCATGCGCGCGCCCGACGCGGGCGCGCTGCATGTGGCGGGGCGCGATTTCCAGGCGGCCGCGTGGATGGACCCGCGCACCGCGCGCGACCTCAAGCTGGCGCACGTTCCCGAGGACCGCCACGCGCTCGGCATGGTGCTGAGCTTCCCGGCCTGGGAGACGGCCGCGCTCGGTTACCACGAGCAGGACCAGTACTGTGCCGGCCCGCTGGGCCTGGGCATGGACCAGCGCCACCTGCGCGCGCAGACCGCCGAGATGATGGAGCGCTTCGACGTGCGGCCGCGCAATCCGGAGCTGGGCTCGTCCAAGTTCTCCGGTGGCAACCAGCAGAAGCTGATCCTGGCGCGCGAGATCGGCCAGCAGCCGGCGGTGCTGCTGGTGGGCCAGCCCACGCGCGGCGTGGATATCGGCGCGATCGAATTCATCCACAACCAGCTGCGCCGCCTGCGCGACGCGGGCTGCGCGATCCTGGTGGTGTCCAGCGAGCTCGACGAGATCCTGGCGCTGGCCGACCGCGTCATCGTCATGAACGCCGGCCGCATCACCGGCGAGCTCGCGATCGATGCCTGCACCGAGAAGAACCTGGGCCTGCTGATGTCCGCTTCCCCCTCCCACGAGAACGCCGCGGCCGCGGCGACCGCCGCATGAGCGCCCAAGCCTTGCAGATGCCGCGCTGGATGGACCTCGTCCTGCTGCCGCTGTGGAACCTGCTGATCGCGCTGGCGGTGGCCGGCGGCGTGGTGCTGCTGATCGGCGCCAGCCCGGTGCAGGCGCTGTCGGTGCTGCTCGAGGGCGCGCTGGGCAGCGCGCGCGGCCTGGGCTACACGCTCTACTACACGACCACCTTCGTCTTCACCGGCCTGGCCGTGGCGGTCGCCTTCCACGGCGGGCTGTTCAACATCGGCGGGGAAGGGCAGGCGACGCTGGGCGGCATCGGCGTGGCGCTGCTGTCGCTGTGGCTGGCGCCCAAGCTGCCGGGCTTCGTGATGATCCCGCTGGCGATCCTGGCGGCGGCGCTGTTCGGCATGGTCTGGGCCGCGGTGCCCGGCTACCTGCAGGCCTGGCGCGGCAGCCATGTGGTCATCACGACCATCATGTTCAACTTCCTCGCCGCCGGCCTGAACGGCTACCTGCTGGTGAACTGGCTGCGTCCGGCGGGTTCGATGTCGGTGGAGAGCGATGCCTTCGCCGACTCGGCGCGCATGCCGGCGGTCCATGAACTGCTCGCGAAGTTCGGCGTCGAATGGCCGTCCTCGCCGCTGAACCTGTCCATCCTGCTGGCGCTGGCCGCCAGCGTCTTCGTCTGGTGGTTCCTGTGGAAGAGCCGCGCCGGCTACGTGTTGCGCGCGGTCGGCTCCAACCCGAGCGCCGCGCATTACGCCGGCATCCGGCCGCGCTGGCAGGTGCTGGCGGCGATGGGTCTGTCGGGCGCGCTGGCCGGGCTGGTCGGCGTCAACGAGATCGCCGGCGTGCAAGGCAAGCTGACGCTGGACTTCGTCGCGGGCGCCGGCTTCACCGGCATCGCCGTGGCGCTGATGGGCCGCAACCACCCGGTGGGCATCGTGCTGGCCTCGCTGCTGTTCGGCACGCTGTACCAGGGCGGCGTCGAGGTCTCCTTCGAGGTGCCCGGCTTCAGCCGCGAGATGGTGGTGACGGTGCAGGGCCTGATCGTGCTGTTCGCCGGCGCGATGGCGATGGTGAGCGCGCCGATGTTCGCGAAGCTCTACGCGGCATTCGCGCGCAAGCAGCGCGCGGCGGAGGGGAAGTCCCATGGATGAGGTGCTGATCGGCTCGGTGCTGGCGTCGACGCTGCGCGTCACCACGCCGCTGCTGTTCGCCGCGCTCGCGGGCCTGCTGTCGGAGCGCTCCGGCGTGGTCGACATCGGCCTGGAAGGCAAGATGCTCTCGGCCGCCTTCGCCGCGGCCGCGGTGGCCAGCGTGTCGCACTCGACGACGCTGGGCCTGCTGGCCGCGATCGGCGTGGCGATCGCGATGTCGATGGTCCACGGCTTCGCCACGGTGACGCACCGGGGCGACCAGGTCGTGTCCGGCGTCGCGCTGAACATGGTGGCCGCCGGTCTGACGGTGGTGCTGGGCATCGCCTGGTTCGCGCAGGGCGGCCAGACGCCGCCGATCGCCGCCGAGCAGCGCATCACCGGCCTGCTGCCGCAGTGGGCCGAGCCCACCCCGGGGAGCTGGGCCGCATCGGTCATCGGCCACGGCCTGCTGAGCCACAACGCGCTGGTCTACCTGGCCTTCGCGCTGGTCGTCGTGGTGTGGTTCTTCCTGGAGCGCACCCGCCCTGGGCTGCGCCTGCGCGCGGTCGGCGAGAACCCCGCGATGGTCGATGCCGCCGGCGTGTCCGTGCCGCGGCTGCGCTACACCGCGCTGGCGCTCAACGGCATCCTGTGCGGCCTGGGCGGCGCCTACCTGACGCTGGCGCAGAACGCCTCGTTCTCGCCCAACATGACGGCGGGCCGCGGCTTCATCGCGCTGGCCGCGATGATCTTCGGCAAGTGGAAGCCGGTGCCGACGCTGTGCGCCTGCCTGCTGTTCGGCTTCCTGGACGCCGTCGCGATCCGCCTGCAGGGCGTGTCGCTGCCGGGCATCGGCGAGGTGCCGGTGCAGCTGATCCAGGCGCTGCCCTACCTCCTGACGGTGGTGCTGCTGGCCGGCTTCATCGGCCAGGCGATCGCGCCCAAGGCGCTGAGCAAGCCCTACGTGAAGGAGCGCTGAACATGAGCGCGCAGAACCTCATCGCCTCGATCCCGCTGCCCGCCGACGTCATCGAGCGCCTGCTGAAGGCCGCGCTCGACGCGCGCCAGCATGCGCATGCGCCGTACTCGAAGTACTTCGTCGGCGCCGCGGTGCTGGACGAGCACGGCCGCATCCATGCCGGCTGCAACATCGAGAACGCCGCTTATCCGCAAGGCTGGTGCGCGGAGACCAATGCGCTGGGCCACATGATCATGGGCGGCGGGCGCATCGCCCGCGCGGTGATGGTGACCGGCGCCGGCTCGGAAATCATCACGCCCTGCGGCGGCTGCCGCCAGAAGCTGCGCGAATTCGCGCGGCCCGAAGAGTTGATCGTGATCGCGGGCGACGCCAGCGGCGTGCGCGCGCACTGGACCCTGGAGCAGCTGCTGCCGGCGAGCTTCGGTCCCGACCATCTGAAGAACTGACATCGACGCGGTCACGACGGCCGCGACAGGAGAGAACCATGTCCATGCCCCTGCAAGGCGCCGAGCTCGACGCCGCCATCACCACGTCCATCGCCACGCTGAAGGCCACCTTCGGCGAGCAAGGCCCCGAAGTGGCCGTGGTGCTGGGCTCCGGCTGGGCCGGCGCCGTCGACCAGCTCCAGGACGCGAAGCACCTGCCGTATGCGCAGCTGCCGGCCTTCCCGCAGCCCAAGGTCGAGGGCCACGTGGCCGAGATCGCCGTCGGCCGTGTCGGCCAGCAGCGCGTGGCGATGCTGCGCGGCCGCGCCCACACCTACGAGAGCGGCGACTGCACCGGCATGGCCGGCGCGATCCGCAGCCTGAAGGCCTGGGGCGTGAAGGTGCTGGTGCTGACGAATGCCTCGGGCAGCCTGCGCTCGCACCAGCCGCCGGGCAGCCTGATGCTGATCTCGGACCACATCAATGCGCCGCAGCGCTCGCCGCTGACCGGCCTGCCGGGCAGCGACCGCTTCTGCGACATGAGCGTCGCCTACGACGCCGAGCTGCGCCAGCAGGGCTTCAAGGTCGCGCGCGACGTCAACATGGTGCTGACCGAGGGCGTGTACGTGTGGGCCGTCGGCCCGCACTTCGAGACGCCGGCCGAGATCCGCATGTTCGCCGCCTGGGGCGCCGACGCGGTGGGCATGAGCACCGTGCCGGAGACCATCCTGGCGCGTCATGCCGGGCTGCGCGTCGCGGGCCTGGCGCTGATCACCAACATGGCCGCGGGCATGTCGGACGAGGCGCTGACGCACGCGCTGACGCTGCAGCAGGCCAAGGCCTCGGGCGAGCGCGCGGCGGCCTTCCTGGGCCAGTACTTGGCCTCGTTGGCGACGCTGGCATCGCTCAAGGGCTGATCCGCCCGGAAGGCGCAAGATCGGGCCGGCGGTCCGGCCTCGCGAGGCCGTGATCGCCCCTCCGTCCGGAGCACGGGGCGCGCGGCGCCGTGCGCCGGCCAGCCAACGCCGCGCGCTGCGTGACGCAGCCCTGGGAGCAGTAGATGAAGACCGAGATGAGTCTTGAACAAGCGGCGCGACTGGCGCTGCAATGCCTGGACCTGACCAGCCTGAACGACGGCGACACCGCGGCCGACATCGACGCGCTGTGCGCTCGCGCCATCGGCGCGCCGGAGCGCGGCCATGTCGCCGCGGTCTGCGTCTGGCCGCGCTTCGTCGCGCAGGCGCGTGCCGCTTTGCCCGCGGACATCCGGGTCGCGGCGGTCGCGAATTTCCCCGACGGCAGCCTCGACCTGCCGCGCGTGCTGGCCGAGGTCGACGCGATCGCGCAGGCCGGCGCGCAGGAGGTCGACGTGGTGCTGCCGTACAAGGCGCTGATGGCGGGGCAATCGACCGAGGTGGCGGAGTTCCTCGCGGAGGTCCGCCACGCGACGCGCCCGCTGACCTTGAAGGTGATCATCGAATCGGGCGAGCTGGGCTCGCCGGCGCGCATCGCCGAGGCCACGCGGCAGGCGCTGATGGCCGGGGCCGACTTCGTCAAGACCAGCACCGGCAAGAGCCCGGTGTCGGCCACGCCCGAGGCGGCCGCGACGATGCTGCGCGAGATCGCGGCGAGCGGCCTGGGCAACGCGGGCTTCAAGGCCTCGGGCGGGATCCGCTCGGTGGCGGATGCGCGCGGGTACCTGCAGCTGGCCGCCGATGCGCTGGGCGTGAGCGCGCTGACGGCCCACCGCATGCGCTTCGGCGCCAGCGGGCTGCTGGGCGACATCGAGGCGGTGCTGGCCGGGCAGGACAGCGCGGCCGTCAGCGCCGCCTACTGACGCGGCGACGCACGGGCGCAGAAGCGGCAAAGACGCGACAAAGAAGCGGCTCGGCGAGCGGCGCATCGCGACGAAGCCGCGACCTTGCCGCGATGGCCATCACGAAGCGACGCCCCGGCGGACAAGGGGCGCTGAGACAACCACACATCGAAGGGACGCGGCGATCATGCTGGCGCAGGAAATCATTCGGGCCAAGCGCGAGGGGCGCGCGCTGGACGAGGCCCAGATCCGGCACTTCGTGCGCGGGCTGGTGGACGGCAGCTGGAGCGAGGGCCAGGTGGCCGCGCTCGGCATGGCGGTGTTCCTGCGCGGCATGGGACGGGACGAGGCGGTCGCGCTGACGCGCGCGATGATGGACAGCGGCCGCGTGATGCGCTGGCCCGACATGCCGGGTCCGGTGCTGGACAAGCATTCGAGCGGCGGCGTCGGCGACAAGCTGAGCCTGATGATCGCGCCGATGGTGGCGGCCTGCGGCGGCTACGTGCCGATGATCGCGGGCCGCGGCCTGGGGCACACCGGCGGCACCGTCGACAAGCTCGAGGCCATCCCCGGGTACACGACGACGCCGGCGCCAGCGGACTTCGACCGCATCGTCCGCACGCTGGGCTGCGCCATCATCGGCCAGACCAGCGACCTGGCGCCCGCCGACAAGCGCTTCTACGCGGTGCGCGACATCACCGCCACCGTCGAGAGCGTGCCGCTGATCACCGCGAGCATCCTGTCGAAGAAGCTGGCGGCCGGTCTGCAAGGGCTGGCGATGGACATCAAGTGCGGCAACGGCGCCTTCGCGGCGACGCCCGAGTTCGGCCAGGAGCTGGCGCGCAGCATCGTCGAGGTGGCTGGTGGCGCGGGCCTGCGCACACGGGCGCTGATCACCGACATGAACCAGGTGCTGGGGCGGGAAGTGGGCAATGCGCTCGAGGTGCGCGGGGCCATCGACTACCTGAAGGGCGACGGGCCGCGCGAGGCCCGCACCCATGAGCTGACGCTGGCACTGTGCGCCGAGATGCTGGTGCTGGGTGGGCTGGCGCCTGACACGGTGGCCGCGCGCGTGAAGCTGCAGGCGGCGCTGGACAGCGGCGCAGCGGCGGAGCGCTTCGCGAAGATGGTCGCGGCGCTGGGCGGGCCGGCGGACCTGATGGAGAGGCCGGATGCGTATCTCGCGGCCGCGCCGGTCGTGNCGCCGCGCGCGGGGCGGATCGTCGGGATGAAGACGCGGGACATCGGGCTGGTGATCGTGGAGCTGGGCGGCGGCCGGCGTCTGCCAGGCGACGCGCTCGACATGCGGGTCGGGCTGGATCGCTTCGCGCAATCGGGCGACGTGGTGGCGGCGGGCGATCCGATCGCCTTCGTCCACGCGGCGGACGAGGCCTCCGCTGAACGCGCGATCGCGCAGGTGTTGGCGGCAGTCACCATCGAGGACGCGCCGCATTGGACGCCGGCACCGCTCGTCATGGCTGAGTTGGGCTGACTGCGGGGCGATGCCGATCGGTAGAATCCCGCCCCTCGTTCCCTGAATCCCGCCATGCCCGATTCCATCGACCCCAACGACGATCCCATCGACAGCGACGACGTCAGCGAATCGCCGGCGGGCGAGGGCGCCAATCACCCGCGCGCCCGCATCCGCAGCTTCGTCGTTCGCGCGGGCCGCATGGGCACCGGGCAGATCAAGGCGCTCGCGGAACTCGGTCCCAAGTTCGTGCTGCCGTTCAAGCCCGAAGCGCTCGACTACGAAGCCACCTTCGGCCGCCAGGCCCCCGTGGTCTTCGAGATCGGCTTCGGCATGGGCGGCCCGACCGCCCAGATCGCCCGGGCCTTGCCGGGGACCGACTTCATCGGCTGCGAGGTCCACGAGCCCGGCGTCGGTGCGCTGCTCAAGCTGATCGGCGAGCAGGACATCCCCAACATCCGCATCTTCCAGCACGACGCCGTCGAGGTGCTGGACCAGATGATCCCGCCGGGCTCGCTGGCCGGCGTGCACATCTACTTCCCCGATCCCTGGCACAAGAAGCGGCACAACAAGCGCCGCCTGGTGCAGCCGCCGTTCGTCGCCAAGCTGGTGAAGCACCTCGCGCCGGGCGGCTACCTGCACCTGGCCACCGACTGGGAGCCCTACGCCCAGCAGATGCTGGAAGTGCTGAGCGCCGATCCGGACCTGGTGAATGCCTCGTCCCGCGCCGACGGCTATGCCGACAAGCCGGACTACCGCCCGCTCACCAAGTTCGAGCACCGCGGCCTGAAGCTGGGTCACGGCGTCTGGGACCTGGTCTTCAAGCGCAAGGGCTGAATCGCGCCGCTGGCCCCGCGACCGCGCGGCCGCGGTGCATCGCTGCGTGACCAAGGTCAGGCACGGACCGGCCCGCAAGGCCATTCAAGGCCGTCAAAAGGGGCGCGCTGGTAGAGTTCCGCCCCATGTCCGAATCCAACTCCCTCGCCGGTCGGCACATCCTGCTGGGCCTGTCCGGCGGCATCGCCTGCTACAAGATCGCCGAGCTCACCCGGCTGCTGGTCAAGGCCGGCGCCACGGTGCAGGTCGTGATGACCGAGGCCGCCGAGGCCTTCATCACGCCGGTGACGATGCAGGCGCTGTCGAACCGGCCGGTCTTCACCAGCCAATGGGATGCGCGGCCCGAGAACAACATGGCGCACATCAACCTCACCCGCGAGGCCGATGTGATGCTGATCGCGCCGGCCAGCGCGGACATGATCGCCAAGCTGGCCCAGGGCCGCGCCGACGAACTGCTGTCGCTGACCGCGCTGGCGCGCCCGGCCCAGCGCTGCGCGCTGCTGCTGGCGCCGGCGATGAACCGCGAGATGTGGGCCCATCCCGCCACGCAGCGCAACCTGGCGCAGGTCCGGGCGGACGGCGCGCAGGTGCTGGGCGTCGGCAGCGGCGACCAGGCCTGCGGCGAGGTCGGCGATGGCCGGATGCTGGAGCCGCAGCAGTTGCTCGAGCACGTCGTCTCCCACTTCCAGCCCAAGGTGCTGGCCGGACGCAAGCTGCTGATCACCGCGGGCCCGACCTACGAGGCGATCGATCCGGTGCGCGGCATCACCAACCGCTCCAGCGGCAAGATGGGGTTCGCCATCGCGCGCGCTGCGGCGGAGGCCGGGGCCGAGGTGACGCTGGTGGCCGGCCCGGTGCACCTGCCCACGCCGCTGGGCGTGACCCGCATCGACGTGCAGAGCGCGCGCGAGATGCTGGACGCGGTGCTGCCGCGCGCGGCGACGCACCAGGTCTTCGTCGCCACGGCGGCGGTGGCGGACTGGCGGCCGGCGCAGGCGGCCGAGCACAAGATCAAGAAGAACGCCAAGGCCGGCGAGGCGGTCGCGCCCGCGCTGGCGCTGGCCGAGAACCCCGACATCCTGGCCACGGTGGCCGCGCTGCCGCAGCCGCCGCTGTGCGTCGGTTTCGCGGCGGAGAGCCAGGACCTGATCAAGCACGCGCGCGAGAAGCGCCAGCGCAAGAACGTGCCGCTGATCGTGGCCAATGTCGGACCGGCGACCTTCGGCCAGGACGACAACGCGCTGACGCTGGTCGACGCGCGCGGCGAGCGCGAGCTCTCCCGTGCCGACAAGCTGACGCTGGCCCGCGAGCTGGTGCGCGAGATCGCGCAGCGGCTCACCACCTACACTGCCTGACTTTCCGCCGCGCGCGGTGCGCCGTCCGGCGCGCGCGTCGCCCGAAGCGCTCACGCCGCCCCGGCCGTTCCGGGGGCGAGGGCGGCGATGGGCGATGGCGGCATCCCGACTCTCTTCCCGTTGACTCCATGACCACCATCGATCTCAAGGTGCTCGACCGCCGCATGGCCGAGCAGCTTCCCGCCTACGCGACGACCGGCAGCGCCGGCCTGGACCTGCGCGCCTGCCTGGACGAGGCGATCACGCTCGCGCCGGGCGACACGGTGCTGGTGCCGACGGGCCTGGCGATCCACATCGGCGACGCCGGCCTGGCGGCGATGATCCTGCCGCGCTCGGGTCTGGGCCACAAGCATGGCGTGGTGCTGGGCAACCTGGTGGTTATGCGCAGGAATCAAACAGTCTCAGGTTTGTCTCACTGAACCTCTGAACCAGGCAGCGCTGCTTACCTCGAGCACCGGCGAGCAGGTTGCCCTTCCTGAGGTTTTGTTTTTGCTCCCGGGGGGGCGCGCAGCGCCCCCCTCCCGGCCAACCAGGCTCGGTGCGATTCGACAGTTCCCTAGTGCCCGCCTGAGGCGGCAGGGGCGGCATTTACAGAACTAGCCTAGGCCGCTCTCTTCGCACTCTCTCAGCTGCACGCCGGCTCTGAACGGTTGCTCGGCAAATTCCACGCGCGAGGACCGAAGCAACTGTGCAGCCTTCGGGCCGTCCATTTCTTCAACTCACCAGGGCTTCAACGCAGCCCTTTGCGGCGACCTTGAGCTCGATGGCTGGGCGAGACGTTCAGACGCGCCAGCAGGGCCCTGGCAGCCCACAGCCGTATCACAAGGCCTTGGGAAGCCCGAGGCGAGGACGCCACACCATCCCGGCGGGCGCCCTTGCATGAAACCGCCTTACGCGCGCCCGGTACTTCCGAAGCCGCCTTCGCCTCGCGAGGTCTCGGTCGAGAACGTGTCCACGAACTGGAACGCGACCTGGACCACAGGCTGGAACATCAACTGGGCAATACGCTCGCCGGGCTCAATCTTGAAGGCGGTGTCGCTGTCATTGGCAAGGATGACGCCAATCTCGCCGTGGTAGTCCGAATCCACTACGCCGATTCCTTGCGCAACACGGACTCCGTGCTTCAAGGACAAACCGGACCGAGACGCAACGATTGCGACCAGACCCGGGTCCATCATATTGATTGCAAGGCCAGTCTTCACCAATAGGCGGGCGCCTGGAGCAAGCTCAATTGCATCTGCGATGCAGGCGCGCAAGTCGATTGCCGCCGAGCCGTCCGTCGCGTAAGTAGGCGCAGGCACGGAAGTACCGAGCAGGGGATTCACAACTTTCGCTTCAATTCTTCGGAACATGGCACACTCCATAAAATCGTTACAGCCCAGTCTATTCTCGCTTCTTGGGCATCGGCACGACATTGTCGCCGGAATTTTCGCCGGGATCGTTGATTTGTTCGCGCAGCCGCTTGCACTCATTCCACAAAAGAATAATTTGCGCATTCTTCGTCTGAGAAATTTGGTCTCGCTCCTGTTTTAAGGCGGAAACTTCTTTTTTCAGATTTTCAATTGTTTTGAGCGCGTCGTCGGAGTTCGCGACTTTAAGGCTGTCGCCTCGCGACACTCTCAGCGTGGGCCCCTTGAGCGAGTCATAAGATGTTTGCAAATCAGGATATTTTGCAAGATGCCTATAGAGGGTGGCGCGCGACACCTTTGCCTTCTTTGCGACCATTTCCGCAACATCGCCAGTCGGAGGCGTTGAATTCTGCGCCGAAGTCGTGAGAGCAGTAATTGCGCGGGAAATCTTCTTGTAGTTCTCGGACATCAACGATCCTTGGCCATCGTCATAATGTCTCGGATGCGTTCAGCCTCTCGATTCAACACTTCTCGCTGAATCCTGTTGCGCTTAGTCAGCGCTACGAACTCAATGGTCTGTTCGAGCTGCCCCTGCCAAATGGGGAGGTGCTCCTTGCGAACACAAGAGTTAGAACAACTCCCAGGATCACAAGCGTTAAGTACCGGCACATCCGCGTCTAGGCGCTTCCCCGTGCATAGAGCTTTTTCTGGACGAAATAGGCAAAGATTGAATTTGCCGACATGAATATTTTGCGGGCCGCGTTCGAGCCACTTCGCGATCTGCGATGCGCTTGCATCCACGGCATGGCCCTCAAATTCCATCTCAAATTCTGCCGCCAACTCTTTGCCGAGACCGCCGCCGATTTCGCCGGCCGCGATGTCAAGCGCGATTTCGCCCAGGATGTCCAGATCGAATAGCTCTTGCTCTTCGTCCAATAGTTTATTCCATTCGGGGTCATTTCCGGCATAGCCCTCAAACGTAGCCACGCTGATATGCTTATATTGCAGCATGCCGGCAATTATGCCAAAGGGTCTCCGAGCGATGTGTCGAGCGAGTGTTCGCCTAAATTGGCGTGCATTGAATCGCCACTTGATTAATTTTCCAGCGCGCGTCTCATGCAATGGAATTTCGCGCCCTAAAAATATGGAGCAATGGTCTACGAAAGCGTGTATCTGATAAATGATTGACGCCGAGGTATATGGCTTCCACTCAAAACTCCCTGAGTCGGAATTGACAGAAAAAGGAGCGTGGCCGTTAGTAAGCAACAAGCCATCCTTTTTTGTGGCTGCACGAATAAATTGAGTTAACTGCTCAAGAATCTTGATGGCTTCAACCACTTCTTGAACAATAACCCAGGTATCACGTTTTCCACCTGCACGGTGCTTGTGCAGAACAGTGTTCAAATACCAGACCTTCTCGCCGGAAGGAAGTTGATCCTCTACGCAGCAATGGGCAAAGATTGAGAGAAGCTCGGACACTCTCACCCCGGAAAATGCCAGGGTCACCAACATGGCAGCGTTGCGAAGGTTATAGACTTCTGCAAGCAACTCTTCCAAGGCAGTCCATTGCATGAGCCTCCAAAAAGAAGGCGTATCTCGAAGGATTTTGCGAACAGCCGATGCGAGCGCCTTGTCCTTTGTGGAATTTGAGACATTCCTTTTGGAAATCCTCTCCCAATTGGCCATCACGGCAAGCCAAGCTTGAATAATGTGAGGCGCCCACTCTTGCGTATAGCAGAATGCGCTGGCCATGAGCGGTGCGAAAATTTCGTCAGGAATGCATGGCGTTTTATTCTCCCCTCGTTTAGCCGCGCCCGTCGGGAGTAGCGTTTCCATCGACATGCCGAACGGGATCGCCGGCAGCGGGAATGTGAGTCGCTCCCCATAACGCCAAAGCCGATAGGCGGCTCCAACGATAGTGGCAATCCGCTCGGAGCTACGCTTCTTCTCCTTTCCGAGCCGCATGTGCTTCAGAAATTTGACCCAGTCGCTCTTTGTGATTCGCGTGAAGTTCTTCCTCCCCAGCGAATCGAAGAACTTGACGAATGTCATTATTGAGTTGACTTCATTCTGGACTGTCAACCACTCAACCTCGTGGTCCTCGTCAATTAGAGGTACGTGCATCCTCGCGTAGGCGTACTCTGCGACTGCCAACGCAAAACCGCCTGGAAACCCGGGAATTCTGTGTAGATGTAGCTCCTGGCTCCCGGCCACTCCCGGGGTAGTGACCAGCTTCTTCATCTTCCAGATGCCGTGAGAGAAAACCGAGTCTGGCGATACAGCCTCCTCCGGTCCAACCTTTGAGCTTGGGTCTAGCCTGCCGTCGGCGGACGGTGCATTGGCTCGCGCGCGTCGACTCATGAGTTGCCTTTCAGTTCGATGGGGATGTAGAAGCGCTGAGCGGCCGCTCGGCGCTTGGCAGTTTCAAGCGCGCTCTCGGAGAAGCGTGGCAGGACATCTGCGCGGATCAAATCAACGGCCCGCGAAAACATGCTCTTCCACTCGGCCGCGCCAAGCTCAGCTTTCATGCTTTCCGCGTGGTTTAAGAATGCGAAGACGCGGGGGAGTACATGGCGGGTAATTACTGTGTTGCCGCAGCCAAAGCACTCCCACGGTTTGCCGCAGAAGGTGTTTGGGGGGCCTCCCGGTCGATTAAGAACGTCCTTACAGGCATTGAATAGGACATCCATTTCTCCGTTTAGCATGGCGCGTATCTTTTCAGCTGAGACACTCAGCTCGCTGGAGCCTGCAGCCGGATCATTGGTCGGCAAGACGGTTGGCTTTTTCACAGTAGCTATCGCGTCGTTAATGCCATCCCGGACAGTTTGGTCGTGAATGTGCTTTGTCGACGCATTCGCAACATACCCAACAGTAGTGTCCGCAAGCGAGTGGACGGCGTCGTTGGATACTTTCGACAGCTGCCCGTGCTCGATGTATTTTCGACTGAGGTAGGTGACTCGTAGCCTCACCGATGAGATTTGAAATGTCCTTCCTGAAGCGTCTTCTAAGTTATTTCTCTCACACCACCCGCCTTTTCGGTTCATTTGGTATTTGAAATAGCTGGGGTCTATGGCTTTTACCATGGGGGCCGGGCTTCTTGTAAAAATTGTCATTCCCAAAAAAAGAAAATCACGGTCCGGGTCCGGCGCATGTTTAACAAGCGGCGCAGTCAACTCAAGCAACTGCCGGATCAGGTTTGGTGCGGAGTACGGGCCGTTGTCCTTAATCGGCTTTCTAAATTCTCTGTCAGCAGACCGCAGTTTCCTATAGACCAAATAGAATTTACCGTCGATTTCACGGAGGCAATCTCGCCTCAATGTTAGGATTGACGATTCATTCCGACCGGTTCGCTTTGCCAGCAGAATGAAGAATGGGATAAGGTCCTCCGCTAGAGCGTAGCGGTGCGCATGCACGTCCCAGAGGCGATAGCGTCCTTTGTAGACCCCACGTACCGCGTTTAGATACGAATAGTCTTTTAGCGCGTTCAATGCGGGCACTTGGAGTGGGAGCTCCCCATGAATATGGGTTGCATACCAAATGAGATTTTCTAATTTGTTCCAGGCAAGCTCATCCGGTGCGCGGCCGCGTCCATTCCGAACGCCTCTCGGGTTGGAACCGTTGGCAAGCAGTTCTTTGCCGCGCTGTAGGCGCGCATGCAGTTCATCAATACAACGCCGACACGCTTCCTCTAAATCCAGTTGCTCGGAAAACGTGTAGGGCTGACTAACCGTCCCATCATCGACGTGCCTAAAATTTCGGGGAACTCTCGTTGTTCGCTCAAAACGACCAATAGCCTTAGCCGCCTGAAGCAGTCGATCAAAGTTCCCGTAAAGCCGTCTGGAGGTTTCGTTTTTCTGCGATTCCAAGCGTTGCTTTATGTGCTTTCTAAACTGCAGAATGAGTTCTGTATCAAAATCGGCGAGCTTAATATTTTCTGCCAGACCCTCTTGCTCTGCGAATTCAAATGCCCTCGTGATTGTGGAAAAGTAGCTTCTAAACGTGAAGCCGCTTTTTACGTTGAAGAGTGCATGACGCCCAAGTGAAGCAATTAGGTCGCAGGCCAGATCGCGAAACGGCGTCCGACCAGTTAGGTCCAGGAAGGCCCATTTCCCTAGGCGTTCTCTCATGTCGAGAACAAGCCTCCCAATGAGATGCGGTTGACCAATTTCTTCGGGGAGTGGAGCGAATACTATCTTCGGGTCGGCCATTTCAAGATTTCCAAGTTACCCAGCTCTCAAGCGATTCCTCAACCAGCTCCTCGGCTTCTTCAAGACAGTCCAGATAGATATATGTGCTCAGGATGCTTGAATGTCCCATTTGCTTTTGAAGTTGGCGCAGTGGATCGGTAAGCAGTAATTTGTAGGCGCTGACTCCTTCCTCCTTGATCTGTTTTAAGTGAATGGCAAGCTTGCGAATAAGGCCTGCAAGCTGGTATACAGCGAATGTGTGTCGACACCCGTGCGGAACAAGCTTGATACCAGTCGCGTCGGAAATCCGCTGAAACAGTAATTGAACCGAACGTGGGCTTAGTCGATTGCCATGCGTAGACAGAAAGACCGGGGAATCATTATTGGATTCCTCTTGGGGTCGATATTCGCTTGACTCGATGTAGAACCAAATCGCACGAACGATGTGCTTTGGTACGCGGACGGTTCTTGTTTTCTTGCCTTTGCCGGTGACCGTGAGTGGAACCGTCTTTCGATTTTTCCACTTGGGAAGGCGAATATCAGGCAGATCGCCTTTATTAAGGTTGAGCGCCTCAGTGATGCGCAGTCCTGCCGCAACCAGCAAATCAATGAGCGAGATATTCCGAAGAGAATTCCTGCCTGCTAATATTGTTGGGCGCCAAATGTTCTTGTAGTTATCAATGGGAATGAAGCGGACGGCGTTCTCGGGGTTCTTAGCGAAGATGTCGGCGACGTCCTTTGGCGGCGCACCAAATCCGCCCCAACCAGCGCGATAGCTGAACGGCACGGTGTGGATGAGCCGGTCATCCTTCGCCCACTCGTAGAGGTGCACGATGGCCGTCGCGGTTACGTTCCATGAGCTCTCCGCAATGGCTGGCACGTTCTGGTGTTTTCCGGACGTGCGGACCCAGAAGAAGCGGTTGAGGTGCGCCTGTGAGGCGTGCTTCCAGTCGATACCTTGCGACTCCAGGTGTCGGAGCATGATCGACAGACCGTGTGCGTACGAACTCCAGGTTCGCGGGCTTGCGCGACGTGGGGTGATGAGCCGCTCTGAGACGAACCTGTTGAGCTCCTCGTCAGGCGCTGAGGTCGCAGCGTCGAGGAAGCACGGTCTGTCCTCTTCAGGCATCTCGCTCTCAGCCGATTTAAGGAAGCTGTGCCACTCTTCGGCGTCGATGCCTTCGGGCACGGGCGCTCGGTCAAGCACCTTGCGCTTGAAGAAAAAGAGTTCTCGCATCGTTTTAGGTCACTCGCATGTGAGCCGCGGACTGAGCAGCGCGTGGGCTTCAGCCACCCGCGGTGCGGCGGCCAGATGACCCAGCCAGCCCCTGGACGCCGCGCTGAATGGCCTCAAGCTGGCCGTGCAGGGCTTCCGTGGTCTTAGTCGATGCTCGTAGACCCGCCAGCTCCTCAAGGCTCTCTTCGTGCTTTGCCTGGAGTTCCGCGAGCCGTGACTCCGTCCGCGCAAGCGCCTCGGTTTTCTCGCGAAGGGTCGCCTGCTGCGCCGCGGCGTTCAGCTCAAGTTCGCGGACCTGCATCTCCAGGCGATCAATGTGCCCCGCTTGGGATTGCTCCGCGTCTTCGAGTCGTGCGACCTCCGCCTCGGCCGTAGCAACTAGCCCTTCAGCCTTCTTCAGCGCAGTCACCGCTCGGTCGAGAGGCTGCGCGACCGTCGCTTCCGCCATGCGCAGCGCGTGCCCATATAGTTCTCGCGCAAGGACGCTCCCCCGCGCCAGCACGTCAGCTGGCACATCAACGGCGGCAGCCTCGTCATCGCGCTTGGCCTTCCAGGCCTCGAGGTGGCGCTTCACTGTTGTGTATGAGCCCCCGGTGCGTTCCTGGACGAGTGTCAAGGAGGGCTCGACTCCGCTGGCCGCGAGCGCGTCTGCCGCAGCGGATACGGATTCAAGGGTCGCGACAGGCTTGGCCATCACACGCCCCATCGGACCAGCCAGCTACGGTAACTACCGTAGCTACCGTAATCGTTCGTTCCTGCTTTGGTTGCTCGGCGCAACCCGGCCGACATGCCCGAAGAGTGACCTGACTTCATCATTGTTTTAGCCTCACCACCGAGACGCTTCACAGTCCGCTCGAGGCAGCGTCCACACCGTCGAGAGGGCGGTGCTGACCCCCTGTCAGACCCTGCCGTCGGTCACCCTAAGGGGGCTCGCGAAGCGCGCGTCAACGGTTTTTTGAGCTTCAGCGCACGACTCAAAATTTGGTGGTATTCGGATCGTGGTGGCGTTGCGACGTTAAGCATTTACACAAGCAAAAGCAGGTCATCAGGCCAAGTTCTCTGGCGGCTGCCGAACTCTGTGAACGTACTTGCACATCGGGCGTTGGTTGCTATACCTAACGCCATAACTTGGACTCATCGAGCGGTCCGACGCGGCGCGCAGTGTTGCGTCCGGCCGCTGCATTTCGTCGTGGACCCAGTTCCAGTCCGGCGCCGGCTTGCGCACAGCAATCGAACGGTCATGGGTGCCTAGCGCCTCGGTCCAGGCGTCGTCATCCAAGTCTTGAAGGGCTGAGGCCTCAACCTCGCATTTCGACAGCAACTGTCGGAGGGACGTTACGGTATTGGTGGAGATGCCAAGGGCGTTCGAAATCGAGCGGCTCGAACGCGATGGATCGTGGAAATGCAGACGCACGATCTCGCGCTGCAAGCGTATGGAAAGTCGCATCAGATTGAGGGGTCGAGCCCGCAGCGCGGGCCGTAGAGGCAAGCTTCCCCATCGCGCCCGAACACTTGACGCGTCGGGTGCTGCAACCGATACTCAGGCCACAGATGGTTCGTCTGGCTGGCTTCGGCTGGCCGCTCAAAACCCGGGTTCCCGCCCGGGTTTTGGCGTTTCTGGGGCCTAACTATTCATGTGTTCTCGTCAGCCATCTCCTTCTTGATGTTCATGTTGTCGAATTAATGGCGCCTGTCAGAACGCCGAACTTCCAGTATGAGTCGCAGTTTCGGCAACGTGGTCAACTGCTTCAGCGCATGACAACGCTTGCTTAAACTTGATGAGATTCGAGTGCGAGGCCAACGCTGAATACGATGTCGGACCGTTTGACGAGGACACGAACGATCCATCCTCGGGTGAGCCAAGTTGGCTTCGTTGGACTGACTGTGCTCTTGCGAGGCCCGGTGAAGTAGAGCGCACCGCAACGTCCAACTGTCCTCTGCCGCAAGTTGTCGGAGGAAGTGAAAGCTATAACTGCGGTGCGAGCACTACGTCCCTAACCCGTCCTGGATAAGCATCGGCCCACGGGGAGCAGGCGAGACCGGCTCAGCCGGTCATTCTTGTGTGCCGTCCCCCCCAACCTACTCGCTGTCGTCTCGTCCGCTATGAGCGAGCGCCTCGTGCTGATACGCAGGTTCCACGCGCTTTAGCCCTAGGGCGACTGCAATGCGGTGCGCTTCACCTCGTTGACCTTTTGTTCGCCCAGCAAGGACACCATAGACGAGGTCCCGGTTGAATCCATGTGCTTGCGCCCAATCGGAAATCTGCTGTCCGTCGGTAAAGAAGCGCTGTTTCCGTTTGAGGCGCGCGTTGAGGTCGACAACGAATTGATCCAATTTGATCGCTCACTTTGCTCTGCGATGGACCCAAGTGGAGTAGAGAGGCGATCTTCCGTCAATACCCTCTGAACAATTTACAGGCAGTCAGAAGTCCCAGCGTTTCATAATAAGTGTTATGGAATCACAATAAGTGTTATGGGCCCGAGCCGGTCCCTTCTCCGAGGGATGGCAATTTTTTCCGTCGTAGCATTGGCGCAATACTCAAAGAATCTGCACGTAGCCTCGCGTGCTGACTTCGATTGTTGTTGCTTTGCCACGCGATGCCGTCTCGCCGTGAGAAGTTGGTTGTGGAGCTCGCCAGTTGTTGCGCTCCGCGGGTGGAGTCGCGCACGAGGTTCGGCGAGCCGGTCCAGCGGCACGATGTCGGGGCCGGCCAATCTATATTGGCGTGCCATCCCCTTTGTCCTACTGCCAGTTGAGAAGCAAGTAGCGTTGCCGACGTTGGTAGCCCAGTTGCGAAGAGCGGCGTACGCCCGCGTGGGGCTCGTCCACCCGGCCGGTACAGAGCAAGACCGACGGACCTTCTACCTGGAATGCTCGAGACCTGTCGGTCATTTTGTGTACGCTGGCGTAGAGACCTTCGCGTCGCACTTGAGCTGGCCACCGGAGATCTTGTCCGCCCAGCGTGGATTCAATGCCGCGATCACCATGCCGCCCATGTGGAAGTCGCAACTGAACATACAAGTCGCAACCTGCCTCAGTCGTCTCTCATTTGGCCCCAGGACCAATCACTCACGTCAGTAGATCCAAGGAGACCGAGCCGTGCCGCCCCCGCCCACAACACCTGCCGCTCGAATGTCCCGGGCTCGGGCGGTACGATGAGGACGTACTGGCGGCCCGATGAGGTGATCACGGTCCTCTCAGCGAGGTCGATGGACACGATGGCGGATGTCAGCCGGATGACGCCGTGATCACCATCGCAGTCTCTGAACGTCACCAGGTGCAGCTGACCGGACATCGACTTCAGCATTCGCCATGAGCGCACGTCCATCAACGGTTGCTGCTGCGGGGGCGGGGCATCGCGCTCGTTGTCGAACAAGACGTGCGGCTCGCCGAGTTCGGCGGCACTCACGCCTTGGCAACTCGACGTCGGGACGAATGTCGCCTGAAGCGAGGTTTGGGGTGGGCCCGCTGGGTCGGCGCCGGCAACGGGAGACGAAACAGTAACTCGCGCTCGACCGGTTCCATGTGCTCGAGAACCAAGCCGCAGTCGAACGGCTTGCCGGCTGAGTCGCACACCGAGATGCTCTGACCAGCGTCCGATTGGCACATCCACACCTCCCGGACTATGCGCGACGTCCATTGACCATGCCGCGACCGCCAGGCCGGCATCATGCACACGATGCCTTTGACGCGATCAACTTCGAGGGACTTGAGGACGTCTGCTAAATCGGTGTCCCATGCGATGCACAGCGTGCGTGTCATGCTTAGGTCTGGATCTTCGACGTCCGGGACCTCCACCGAAACTAAGAACCAGGGCGAGTGAAGCATCAGTTCAACCACGCGCCAGTGTTGTGCGCCCGGTTGCGTCAGCTCAGGAGGGAACGGAAACTCATAGTGCGGCAGAGAGACGAACATGGGTAGCAGATCCGCGAACGCAGGTGATTCGGCGGCCAAAGGGTTGAACTTCGAACAATTGTTCCCTCGCGCAAGCCATATCCAAATTCTTGATATTGCGATGATTCGGATACGGTGTGAGGCTGGAGAAGCGTCGAGTCCATGTCCAAAGCCCTGCATAGCCGCCATAGCAAGATCTTCCTTAACAAGCTCCGCAAGCAGCGGGAGGTGCGTCGGCTAAGGCAAGCGGACCTCGGTGAGTTGCTCGGCCGCAGTCAGGGCTGGGTCAGCTACGTCGAGCGAGGCCAAACAGCCTTGAACATCATTGAACTGCGAGAGTGGCTTGACGCCCTTGGCGTTGAGTTCTTGGATTTCCTACGCGAGCTGGACGCGGAGTTGAGGCTGCTTGAAGCGTTGCGCCCACGTGCCAAACCGCGCCTTCGGCTAGCGAGAGGCGCTGTGGTTCGGTCCCCCCAAGCCAGTCCGATCGTGGACCAGTCCATCGCGGGAGCGATCCCGGCGCCGAAGCCAACCAAGCGTTAGGTCCTGCGATGGCCGGACCAACCGCTATCAGATCTCGGGCCAGCAACAGCGTGAACTGGTGACTGACAATGAATCGCAGCTCAGCGCGCTCGATCAAGCGTCTTTGGCGATAACCATCACCGGTCCGATTCCGCAGCAGCGCGACGCCAATCTTGGGATCGCTTCAAGTCCAGAAGATCTACCCGCTCGGATCTCCGGGACGTTCATCATGCGCACTGCTAGGTATCCCTTGTCGGGGATCCTTCAGACCTTCTACTGGAGGTCTCGCGCGAGCAACCGTCGTCCGAACTCCTCCAGAGTAAGTCCGCACGCGAGCGCCCAGAGCTGCAACTCCACCACACCCACACATCGTGAGCCGGCTTCGCCTCGGGCCACAGCACTCTCCTCGACACCTAGGCGCGCAGCGAGTTCACCTTGGCTCAACCCTGCATGCTCGCGCAGCCAAATCAGTTCCCTCAGAAATGTCGCCTGAGCAATCATGTCGAAAGCCGACCCCGCCTACAGCGGTGCAAGTCCGCAAAGCGCGCGATCTTCCTTCGCCCCAATGCCTAGGCTGTCGATCATGAGCTGTGCTTGTCTGCTGCAGCAGACCGCCAACGTAACCAAGGTTGGTGGATGTGTGGCTGGGACGCCGGCCAACTGCATCTGAGTAGGTTCGCCGGTTGCTGCGGATCATGCCGACGTAGGCACCGCTGGTTGCTGCCCTTAGTCACGGCTGATGTACTGGATGGCCGCTGAGCACAGCGCTCGCTCCCAGCCCGCCCGCCCGCGACGTTCGCCACGAGTCCAACTTCAGCGCGCCTCTGCCATGAGCGACTCAGCTTCCGCAACCAAATCAGCCGCCGTGCATTTGAGTGCGCCCGAGAGCTTGAGCATTGTTTGAAAGCTGGGCTGCTGACGCCCCGTCTCAAGCCACGAAATGAAGACGCGCTCAAGCCCAGCTTCCAGCGCCAGTTGTTCCTGGGACAGTGAAGCCTCGCGTCGCCTATGGCGCAGTGCGCGCCCAAATGCCTCCGCTGGCTCCACAACACCCCTCAATCAGAAAGGGGCTGAAGTTATGAAGAATTCACGCTCAGGTCTTTATACGTTCGTATACATTTTGCCGAGGCTTTGGCGAAGGGCGACGTCTGCTCGCAGCATGCTCGCATTGACCGCTCAGCCGTACGCCGCACCGCACCCCACGGCCCGAACATTTCTGCTTTTCTGAAGAGAAGTAGTCGATAGCGGCGTTTTCAGACTAGAAGAACGTGACAGGGAACTATGAAAAACCGAACCCATACCATTTTCGCGCTCTCTCTTACTGTACTGACGGGTTGTGCGGTTACACCGCAGCCAATTTCAGAGAGCGGTGTTCGAGACGGCATCGAGATGAAAACGGGCTACCTGGGCTGTCTAACGTGCTCCAAAGTAAAGACGTATTCTTCTCCGCTGATCGCACGCATCTCGGCAAAGTTTTCAGATCCGGAGGCAACCGGTTGGATCAATGTCAAACTCAGCCTTGCGTTGACGAATAGAACCGAGAATTTTATTTCGCAATACCAATTGATCGCGGAGTTCACGAACAATGGTTTCTTTTCCGATGGTGCGGATGTCTATATTGACGGCGTGAGGCTGAACGCGGCGGGTGACAGGCAGGGTGTGAAGTGCTTCAGCAACATTGGCAGCGGATGTTCATGGACTCAAGCCTATGTACTAGACCACAAAGGTGTCGAAGACGCCTTGAAGTCGGCTTCCGGCATAAACTTGTTCATCGGTAAGCCGGTTCTTACCATGGCGCTTACTAATGACGGATACGTGCAGCGCCCCATTGCGAAACGAACTATCGTTGGGGTACGCGAGACGATTCCATCCTGGGCATTGGTCGGCTTCATTAAGTGCGTATTCCGGTGCAATAGCGCCACCTGTTCCAGTCCAAACCCGCCAGTCGTTCCAGTCCAAACCCGCCACTGATTCCAACTCGTTGCCGCCACCTCGATGTGGTTGAGTGCATATTTCAGCGGCGGCCGACCATGAGGTTCAGTGTGACCTGACCAACCGCTTCGGCAACGTGTGCACTGCAGCGGCGATGGTTAAGATCACTGCCCGCTACAGGCTGATCTCGGTCATTCGATGATCGGCGCCTAGCGACGGCTATTGCGAGAAGCGGTCGCATGAGCTGGAGGAGCTTGGCCGGATGCTCGCCCCCGGGAACGGGGCCGCTGGGGCCGGGGTGACTCTTGAACTGAGCCCCATGGCGCTCTCCTCAACCCTTCAGTCAGCATCACCGGGCCTGCAGCGAGAGGCGTTCTTGAGGCGGTCGCGCAAGCCGTTCCCCCCCGGGGAGTGGAGCTTTAACTGACCCGACGGGCATGCAGGCGCGCGCGTTGCCCTGTGAGCTTCACCGGTTCCCCCGGCATATGAAAGTTCCCATGAGCAGCAATCAATCCCAAGGCCAAAGCCAGCAGCAGTCTGGATCGGGCAGCGACACATCTCCCGGCCAGCACCGGGCCGACCATGCGCCCGACTTGCGACCGCCTGCCGCCGAGCCCGGCAGCGATGGCGCAGCGCCGGGAAAGGGTGACAGCGACCGAACCCCGTGGCAGGGCGAGCAGCCTGTGGGCCAGCCGCGGCAGCAGCAAGGCGATGCCGTGAGACGCGAGCAGCAGCAGCAAGGTTCACCGAGCGAGGACACCGATGACGCGGGTGATACGCGCCCCAGCGACGACGTCCGCCAGGCCACCGGCAACAACTGACCCAATGGCGCGGCCGACGCCCACCGCCGCCCCCACACCGCGAGACGCCTCGCAATGGCCGGCAAGTGCCGGCCGAAGGAACACCATGGCTACCCAGAAGACCCCTGCATCGACCGATGCCATCGAACTGCTCACTGCAGACCATAAGGAAGTCAAGGCGCTGTTCAAGGCCTACAGGCAACTCGTCGAGGCCGCCGGCGACGATGAAGAGAAGGAGCAGCTCGCGCTCGAGATCTGCACCAAGCTGACCGTTCACGCCACGGTCGAGGAGGAAATCTTCTACCCGGCTGCACGCGAGGTGCTGGAAGACGACGAAGGCCTCGCCGACGAGGCAGAAGTGGAGCACGCCAGCGCCAAGGACCTGATCGCGCAGATCGAGGAATCGGTGCCTGCCAATGCCCTGTACGACGCCAAGGTCAAGGTGCTTGGCGAGTACATCGACCATCACGTCAAGGAAGAAGAGGGCGAGATGTTCCCGAAGGTCAGGCAGAGCGATCTCGATCTCGACGCGCTGGGCGAGGAGATGGCCCAACGCAAGGAAGAGCTGCTGGCCGAGATGGAAGAGGTGGAGTGAGCTGCGGCGCGGTCGAATGGCTTCGGCTACGGACGAGGCGCTCATGAAGCGCGCACCCCACTGAGGACGCTGGCATGTCTTTCGCGGGTTGGTCGGCAGTCATCGGCGCGGTGCTGCTGTCACTGGTGCTGCTCGGCACGCTGATCGGGCGGCTGCCGCTGAGCAGCGCGATGCTCTATCTTGGCATCGGGTGGCTGCTCGGCCCCACGGTGCTCGGCGTGCTCACGCCGGATCCGGTCCGGCACGCGGCGCTGCTGGAGACGGTGGCCGAGATCGCGTTGCTGATCTCGTTGTTCGCGGTCGGCTTGCAGCTGGGCGTGCCGCTGGGGGACCGGCGCTGGTGGCTGCCGCTGCGACTGGCGGTCATCTCGATGGCCTGCATGGTGGCGCTGGTCGCCTGTGTCGGCGTCGTCGCTCTGGGGCTTCCGCTGGGCGCCGCCATCCTGCTGGGCGGCATCCTCGCGCCGACCGACCCCGTGCTGGCTTCCGGTGTGCAGTCGGAATCCGGTGTGCGGCCGGACCGCCTGGGATTCAGCCTCGCCGGGGAAGGCGGCTTGAACGATGGAGCGGCTTTCCCGTTCGTGCTGCTCGGGTTGGCTTTGCTCGCGCGCCCCTCGGCGGGCCCACCGCTGCACTGGTGGACCGTCGAGCTGCTGTGGTCGCCACTCCTCGGCACGGTGCTGGGTGGCGCCCTCGGCGCGGCGATGGGGCGGCTCGTCGTCTACCTGCGCGCACGGCACCGGGAAGCGGTGGGGCTGGACGTCTTCCTCGGCCTGGGATTGATCGCCCTGTCATATGGCCTGGCCCAGCTCTGCAACGCGTCGGGCTTCCTCGCCGTCTTCGCCAGCGGACTGGCGCTGCAGCGTGTCAGCGAGAAGCCCATCGCGCACAGTCCTCCGCTCGGGGCAGCCGAGGAGGTCGAGGGGCACTCCTACGAAACGCTGGCCACGCACTCCCACCATGCCAGCGCCACGATGCGCGATTCGGTACAGCTGTTCAATGGCCAGCTGGAAAAGCTCGCCGAGCTGGCCCTGGTGGTGGGCGTGGGCGCGATGCTGGCTTACGCCGCGCCCTTGCCGGCGGTCTGGTGGTTCGTGCCGCTGCTGATTGTGGTGCTCAGGCCGGTGTCGGTGCTGCCTGCCATCGTGGGCGAGCGGTTGTCGCTTCGCCAGGCCGCCTTGCTCGGCTGGTTCGGCATCCGCGGCATCGGCTCCATCTACTACCTCGTGTTCGCCCTGCACCACGGATTGGAGTCCCGCATCGCGGACGTCCTGGTCACACTGACCTTGTGGACGGTCGCCATCTCCATCGTCGTGCACGGGCTGAGCGCGCAGCCGCTGATGCGGCGCTATCTCGTCCGCCGCGATTGAGGGCTTCAGCCTCCCGGCTCTGCCCCGGGCGCCACCGCTGCGCCATAGCAGCGCGGCAGGCAGATGCGGAAGGTGGTGCCTTCTCCTATGCGCGATTCAAGTTCGGTGGTGGCATCCAGGAGGTCGCACAGGCGCTTCACGATGGACAGCCCGACCCCTTCACCGACCTGCTGGTGCACGGGGCGCGGGTCGTCGGCCGAAGGATGGCTCTCAGCCAGGTCGACGCGCATGTGCGTGATCTCGCCGGTGCTGTGGTCATTCGCGACCTGGCGGGCCTGGTCGGTCGCCTCCTCGAGCGCGCCCGCCAGCTGCGACCCCGGGCCGGCATGAAAGCCCGGTCCGGTGTCGCGCACCTGGAAGAACCAGCGCTCGACATCGTTGGACGCGCCGTCGTCACAGCTCACGGTGACGCCGCCGCTGCGGGTGTACTTGATCGCGTTGATGACGAGGTTCTGCGCAATGCGCCGCACCTTGACCGCATCGCCCTCAACGTCGAGCACCGCGGGGCCTTCGTAGCGAAGGTAGAGGCTGCGTTCCTCGGCGTGGGGCTGCAAGTCATCGCACAGTGTGGCCAGCAGCGCGGCCGCGTCCAGGGCCTGCAGGTTGCGGCGCTCCAGTCCGCCCTGCAGCCGCGCCAGGCTGGTGACGTCGTTGAGCAGGTGGCCTAGGGAGCTGACATTGCGATCCAGCAGCCGCAAGAAGCCACTGCGCATCAGCTCGGTGGCCTTCGGCGAGGCGAGGCCGGCGGTGGCAGTCGCCACCACACCGAGGTTGCCGCGCAGGTCATGTGCCGCCTGCTGCCACAGCCGGGCGCGCTCCTGCTCCAGTTCGCGCACGGCCTGCAGGGCACGCTCCAGGTCCCGGATGTGGCTGCTCGCCTCGATCTGCTGCAGCGTGAAGTACTGCGACACGCTGGCACTGACGGCGTCGCTGCATTGCTTGGCCCAGATGCGCCGCGCGCCCGCCATGATGGCCGGGTCCAGGTCTGGATGGCCGACGGCGTACTCCTCCAGCTCCACGACGACGCATTCGTTGAGCCGTCCGAGCTCGCGCGTCACCTCCGCCAGGTCGAAGCCCTGTTGCCAGCGGTGCAGCCCATGGGCCGCGGCGTCCCCCTGGTGACGATCGTGCGCGTCCTCATCGCTCGCACTGCCGCCGCCGCCGCTTAGCTTGCGCTCGAAGTCGACGAGCAGGGCCGGGATGTGGTCGTGGAGCTGGGCGCGGGGCAGCGCTGCGCCGGAGGTCAGTGTGGGGTCGGAGGCCACGGCCGCACGCCAGGCCTGCAGGATGGCGCCACGCCGCCGCTTCAAGTGCGCGCTCAATGCCAGGTGCTCTGCGGCTTGCATCGGCGCGTCCTTTGTCCAGCGGAAGGGAAGTAGGCCGATTCTGGGCTCAAAAGGCTGCTCGCGCTCGCCGTGCGTCGGAACCGGGGACATGGGCGCCAACCCTCGGATGACGGCGCGGTGGCGGCTCATGAGCTCCTTGCTTGCAAGAATGTCTGCCCCACCGCTTCAAGGCCCTGCCATGAAGCACAGGGTCGGCCGGTGCTCATGACGCCTGCGCAGGCGGCTCAGCGCGCCAGCGGCAGGGGGCCGTTCAGCAGCCGGTCGTACTCTTGCTTGACAACGCCGTAGCACTCGCAGCTGCGCTTCTCCAGACCGGGGCGATCGACGACGGTGATGTGGCCGCGGGCATACTCGATCAGGCCCAGCTTCTGCAACTTCAACGCGGCCTCCGTGACGCCCTCGCGACGCACGCCGAGCATGTTGGCAATCAGTTCCTGCGTCATCACCAGTTCATCGCCGCAGATGCGGTCCAGGCTCAACAGCAACCAGCGGCACAGCTGCTGCTCGAGCAGATGGTGGCGGTTGCAGACGGCCGTCTGCGACATTTGCGTCAGCAGCGCCTGCGTATAGCGCAGCAAGAGGTGCATGCCCACGCCGTAGCGGTTGAACTCGGTCTTGATGGCTGCGGCGCTGAGCCGGAAGCAGCCGCCCGCGCTCTGCACCACCGCTCGGCTGGGAGTCGTTTCACCCCCCATGAAGAGGGACACGCCGACCACGCCCTCGAATCCCACCACCGCGATCTCCGCCGATCCGCCGTCCTCCAGCACGTAGAGCAGCGACACGATCGCTGTCGTCGGGAAGTACACATGGCTCTGCGTTCGGCCCGATTCATACAGCACCTGCGAGCTGCAGTTGCACAGGCTCGAGCTGGCCTGCCCAACGAGCCCACTCGTCCGGCGGCAAGGCCGCCAGCAGGCGGTTGCTGCGCGGCGAGAGGGCATCCAGCGGCGGTGCGGGCATCAATCCCTCGGGAACGTGCAGAGGTGAGCCCACTCTAGCCAAGGCCGCGGCGTTGGTGTGCAGGTTCTCACCCCTAGGACGTTCCGAGGTGCAAGCCCCAGCGTGTTGGGGCACCGCGAGCCGCCGGTCCGCCAGCGCGGATCGGCTCAACGTGTGCATCGCCTATCTCTGGACAAGATCCGCCGCCGGGCTGGCGAACACCACCTCGACGCGCCGGTTCATCTGCCGTCCACTCGCCGTGTCGTTCCCAGCCACGGGGCGCTCTTCGCCGAAGCCCTGGATGCTCAGCTGGTTGCCCGGCACGCCCCGTTGCATCAGCGCAGACCTCACCGCCTGCGCTCGGCGGTCGGACAACGCCTGGTTGGCCGCCGTGCTGCCCGTGCTGTCGGTGTAGCCCTCGATCGAGGCGAGCCGTTCCGGGTTGCGCCTCATGAAGTCCGCCAGCTGCGCCATGCTGCGCTGCCCTGCCGGGCGCAAATTGGCGGCGCCGGTGTCGAACAGCAGGTCGCCGAGCGTGACGACCGTGCCGCGGTCGGTCCGGCGGGCGTTCATGTCACGCAGCTGCGATTCGAGATCGCTGACCTTGGCATCGCGGCGCGCCACGCGGTCGCGCTCGGCCTGTGTGTTGGCCTGGGACTGTGCCAATTGGGCAGTGCTCGTTGCGGCGGCCCGTTCGGCCGTCGCCGTCTGGGCCTGGGCCACGTCGACTTCGCGGGTGCGCAGCTCGAGCCGCATGCGGTCGCGCTCGGCGCCGGCGCCGGCCACCACGGCCTGTGCGTTGCGGCTTGCGGCCGTCTCCTCGGCGATCACCACTTGCTGCAACGCCATGTAGCCCAGGTGAGTCACCTGCGCCGTGTCGTCGCCATTGGCCAGGGCCCGGTCGCCGCGGCGCAGCGTTTCACGGGCGCGTGCGAGCTCCTCGGCGGCCATGGCGACCGTCTGCGGTTGGGCCTGCGCGGCCTGCAGCCGGCTGCGGGCCTGGTCGAGCATGCCGTTCTGGATCGGCACCGATGTGCAGGCTGCCAGCAAGGCGAAGCCGGCTCCCGCCAGGGCGGTTCTCAAGGGGGTGATGTGGAGTCGCGTATTCATGGATGTCTTTCGAGAAGGGAATCGGTTCGCGGCGCTCAACGTGCCGGCTTGCGCTGGATCTCTTCGGACAGCGCGCGTGCGGCGTCCTGGGATTCCTTGGCCGCCTTGCCTGAGCGCATGCTGTCGGCATGCAACTCGGCAACGCGGGCGTCGACTTCGGCCTGCTCGGAGAGCATCTGCGCGCGTCGTGTGTCGCCGGCCGTCACCGCTGCGTGGGCCGCGGCAAGCTTGTCGGTGGCCACGCGCAGCTGCAGCGGGGCGTCGGCCATCGTTGTGGGCGTGTTGGCACGCTGCACGGCGGCCTCGGCCACGGCAAGCTGCGGCGGCGCGTCGGGTGTTGAGGCGCAGGCGCCGAGCAGGGAGGCGGTCACCACCATGGTGAGCATGGCCAGCACGCGGGCCGGGAGGGGGGAGACGGGGGAGAGCGTCGCGGTCATGAAAGGTTCCTCGGGTCAAGCCGCAGTGGCGGCACACGCCGGACAGGCCGGCGACCCAGGGCGCCGCAAGGTGGATGGTCCGGAGGCGCTCTGTGTCGCTGACTCTGCGGGCATCCGGGCGCGGCGTCTGTCCTCCAACGCACACTGGCGCATTGCGCGTGACGAACAAGTTAGAAGTTAGCGAGGCTGGCGGCGCAAGGTCATCGTGTGCGCCTACAGGCCAACGTCGCGCAACCCCACGCGAACGAGACGTCCGAACCGCCAGCATCGTGAAGTCGCTGCGATGAGGCACTCGGCGACCGGCCCCGGCCGCTGATCGCGCTTCGCGAGGCTCTTTCTCCTTCAAGGATCTCCATGAACATCTCGACGAAACTCATCGCCGGCCTCGCGGTCGGCATCACCTGTGCGGCCGCTTCTGCGCAGGCGCAGCAAGCCGCGTCGAACGCTGCCTCCCAACCCTCCACGATCGGCGTGACGCCTGAGACGGCCAAGGCCGCCAATGTGCAAGCCGTCCCGCGCTCTGACACCGCCACCGTCGTGCGCACCGGCCCGACCGTGACCGACAAGGCCAGCCAGATGAAGTCGAGTGCCAACGATGCGCTCGCCACCGACGGCACAACGGTGGCGGCCAACGGCACGAACGGCCCCGCGATGCGGGCACCCCGCGCCGATCGCAACTGATCTCCCTACCCAACAGGACACCCCATGAACACCTCCAATGACAACCGCCTCGTGACGGGTCTTTTCCCCGACCGCGCCAGTGCCGAAGCCGCCTACAACTCCGCCAGCCAACGTGGCTATGGCACCGATGACGTGAACGTCGTCATGTCCGATGAGACCCGCCAGCGCCACTTCATGCAGCCAGGCGCCGAAACCGAGCTGGGCAACAAGGCGGCCGAAGGCGCCGGTATCGGCGGGGCCATCGGCGGCACGCTGGGCGCGGTGGCGGCGGCCATCGCCGCGATCGGGACGAGCATTGCCATTCCGGGCCTGGGCCTCGTGGTGGCGGGGCCGCTCGCGGCGGCCTTGGCGGGCGCCGGCGCGGGTGCGGCCAGCGGTGGCCTGATCGGCGCCTTGGTCGGCTGGAACATGCCGGAGGAACGCGTCAAGCAGTACGAAGAAGGCATCAAGCAGGGCGGCATCCTGATGGGCGTTCGCGCCAAGACGGATGAGGACGCGGAGCACTTCCATCGCCATTGGTCGGATGCCAACGGCCAACACGTCTACCGCTGATCCTTTCCCCGCAAACAGGAGCCCTCCGCCTGCCTTGCGGGGCTGGGACCGCGGGTCGTCTCATGCCGCTCGGCAGCGCTGCGAGCTGTGCCGTCGTCCGTGCTGAGAAGAGGCCACCCATCGCCCCAGATTGTTGACACTGCGTTGCGGCCTCACCGGCCTCGCTCCAACAGGCGGAGCAGTTCCGGCATGGACGCCGGCTTGGCCAGGAAGGCGTCGAACCCTGCGTGAAGCGCCCGCACGTGCATGTCCTCGCTTGCGGCACCGCTGACCGCCACCATGCAAGGCTGACACACGTCCCTGCGAGCGCGAACCTCAGCGGCTTCCTCCAGGCCGGACATGCCCGGCATGTCGATGTCCGACACCACGGAGTGGGGCTGGGTTTCCAGGATGAGGTCCAGCGCCTGCCTGCCGCCATAGGCGGTGAAAACGGTGTATCCGTACATCTCCAGCGCCCCCGCGAGGCTGTCCGCTGCACCGACATCGTCATCCACCACGACCACCACTTTTGCTTTCATCGCATGCTCGTCAGCCTCTTCTTCGGCGGCGGGCAACCCTCGCTCCCGTGCGGACCGGCCGATCACGCGCGGCCCAGACCGGCTCATGGCCGCGCGTGCACCGACGCCAGCACACGTTCCAGGCTCCCCAGGTCGACCGGCTTGACCAGGTGGGCGGAAAAACCGGCCCGGGTGCTGCGGTCCTGATCGGTCGCTCGCCCATAGCCGCTGAGCGCCACAAGGGCCACCCGCAGGGCGGGGTTTTGCTGACGGATCAAGGCCGCCAGCTCGTAACCGTCCATGCCGGGCAGGCCGATGTCGAGCAGCGCGAGATCCGGCGCGGCGGTGCCGATTATCTGCAAGGCCGCGACCGGATGGGTGGCCACCCAAACCTCGTGCCCGTAGATGCGCAGCAGTTCGGCGAGCGAGTCGGCCGCGTCGTAGTTGTCATCGACGATGAGCACCCGGCGTGGCGGCACGGCCGTTGCAGACGTCGGGCCGTGCATTGCGGGCGCGTGCTGCTCGTCCTCGTCAAGCAGGCTGGGCAGGCGAATGACGAATTCGCTGCCCAGGCCGATGCCGGCGCTGTTCGCCGCCACGGTGCCCGAATGCAGCGCGACGAGTCTGCGCACGAGGGCGAGCCCGACGCCGAGCCCGCCGGTGAGCGCGCCGGCATCCACGCGTTCCTGGAAGAACAGGTTGAACACATCGGGCAGGGCCGCCGCGGAAATGCCCCGTCCGTCGTCCTTGACGGCGATGACAGCGTGAAGGCCTTCCCGGCGCGTGGTCAGCGTGATGACGCCCCCGGGCGGCGTGTACTTGGCCGCGTTGATCAGCAGGTTGGACACGCATTGCGTCAGGCGTACGGGGTCGCCCCAGCAGGTCAGCGCCTCGACGCTGTTGTCGAACGCAAAGCGCTGCTGGCGCTGCTCCATCAGCGGCCGGGCCAGCGCGATGGCCTGCAGGGCCATGTGCTCGATCGGCACGCGTTCCATGCGCAACTCGACCTTGCCGGAGGCGATCTTGGCGATGTCCTGCAGGTCGTCCACCAGTCGCACCATGTGGCTGACGTGGCGGCGCATCGTGGCGTGTTCGATCGTCTCGTAGCCACCGCCGCGCATGCGCAGCACATCAAGCGTCGTCAGCAGCGGTGCCAGCGGGTTGCGCAGTTCGTGCCCCAGCACGCTGAGGAACTCGTCCTTGTTCCTGGCGGCGTTTTTCAACTCGGTCAGGAGGTGGTCCTGCTGCTCCGCCACGGCCGTCGCCGTCAGGGCCGACAAGACCAGCCGTTCGTTGGCGTCGCGCAGGCGCATGCCGCGCTCGTCGTGTCGGACGGGTGGCTCCTGAGGGGCCGGCGCCTGATCGCCTTCGGGATTCCGCAGCGCTGAGTAAAAGCGCCAGCAACGGCCCCCGGCACGCTTGCTGGCGTACATCGCACGGTCGGCGCAATCGACCAGGCTCTCGGCCTCGCGTGCGTCGTCGGGGAAGACGCTGATGCCGATGCTCGCGCTGACCGGTGTCGGCGCGAGGCCGTCATCCACCAGCGTGGAGAGCGACGACAGCAGCTTCTCGGCCACCAGGCCCGCATCCGCTGCCTCGGTGATCTCGCTCAGCAACATCACGAACTCGTCGCCACCGAGCCGGCACACGGTGTCCACACCGCGCACGCATTCCATCAGGCGTTGTCCGACGGCGCACAGCACCTGGTCGCCCACCTGATGACCGCGGCTGTCGTTGATGACCTTGAACCCATCGAGGTCCAGGAAGAGCAGGGCCAGCCGGCTGTCATTGCGCCTGGCCTGGGTCAGCGCCTGGCCCATCCGGTCGATCAACAGCAGTCGGTTCGGCAGGCCGGTGAGGGGGTCGAGCTCGCTGGAGCGGGTGAGCTCCGCCACCAGTTGCGCCGCTGAATCGGCCGCACCGCGCGAGCGCATGGCGTCCAGTACGAGCTGCTCGTTGGCTTCCAGGAGCTGGTGCACCTGGTGGCTGCTGACCTGGGCATGCGCTTCGGCCAGGTCCACCTGCAGGCCGGCCAGCTCGGCGCGCGCGGCCGCCACTTCGCGTTCGAGCACCGCAATCTCGGTGGCCAGCGCTTTGCGCGGGGACGGATCAGGCTCGTGCTCGGGATGCATGGCGTGCGTCGTGTCGTGGCGCTGCCTAGATCACCTCGACGGGGGGACTTCGCCCACGTGTCGAGGGCCGGCCGCCGAGCAGGCCTTCCTGCCCCGGCAGCGGGGCGCCGATGCGCAGGCCGTTGTCATCGATGCCGTACTCCCGCAGTTCGTCGGAATGGGCGCTGTCCCGCAGCTTGACCACCGCCATCACGCGGCGCAGCCGGCTTTCCACCTCGATGTAGCGCTGCACGATGATGGCGTCGGTCATGAAGGCGGTGCCATAGGGGCTGAAGCGCAGGTCGGTGTAACGATCTTCCAGCTCCGAGGTCATCAGCACCGTGACACCCATGCCGGTCAGCGAGGTCACCAGGCGCAGCAGCGACTCGCGGAAGTCCTCGCGGTACGAAGGCCCCAGCGCCAGCTCGAAGCCGGACAGCGAATCGATGACGACGCGGCGGGCATGGAGCCGGCGCACCTCGGCCGACAGCATCTGCATGATCTCCTCGATGGAGATGTCGGGCGCGTGGCTTTCCACCAGACCGATGCTGCCCTGCGCGATGGCCTCCGCCAGGGCAGGGTTGCGCACGCGGGTGGGACGCCGCTCGAAGGCGGCGATGACGCCGGTCTCGCCTGCCGCCACGCCGGCGTTGAGGAAGGCCGCGGCCAGGATGCTCTTGCCCGAGCCCGAGGGCCCCGCCACCAGCAGCGAGTAGCCGCGCGGCAGTCCGCCGCCCATCATGGCGTCCAGCCCGGGCACGCCCATGGTGGCGCGCGGGCCTGTGACCAGCTCGTCGGGCGGCGTGTCCAGCTTCGCCGGCACGAAGACCCGCAAGCCGTCGGCGGTGATGCGGAAGGCGTGCAGCCCCGGCAGCGAGGGCTGGCCGCGCATCTTCATGATCTCCATCTTGCGCACCATCGCGTTGCGCTGCACGTTCTGGCGCATCCAGATCAGCCCGTCGGCCACGGTGAACACCGGGTTGGCATCGGTGTCGGTGAAGTACTCGCCGATCAGGAAGGTCGTCGCCTGCCAGCTCGTCATCAGCATGCCGAGCTGCTGCATGAAGCGCTGCAGCAGGGCGTGGCCGTCGCCGTTGTCTTCGCTCGCCAGCACGACCGAGCGGAAGGAGTCGACGAAGACCAGCGCCGGCTCGTGCGTGGCGACCTCCTCGGTGATGCGGGCCAGCACCGCGTCGAGATCGCCGGCCATGGCCTCGTCGCACAGGTTGACGAAGCGCACGCTGCGGTTGATGGCCGCAGCGTCGAAGAAGGAGAACTGCTGCTGGTAGCGCAGCATCTTCAGCGGCGGTTCGCCGAGCACCGTGAAGTACAGCGCTGGCCGCTCCTGCGTGGCGAGCGCGAACATGAGCTGGTGGGCCAGCGTGGTCTTGCCGCAGCCGGGCTGGCCGGCGATGAGATTGAAGGAGAACTCCGGCAGGCCCCCACCCAGCAAGTCGTCCAGCCCGGGCACGCCGGTGGCCAGGCTGTTGATCGTCACTTTGGTTGTCATGGCTTGGGGTCCTGCGCTGCAGGAGCGCTCGAAGAGGGTGACCAGGCGGCCTTCAGCAGTTGTTCGCTCAACTGCGCACCGATAAGCGAGGTGAGCAGGTCCCGGAAATTCGCGAAGAACACGCCGCCGGCCTCGGTGGCTTGGGCTGGCGGCTGGGCGGAGAACAGGGCCTGGAGGTCCGCCAGCAGGGAGGGTGCATCGTCGCCCGCCGGCTTGGCCGGCTCGAGCCAGACGTAGCGGGCGGCGGTGCGGTGCAGCGTGCGCCTGAACAGGGCGGCGACACCGCGGCGGCCGAAGACGGGCTGCAGCGCGGCCTCGATATCCGTCCACATGGCGCCGATCGCGTCGGCAATCTGCCGGGAGTCGGCGTCTTCCGTCACACGAAGTGCAAGAGGCGCCGTGAACCGGCTGCTCTCTCGACTGTCCATATGCGAAAGAAGTAGGGGGTTGGGTGCTGAGTGTAGGTCGGCACCGGGCGGGACACACCCCTATATTGGACCGTTACGGGCGAACGACGTGTCGGACGGCGCCGCCGATGCAACGGCCCTGCAGGTGGGCGTGCGCTCAGGGCTGCAGGAAGAACCGGATCATCTCCGCACTCGCGTCGGGCCCGCGCGCATCGGCGTAGGAACCTGCCGGGTCACCGCCGGACCAGGCATGGCCGGCGCCATGGATACGCCATTGCTCGGTCACCGTACGCCCTTGCGCGTCACGGTGCAGGCGCCGCGTGCAGCGGCGGTTGCCATGCTGGCCGGTTTGCTCGTCGACGCGGACCGCCGTGGCGCCATGGGCCGCTGCGACTTTTTCGCCGTTGCTGGGATGAACGGTGGCATCGGCGTCGCCATGGAAGACGATCATGCGCACGCTGGAGCTCGCCGCGCTGGCAACGCCGCTGCTTGCCTGCCCCTGCATGGCTGCCAACGCGCCGGGAAGATCGTGGGCCGCACCCGCGGGCAGCCCGGAATGGACACCGGCTGCGGCGAAGACGTCGGGATGCGTTGTCGCCAGGATCGCCGCCATCGCACCGCCTGCCGACAGGCCGGCCACGTACACGTGCGCGGGGTCCACGCCATGGACCTCGGCGATATGCCGGGTCAAATCGGCGAGCAGGGCCGGTTCGCCGCGGCCGCGGCCCTGGTGGTTGTGCTTGAACCAGTTCCAGCAGCCCTGCGCGTTGGCCTGGCGTGCCTGCGCTGGGTACAGCACCAGTGCGTTGTGCTGCGCGGCCAGCGCGTTCATGCGTGTGCCGCGGGCGAAGTCGTCCGGGTTCTGCGTGCAGCCGTGCAGCATGAGGATGAGGGTGCGGGGCTTGTCGGTCTGGACGCCGGGAATGAAAAGCCGGTAGTCGCGCTTGCCAGCGCGATGGGCGTAGTGGCCGGAGACGAACTGCTCAGCCGTCGTCGAGGCTGACGGCCCGGCCGCAGCGGCAGACCGGGTTTCATCGACGACACGGGCGACGACGTCGATGACCTGCGGGTCCACGGTGTCTGGCGCCTCGCCTGTGGCAACAGGGCCACCATTGAGCGCCGCGGTGATGGCCGTCATGGCGGCCTGGAGGTCGCCAGCGCGCGTGAGCGCGGTCGCTTCTGCCATCAACTGGCCGAATTGGGGATGCATGTTTGCTTTCAGGAGCCGGGCGCTGTTACAGCAATCGTCCGACGAGGGCCGTCTTCACGGCGGGACTTGCATGGAGGGCGCCGAGCACGGTCACCGATTCGATGGCGGCCAGGGCCAGTTCGGGCGTGACCTCGGGCGCGATGACGGCGAGGCCCAGCACGCGGATCTGCAGCCTCTCGCCGGCCTCGCGCGCCCGCTCCAGATCCGCCACGCTGTAGTGCTGGATGCCCAGCACGATGCTCTTGCGCGTAACGACCTGGCGAACCACGTCGGCATGGGTGGCGAGCTGGTTGCGGATGGCCATGCGGATGAGGTCGCTCCGGTTCGCATAGAAGCCCTCTTGCACCAACAGGTCGATCTGACCAAGGTCGACGCAACTGATGTTGAGGGTCAGTTTCTCGTCAACCGGCTTTGGGGTCTTCCGAGTGAGGAGGGGGGGCGCTGGCATGGTGCATAGTAAAGCATCCACTTGGATTCCACTAGCTTTATCTCCAGGGCGTGCCTACAGACCTACAGTCGGACAAGCGACCCACGACGGTCGGCCGGCTGCAGGGTCGGCTGCGTGAGTTCCGCGCAGTGAACAGCGGTCATTGACCGGGTCGCGCCGGTGGCGGCCCAATGCCGGCGCCGACAATGTCTGCAGCCCTCACCTTGCTGTCACCGCCCCGCAGGAGACGAAGGACAAGGCCTGGCCGGCAGATCCGCTGGGGCCGGTCTTCCACAAAGCCGCCGTTGCTCAGCGGCCGTCCTCGTCCTTCGGAAGAGACGGCCACCGTCAGCCTGTCAGATTTCTGTCTGCTCAGAGATCTCGAGGGCGTCATCGACCTCTATGCCAAGGTACCGCACCGTCGACTCCAACTTGGAGTGGCCGAGGAGCAGTTGCACTGCGCGCAGGTTCTTGGTCCGCCGGTAGATCAGCGTCGCCTTCGTCCTTCGCATTGAATGCGTACCGTACTCGGCAGGGTCAAGCCCCAGTTTCTCCACCCAGCATTCCAGGATTCGGGCGTACTGCCGCGTCCCCAGATGCGGCGAGCCATGCATGCGACTCGGGAACAGGAAGTCCTCGGACTTCAGCCCGGCTTGCCTGATCCAGCGCTGCACGGCGTCGCGTGTCACCGGCGTGATCTCGAACTGAACGGGACGCTGCGTCTTGTGTTGCATCACGACCGCCCGGCTGGCCACGGTGTCACCGTGGCAGACGTCTCGCACCTTGAGCGCGACCAGGTCGCACCCTCGAAGCTTGCTGTCGATGCCAAGGTTGAACAGCGCGAGCTCGCGCACGCGGTTCTCCATCTGAAGCCGTACTCGGAGTGCCCAGATGTCCTTCACCTTGAACGGTGCCTTCTGGCCGACGATCTTGCCCTTGTTCCAAGGCTCACGCGAGAGAGTTTTTGCTGCGGATCCCATGAGGGTCTCCCATCGAGTTGAGGGCCCATCAGCATGCGCCATAGCGGCAATAACCGAGCGGGAACCCATTCGCAGCACTAGGGTCGCCAGCCTCACAGCTGGCTCAACAAATTAAGCTGCCAATTTAGGCTTGGGGTATCAGCTCTTCGGCGATCGACAAGTCGCGGCTGAAAAACATAACTTCGCTGCCCAGATAGCGCTTCTGCGCGTGTAGTGCGTAGCTCATGCCCTCGCTCATCGAATACATCTCGCAGATCTCTGCAGCGTTGTCGTAGGAGACGACCCAAGGCCGCTTGAAGCGCCTTGACTGCCTGCGCATGGATCTGTGGAGGTTCGCGGGAGATCGGTAATCGACACCGATACCGAGGAAACGTAGAGAGAACTTCCCGAGCCGACACGTCTCGATTGGCCGCTCCCATAGGTAAGCCGTCCGGGCACACGGGCGCGAGAGGTCAGGGGCGCGGTATGCCAAGTCCGGCATGCAGGCCGTCGGCCTCATTAACCCCCCTCTGCCTGAACAAGGAACTCCCCATGAACACCGTCACCTCCGCTTCCAACGACCGCCTGGTCACCGGCCTCTTCGCCGACCGCGCCAGCGCGGAGTCCGCCTACAGCTCAGCCAGCGAGCGCGGCTACGACCCGAAGGACATCGACCTGGTCATGTCCGACGACACCCGCCAACGCCACTTCAGCGACAAGAGCGTCGAGACTGAGCTTGGCAACAAGGCCGCCGAGGGTGCGGGCATCGGCGGCGCCATCGGCGGTACGGTCGGTGCAATCGCCGCCGCGATCGCCGCGGTCGGCACGAGCATTGCGCTGCCGGGACTGGGTCTGGTCATCGCCGGGCCGCTCGCCGCGGCCGCCGCGGGTGCGGGAGCAGGCGCGGCAGGTGGCGGCCTGATCGGCGCGCTGATCGGCTGGAACATTCCAGAGGAGCGCGTCAAGCAGTACGAGGAAGGCGTGCGCAACGGCGGAATCCTGATGGGTTTGCGCGCCAAGAACGACGAGGACGCAGAACACTTCGAGCGCAGCTGGACGGCAGCCCAGGGCCAGAACGTGGCGCGGTAATGGGCTGCGACCTTCTTAACGCGTCCGTTTGGCTTGGCCGATGTCCGTGCGTCACGAAAGCACCCTGATGAATCCCGATTTCCAACGAATGATGTCCCGCGCGGCCCTGCAGACGCGGGGCGGCGACCTTCTGGGGGCCACGCGCTCGATCCAGGAGGCCCTGGCCGGCTCGACCGATGGCAAAGCGCCCCCCGACGTGCGGTCGCAGGAAGACGCGGTCATCGATGTGGAGACCCGCGTGGTCGAGGAGCGGCGGCAGGAGATCGGCTCGGCTGAGATCTGGGCCCGCCCCCCGTCGCCCGCTTCGGGGTTTGGCCAGTTTCGGCAGCCTCTTGGCGAACGGACGGGTCGGGATCCCCAGGAAACTCGCGAGTCCTTCGAACCGGTCAACGACGCTGAGCGCTTCTTTGCGGCCACCCACACGCGCGGGCGCGTGTTCATCGATTACAAACTCTACGTGCCGCCGGGGGACCCCGCGGTGCCGCGTCCCTTGCTCCTAATGCTACACGGCTGCACACAGAATCCCGATGACTTCGCCGCCGGCACTCGCATGAACGAAGTCGCGAAGCGTCACGGCTGGCTGGTGCTCTATCCGGAGCAATCGACCAAGCTTAATCCGCAGGGGTGCTGGAACTGGTTCAAAACCACTCATCAGGAGCGCGGTCGCGGCGAACCGGCGCTACTCGCGGCGCTGACGCATCACGTCATGGCAGGCCACCACATCGACGCGCGACGCGTGCACGTGGCGGGATTGTCCGCAGGTGGCGCGATGGCCGCAGTGCTCGGGCAAACCTATCCCGAGATCTTCGCCTCCGTCGGCGTGCACTCGGGGCTGCCCTGCGGCGCCGTCTCCAGTGCGCCCGAGGCGATGGCGATGATGCGCACCGGCCAGGCGACGCGGACCCCAGCCCGCGCTGACGCGAAACGGTCGCCGATCCCGACATCGTCTTCCACGGCACCAGGGACATGACGGTCCATCCGCTCAACGGCGAACTTGTTTATGCCGATGCGACAGCAGGTCTAAAGGTCACGGAACGCGTCGAGCACGGCCGTGAAGGCGGACGCGCGTACTTGCGCAAGACCAGCGTCGCCACGGAAGGCCGCACGCTTGCTGAGCTGTGGCTCGTCGACGGCGCAGGGCATGCCTGGTCTGGCGGTGATCGGCGAGGCTCTCACGCGGACTGGCAAGGTCCGGACGCGGCCAGCCAGATGATCTGCTTCTTCTCCTCGCATCCGCGCACGGGCGACAACTGAAAGCCCTTTCCCGGCCCCACTTATTGGAGTGCTCCCATGGTCAACATCACAACTCTTTCCGACCTCTACATCGACGAACTGAAGGACCTCTGGTCGGCCAACGACCAGATGGCACGAGCCCTCGAGAAGATCGCTCCGCAAGCAACCAACGCCAAGCTGTCGCAGATGCTTGAGCAGGCGCAGGCCGGCATCGCCGACCACACCAATCTTTTGAAAGCGCTGATCGCCAATCAGGGCGAAGAGGTGTCAAAGGAACACTGCAAGGGGATGGAGGGCCTCGTGAAGGAAGCTCTCAAGCACGTCCTGGAGGATCCGCCGGAACAGGGCCCGGTGCTGGATGCCGCGATCATTGCGCAATACCAGCGGATGACCCATTACGGCATCACCGGCTTCGGGACTGTGGCCGCATTTGCCACCGCCCTTGAGCTTGATGACGACGGGCGTCAGTTGAAGGAGGCAGTCGACGACATGTATGACGCGGACGAACTCATGTCCGAGCTTGCCGAGGCCGCGGTCAATCGCGAGGCCGCACAGGAATGACCTGAGCCTCCGCACCCTACACCGCCCCGGCCCAGAGTCACCCCTGCGCTGGAATCAGGTCCCGATCTCGCAGCATGACGGGCTCACGTGAGCCGCCTGCAATCCTGCTCCGCACTGCCTGCGCAAGTTCTTCTGCATGCGTTTGATAGGTGTTGAGCGGATCGTCCGTGGTGCTGTGCGGGCTGTAGCGGTAATGCAGAGTCTCCCTTCGCACTGACGCACCCACGAATTGCTCACCGATGTTCACCCAGAAGCGAACGGTGCCGGAAGAAAGGTCGAAGAACGCGGCTGGTTTCATGATGCCGTCGAGTTCGGATCAAGCGGATGGAGCATCCATGCTGAAGATCCGCGGCACCGAGAACTCGCTGCCCACTAGGGCTCGGGCCAAGAGATAGTTGTGACGGGCAGCGTCGCTCAGGGCATTCATGTCCACCTCACCTTGAGCGCTGCACGGAAAACTGAAATCCGATCCGCGATGCAAGGCCGAGAACACGAGCTCGTATCGGGAGGTCGTTACTCCTGGCCTAAGCGGGGCCATGTGGGGTTCCCGCACTACTGCTCGATACCTCGTCCGCCGCACGCGAAGGCGAGGTCAGGGCCGTGCTCGCGACGGCTTCCGGTCTGACATCGCGCGGCGACTCGAAAGCGCCAGTCCTGCCGTCCATGAGCAGGTCGATGCGAAGCTGCCACATACGTGCGGCGCCGGCGCACAGTCGTTCGTTCGCGCGCACCCATTTCCTCCAGTTCGGTGCGAACTCCAGATCGTCTTCACGAATCCAGACGAACGCCAACCAAGCGCAACGCTCCTCCTGCGAAAGGCGAGCATGTTCCTTGGTCGCGGACTCAAGTGCCAACGGCACACGGGAAACGGGTGCTGTCTCGACATCAAGCATGGGCGTCTCCCATCGAACGCGACGACGATCTGTGCAGCCCGGGCGCGGCGTCCCGGGAGCGCGTGGCGCGAACAAATAGCACGGGAACCACGCTGTCTCGCAGAACCAACTCGGCATCTCGGCCAAGCAGCAGCTTGCTCAGCTGACGACGGCCGTGGGTCCCAAGCACGATCAAGCAGCATCCGCGACTGATCGCCTCCGCCACGATGATCGAAGCAGCGTTCGACTCAACGGTCTCGTGCAAGGCATATGACACGGCAAGCCCACGGTCCTGCGCGGCCACTGCGGCTTTCGCGAGCAGCTCGTTGCCGTACTCGCGAAGACTGTCGCGGTGTTCCTTGAAGTCGCCCGCGGACTGCAGGAAGAGCGGCTCAACATCCAACACATGCAGGAGAACAAGGCGAGATTTCAACGCCGTGGCCAGGTCCATCGCGAACGCGAGCCCCGCGTCAGCCGCCTGGCTTCCGTCGATGGGGACGAGGATTGAATCATGCATGTCGAATTCCTTCATGTTCAGCGCGAGCGCTGAGTCATCGGTCACGGCGAGCCTTGCCAGTCGATCCACTTCATCGGTCTGGGAGCGCGGTCGTCCACCCTCGCCCGTGAACGTGTCTTCCGCTCGCTCGCCAAAAGTGATCTCGGAGGCGAAGCCTGGGCCCTGATGCACGTGGGTCATTGCGGCCTCCGGTCATGCGCTTCGTCGCAGGCAGGTCACGAGCGCGGTGTAGAGGGACACGTCGTTCGGGCCTTGCTGCCGGTACTCTGCCCAGACATCGGCCACGAATGACACTTGACTCAATACCATCGCGAGCACCCAGAACGCGACGCCCCAGCCGAACCAGCCTGTGGCCACGAGTACCGCGCCCAGCACTGCTAAAGGCGCCGCTGAGAAAATCAAGAAGGGGTTCATGTTCTGCTCCTCATGCGAAGACTGCCAACAAGCCACGAGCGATCAACCGGCATGCGCGGGACCCATCCAGTAGGGCCGCTGTCCATATCCGCGGTGCAGCGCCGTCTCGTAATCGCGATCGATCGTGCCGATATCTTGAAAACGCGGGCTGGCCCGCACTGCCTCGCGCTGGACGGTCAGGTGGATCTTCTTGGCTGCGATGTCGACCTCCGCGAGCCAATGGGGGCTGATCAGCACATGTGGCCCACCTTGCCACCAGGCAGACGTATCAACCAGGAGGTAGCGGAGCATCCATGTCACATCGTCGTAGACGAGATCGACAACGCTGCCCATGCCTTTGCCCTCCGAAATCAACTCACATCCGCCCAGTTCCTCATCGGACAGCAGAGGTAGGTCTTTCGAGGCTGGGGCCGGTTGCCCGTAGTGGAGCAACGTGGCGCGAGTCTGTTGCGGGGAGACGCCCTGCAGCGGATGCAAGGTGGGACTGGTCCTGACCGTGCGCTGGTTGGCATCCATGTGCATACTTCGGGGTCGGATGGGCTGGAGCAGCAATGACGGCAGGATCAGCACCCAGCGGCCAAATAGCCAAGCCCCGGTTTCCACGACAAGGAAGCTGATGCGCCAATCGGAAGGATCGATGAGCGACAGCCGCACGGCCCCGATGTTTCCGTCGCTGCCCGTGACCGCGCATCGCCTCAGGAGACTCAGGCTGCTCAGACGCGCGGCGACATCCACCATCTAGCGCCTTCCCACCCGCGGGCGCGCCGCGGGAGCAACCGGTATCGTGGGCGACGGGGGATGACCGGCTTCGGGAGGCCTTTCCTGCCGGGGCTTCTTCAGTTCCTTGTTGCCGTGTTGACGCTTCGTCATATCGAGTCCTTCATAAGTTTTAAGGCAGCGGGCGCGCACAATTTCACCCTTGGAGGGTGGGAAGCATTTATGCCCGTGACGAGCACAGGCTGCGCCGATTCCCACACGGCGTCGGTGCGCCATCGCACGCAGCAGTCCGATGCCGGTTGCCGCCTCCTTTCCTCATCGATCGGCTTTCACCCGGGCCGCTCAGATCGCTGGCCAACACTCAAAGGCGACGCAGATGGTGCCGATGAAACTCGCGCGTCAGAACCTGCTCCTTGCCGCGCTCCCGGACGAGGAGCTGTCGCGTTGGCTGCCTGATCTGGAAGCCGTGGAGGCTCCTTTGGGTGAGGTGATCTACGAATCCGGAGCGCACCTGTCGCACGTCTACTTCCCCACGACCTGCATCGTGTCCCTGCTCTATGTCCTTGAGGACGGCGGTTCGGCCGAGATCTCGGTGGTCGGCTTCGAAGGCGTGGTGGGGGTATCGCTGTTCATGGGCGGACAAACCACGCCCAGTCGGGGCGTCGTGCAAAGTGCCGGGGAGCTTCTGCGCCTGCGATCCGATTTGATGCTTGTGGAGTTCAACCGGGCGGGCCATGTGATGCATCTGCTCTTGCGATACACGCAAGCCCTGCTGACGCAGATGTCTCAGACAGCGGTGTGCAATCGGCATCACTCGTTGGATCAGCAGCTTTGCCGCTGGCTCCTGCTCAGCTTGGATCGGCTCCATGGCTGCGACCTGGTCATGACTCAGGATCTGATCGCCAACATGCTCGGGGTTCGACGAGAAGGTGTCACTCAAGCGGCCGGCGATCTACAGAATGCGGGGCTGATCAGCTACCGCCGCGGCCATATCAAGGTCCTGAATCGTCCCGGCCTGGAACGGCGCACTTGCGAGTGCTACGCAGTGGTCAAGACCGAGTACGAGCGATTGCTCAAACAGACGCTCGGGTAGCCGTAAGCGATATCCTGGCCTAGATGCTTGCCATCCCACTCGATCACACGCTGCTTGCGAGCACGGTCAAGGGGCCAGAAATTGCTGACGGTGACGCGGTTTCGCGGCAATGCGGACCTTGTTGTCACGCGAAGCGAAACATCCCCCAAGGTCGAGACAAGTGCGGAGAAGCTGCGGCAGGACCTGCAAATGCTGCCGACCTAAACGGCCCCATAGGCATGATCCCTGCGTAATTCGCAACGGGACTAGTAACGGGCCGCGATGGCCACATCGATGGCGTTCGAAACCGAGCGCATCACAGCCTCTCGGTCCGACTCATCGTCCGCACGGTGGGTGGAGCCTTCCAGTTCGAAGACCTGATCCAAGCGGTTGATCGTGGCGATCCATACAAGCAACTTTCCACTTGCGCTTAAGTCGACGCATGCCTTCGCCAGTCCTGAAGTCGACGTGGCTGTCCTGCACTCATGCCGGAAATCGACAGTCTTGATAAGTCCCATCTCTTTCTCCCGATAGAAGTCCCGTGCGCGGACGGTTCGCACTCGCTGAACTCCGACGGGCGCGCCGCAAGGTCGCACTCGCTCGACGCCATCCCCGTCCTTGTAAATCTTCAGTCGAACCTCCCGTTCATCGCGTGATAGAGGGATCGTCGGACGCGCATGTGGCCGACGGCTCAGACTCTTTTCGTTATCACGACCGGTGTGCCGCACTGCCTCACCCAACGGCAAATAGTCGCGACCCGTCACACTCAGGGGAGCCGCTCGCCGGCGTGACGCTGCGGGGCCAGTACATCGCCATGCGCTCCAGCGTTCCGTTGTGTGGGTTGGTCGAGGAACAGGGCTCCTCGTGGTGGGGAGTGCCGCCGGCTCGGCTGGTCGTCTTCTGGGGGGCCACGTCATCTGGTGGACGCGACACAGCTCGCTTGAAGGGCCACGCATTCAAGCACGGATGTCGAGCGCCTGGCACATTTGTTTTCGGTGCCTGGGCTTGGATCGATGATTGCCGCATCACTGGATAAGGGCCTGAAAGAAATGAAGTGAAGATGAAGCGCAGGTCGAAAACTGGCAGCGTATCTAACAGGACCGCCCGCAAGGACGGGCTGCCCCCCGCTGAGCGCGCCGAACTGCGCCGCCAAGGAGCTAAGGCGGCAGTGCGCGGTGAAGAGGGTGATGTGAATCCCATGAACGCGCAGCCCAACCGCCCCTCGTCGACGGGTGAATGTTCTGACGTGTGGCAAAGCCGCAAGGACGCATGGCAGGAGGGGCATGACGCTCAATCCAGGAACGACGAACGTTCGGAGGCGTTGCCGCCCAAACGGGACAGCAAAGATGAGCACTGATCCCGCAAGCTCCGACAGGCTCGCTCAGATCAACCTGGACATTGAGGTCGCGGAGCGTCGACTCTCCGAGGTGCTGTCGCGGATCGCACATGCGCGCAGCGAAGAGCGCTTGGGGGCGCTGTACTGGATGGTGGTCGAAAACGAGCGGCTGTACACGGAGCTGCATGACCAGAACCTGCGGGCCGCGCGAGAGGGCGACTCAGCGCATGCAGCCCTCCAGGAGGCGGTAAGGGCGGCAGAAACGGACCCGTTGACCCAGCTACCCAACCGCATCGTCCTGTGGGACCGCCTCACCCATGAGATCGCCCTGGCCAAGCGCCATGCACTTCCCTTGGCGGTCCTGTTTCTCGACCTCGACGACTTCAAGATGACCAACGATCGGCTGGGCCACGAGGCAGGTGACCAGCTTCTGCAGCATGTCGCCAACGTCTTGAAGTCGACACTTCGGGCGAGCGATACCGTGTGTCGCATCGGCGGCGACGAGTTCGTCATCGTCGCGGGGAACGTGGCGGGCGACGGCGTACGGAGTCTGATCAAAAAGATCAAAGAGGCCATTGCCGAGCCGTGGGAGTTGGCCGACGCCGTTCTGACGCAGCGCGTGAGTATCGGCGCAAGTGGCTTCCCTGAAGACGGCGATCAAGCGGAGGATCTGGTCAGGAAGGCCGATGAAGCGATGTATCTGGCCAAACTGGCCGACCGCGCCAGGAGCGTTGCGCTCAACGGGTGCCAGCACCGACCTCCGGCCCCGGCGGCACGCGATGAAACCCATTGATCCGCTGCTGCTCGCGGTGGTTCGGCTGAGCACGTCCCAGGATGTCCGTCCCTTGACGCGCGCGACTGGTTTTCTCTTGCGAGGAGCCGAAGCCGAAAGCGTCTTTCTCGTGACGTGCCGACACGTCTTCATCGATCCAGTCACGAGTCACTATCCCGACCGGGTGCAGATTGACCTCCACACCGACGCCAACAATCTCGCGGTCACTACCAGCGCGATCCTGCCCCTCTACGTGCAGGGCACCGCGGCATGGCGCCAAGGCCGGGATGCGTCGGGCGAGATCGACGTGGCCACGCTGAAGCTACATGCCGAACAGATGCCGCAAGCAGCACTTTGGCACATGTTTCCAGCAGAAGGTCTTTCCGAGCTGCAGCCGGAGGTCGGTTTGGGCACGCCCGTACTAATCGTTGGCTTTCCGATGGGATTTCACGACGAACTTCACTACCTGCCCGTGGCCCGGTCGGGCATCGTGGCGTCGCCTTACGGCTGGCGCTTTGGGGGAGAAGGCTACTTCCTGACGGATGCGCGCACGCACCGGGGACTCAGTGGCGCACCGGTGGTCGTTCCCGATGCCAGCGCCCCGGCATTTCCCTGGCGACTGCTCGGCATCCACTCGGCACGGCTGGAAGGCCGCCACCGGGAAGCGGCCCTCGACGAAATCCTGGGACTGAACTGCAGCTGGTATCCAGACATCCTGCGGTTGCTCACCGCCGGATGAGGGCCGACAGGCAATGCCGAGCTATTCAATCGCGAGCGGCCTTGGGCAGGTCGGAATCCGCGGTAGGCCCGCGATGGCTGCTTACGCTGCGATGCCGTCGCAGCTTCAGGCTGAACTGAGTCGTTCGCAGATCAAGGTGCCGGCGACCGCTCGCGCCAAGAGCGGTCCACTGAGCGCCAGGCGGCTGGACTGACTGCTTCACCCCAGGAACCAGCCGTTTGGCGCCGATGCCTGCACCTGGACCGCCCGAGTGACCGCTGCGAGGTGACAGCACAGTCCCCGGTCGACCTGTCGCAGACCTCAATTTTGCCCGCAGCGTCGCCCGAAGCGGACGATCAACGTTGACGCTGAGCCGCGATAGGCGACTTCGGACTGCCCACTAGTTCGTGGCCCGCGAGGTCTGCCTCAGGAGCGGCAGTCTCGCAATGAATTCACTTCCCCGTCCCCTGCCTTCGCTTTTCACTTCGATCGTTCCCCCGTGAAGCGAGACAAGCTCCTTCACGACTGCCAGTCCGATGCCCAGACCTCGACCCCGGCTAGAGTCCGTGCCATCAGCCTGCGTGAACATGTCAAAGATGCGTGGTTGAAGCTCCGGCCCGATGCCGCAACCGGTGTCCTGCACCTTGATCAGGAAGTGAGTTCCGTCGACATTGACCAGGACGGACGCACGACCACCCCGAGGCGTGAACTTGATCGCGTTGTTGAGCAGGTTGGTGACCACCTGATGGATCCGGCCAGCATCAACTTGCGCTCGCACCATCACCGGCGGCAGCACGCTCAGCAGGTCGACACCGGCGGCAACCGCCGAGGGGCGACAAGCTTCGATTGCCGCCTCAACGAGGGGCTGCAGCAGCACGTCGTCGTAGCGCAGGTTCAACTTCCCTTCACCGACTCGCGTCATGTCCACCAGATCCTCGACAAGACGCTCGACGAACGCGACCTGCCGACGGATGACTTTGGCCGCCTGCTCGATCTGCTTCGAGTCCACCGCCGACGTAAGCAGTCGCGTGGCAAGACCGATCGGCTGCAGCGGATTGCGCAACTCGTGGGCAATCGGCCCGATGAAGACTGTCCGATCGTGATGCTGGCGCTCCAGCCGCTGCACTTCGTTCTCGAGCCATTGGGTTCGAAGGCGCAGGTGCGTGGCATCACGAAACAGCTTGGCGAATCCCAGCTGGCGGCCACGCTGACTTCTGGAGAATGTCATGCCGCTGGCCCAGAAGGCAGATCCATCCTTGCGCGTGTGCCATCGCTCATCCTCCACCGCTCCCAGCATCGCTGCGGCATTGAGTTCGTGACGGTGCAACTCCGCCCTCACGTCCTCCTCCGAAAACAGGACCGAGAAGTCGCGTCCCAAGACGTCGTCGGCTGAGAGGCACGTGATGCAGTAGCTCCCTTCGCTCCATCCGGTGATTCGGCCCAAGGGATCCAGCAGAACGATCCCGTACTGGGAGATGTGCGCGGCAAAGCTTTCCACCAGGTCGCCGACCTCTTCAGCTTTCCATGCACCGTGGGTGGTCCGAAGAAGTGTCATATCTTCCAACGATCAGGGATGTTGTTGATTCGCACGCCGGCCAATTCGTCGAGCGCGGGCTTACTCGCATCCTAGAATTCAAGAATCGAACGCCAGCAGTTCCTCCAAGGCCTCTATGGACACCGGCTTGAGCAGCGTGTGGTCAAAGAGTTCGGCGGCCTCGCGGAGGCTTTGAGCCGATCCCGAGATCCCGATCAGCAGCGCGTGCTTGCTCATGCTCCCTCGAATCGCCCGGGCGAGTCCGATGCCTCCTATACCTGGCATCTCGATGTCCGAGATCACTGCGTCAGGCGGGCAGTCCTCTATCAAGCAGAGCGCATCCTCCCCCGATAGGGCCGTCCGCACACTGAACCCGAGCCCTGCAAGCAGCGAGCCGAGAGACGTCGACATCTCGGGCAGGTCGTCGACCACCAGGACGGACCGTGGAGGAGAGAGCAACCGTGTCAAGCGCTTTCGATTTGCCTCCATGGTTGACCGGACTTGAGGATGGCGTTGAGGATGATCAGCAGCTTGCGCATGCACGCGGTCATGGCGACCTTGTAGGCCTTGCCCGCGGCTTTCAGGCGGTCATACAGCGCCTTGATCGGCCCATTGCATCGCCTGGCGGTGAACACGGCCATATACAGCGTGCTGCGCACATCCGCGCGTCCGCCCTGGATATAGCGCTGGCCGCGCCGCCTGCCGCTGTCGTCGGCAAACGGCGCCACCCCCACCAGCGCCGCCAGGCGCTTGCGGTCCAGGCTGCCCAACTCCGGCAAGCGTCCCAGCAGCATCGAGATCGTGACTCGGCCAATGCCCGGCACGCTGTCGAGCAGCTCGTACTTGGGCTGGTAGATCGTCGAGTCCTTCAAGCGACCGTCCAGATCCTTGTCGATCTCCTTGATCCGCTTGTCCAGCCATTCGATGTGGTGTCGCACGCTGGTGCGCGCCACGTGCTTGACCGTGGCCAAGCGGTTCTTCTCCTGCGCGCGCATGCTCACCAGCTGCGCGCGTCGGTCCACCAACTCGATGATCTCCTGCTGCGTCTCGTCCGGCAGCGCGTACACCTGGGGGCGGGTGGCCTGAGCAAACTTGGCCAACACCTGCGCGTCCAGCCGGTCCGTCTTGGCAAGAACGCCAATTGATCGGGCGAAGTCGCGCACCTTCTTCGGATTCACCACCGCCACGGCGACCCCCGCTGCACACAGCTCGCTGGCCATCGCCGCTTCGAAGCCTCCCGTCGCTTCCAGCACCACCAGCGTCGGCGCCAACCGCTGGAGCTGTTTCACGAGCACCGCGCGCCCAGCCTCGTCATTGCTCACTCTGGATGTCAACTCGCCTGGCGCGTCCTTCAATGGGCTGGACACCTGGGCCACATCCAGCCAAGCCTTGCAAACGTCGACGCCGACGAAGATCTCTGCGTTCATGACAGTGCCCTTCCTTGTGTTCGATACGGCCTCAATGGACCTCACAACCGTTCGGGCTGTCTGTTCATGACGAACCGAGGTCGGCCGCCACGACCCTCGCTCTCCCTCGGTATGGCGCCCAAGCGCCTACCCTGGGCGGGTCGGCCTGTGGCGGCCTGGGCGTACTTTGCTACATACAAGGGCGGTCATCCGACTTCCTTGTTGAACGAGCTATGCCGCACCCCAGGCATACTGCGACCCCGGTTGACGCAATGCTCACCCGTGCAGCTAAAGGAGACGCCGAGCTCTTTTCAAGTGGCTGCGATTACGGCATCGATTGCCGTCGAGACCGCCCGTATCACGGCCTCACGATCTGACTCGTCGTCAGCACGGTGGGTGGAGCCCTCCAATTCGAAGACCTTTTCGGAGCGACTGACCGTCGCGATCCAAACGAGCAGAGTGCCGCTTGTGCTGAAGTCAACGCACGCCTTGGCCACCCCTGCAGCCGACGCGCTCACGCGGCACTCGTGCCGGAAATCCACGGACTTGAAGAATCGCATCTGCTGCTCCTGGGCTGTAGTTTCATGCTCGGCTCGCTCCGCATGACCGCGTCGCGCCGGACAACGTCGCAAGTGATGGTGAGGCTTGCGTCGCGCGGCCTGCCGGGATCAGCCGAACCTTGCGTTCATCGCCTGACCGATCGACAGCACAACAGTCTGGGAGTCGGCCTCTCCTTCAACTCTTCGCACGCATCCAGTCATCTCGAAGAACCGGGGCGCGATGTAGAAGGTGGCGCTCCAGCTCAGGAAATCTCCGCGCACATCAAAGTCTGCACAGACCTTGATGCCACGGGCGCTCAATGGCGTCGCGTGCTTGAAGTCGACGGTCGTGAGCGTGCTCGTCTGTGAGTTCCTCATGGTGACCTCGGCGTCGCGACGACGGTTGGGGTGCGGCATCCCTTGCGGCGAAGGGGCGGCAGGCTTTTCTCCGGACACGAGCGCCGGGCGGTCCCCATCACGCCAGCCAATCGTCGGAGTGCCGTAGCGGGTCCAGCACATCACGGATCCGCTCGATCGTCCCGCTCCTCGGATTCGCAGGCAGGTCAATGAAGAGTGCTCGCCTGGGTGGGGCGTGACGCCGCCTGAAGATCAGTGTTCCCAGCTCGGAGTGGGACGGGCAGACGTAGATGACATCGAAGGACGAAATCTGCAGCCCGCCAATGTGGGCAAGTCCGGCTTTGACGAACATGTCGCGCTTTCGAAAGAGCTCCCTGGCGGAGCGGCCTGGTCGTCGTTGATGGCGGCCACGCGAGCTGGCCGACGCGACACTGCGCGCATGTCAGTGTTGAGTATTCAAGCACGGTTGGCGAGGAAGGGGGAAATATGTTTTTGATCCCGGCCTAGGCTTGGATCGCCCCTTGCTCTACTTCACGGTATGGCTCTACAAGACAGGGAGGCGACCATGAAGCGCAGATCCAAACCGGGGCGGCACGCCGCCCGACGCGATCAGAAGAACAGCCTACCCACTGCCGAGCGCGCCGAACTGCAGCGTCAAGGAGCCAAGGCCGCCGCGCGAGGTGAAGAGCGTCATGTGAATCCTATGGACGAACAGTTGAATCAGCCCTCGGCAACGGGAGAGTGCCCGGACCTGTGGCAAAGGCGAAAAGACGCCTGGCAGCAAGGGCACGATGTGCAGTCCCAAACTGACGACCGGGCGAGTTCCCATCCTTCCAGGCAGGAAGAGAGTGATGAGCACTGAAGCCGAACCAGTTCTGCGCCTTGCGCAGGTCAAGCGCGAGATCAGGGAGGCCGAGCACACGCTCGAGAAGCTTCTGACCCAGATTGCGCAGGCGCGCAGCGAAAAGCGGCTGGGAGCTTTGTACTGGATGGTGCTCGAGAACGAGCGCCTGTACACGGAGCTCCATGATCAGAACCTGCGCGCCGTAAGAGACGCCGACTCCGCGCACGCCGCGCTTGAGGAGGCCGTGCGGGTTGCCGAGACCGATCCGTTGACCCAGTTACCCAACCGCATTGTCCTTTGGGACAGGTTGACCCACGAGCTCGAACTCGCCAAGCGGAACTCGACGCCGCTGGCGGTGCTCTTCCTGG